>JBKOYZ010000087.1:0-10966 GCA_046725655.1 Actinomycetota bacterium | reverse complement strand
CTGCTCGCGTTCAAGACCTTCGCCTACATCCGCGTCGGCATCGTCCTCGGCGAGTTGCTGGTCGAGCACGACATCGAGCCCTACAACGGCTCGAAGACGTGGATCGAAAAGCTGCTGGAGAACCCGGACCACAAGGCGCGGGTCGTCCAACAGGTGCGCGCGGTCGCCGAGGAAGTGGCAGCCGACACCCGCTATGCCGACGAGGGGTCGCTCGGGCCGGACGAGGAGGCCCGCGAGCGTTTTCGTCGCTTCGTCGAGCGCCAGCGCAAGGAACGCAGCTCGCCGAGCTAGCCTGCCGCGGCGCGTGCGATCAGCAATGTGACGCCGAAGCCGGCGACCGTGAGCGCGACGCGTACGCGGGAAGGATGGTGATGCGCCTCAGGCAGGAGATCGGTGGCGCCCATGTACAGGAAGAAGCCGGTGTAGACGGCGAGCAGATGTCCGAGGGCGTAGTCGGAGATCGACAGGAAGGTGCCGACGATCGCGCCGGCGAGCGGCGCCAGCGAGTCGATTGCGAGCCAGGTGAGCGCCTTGCGGCGGTCCTGCCGCTGGCTCAGCACGAAGCTGACGGTGTTCAGGCCGTCTGCGAAGTCGTGCGTGACCACCGCCAGGAAGACGAGAAACCCGGTCGCCTCGTCGAGATGGAAGGCGAGGCCGATCCCGAGCCCGTCGATGAAGCTGTGGATGGAGAGGCCCGCCGCGCCGATGACGCCGACCTGCGCGTGGGCGCGCGCCTGCTCGGCCTCGTCGCGGTGGTGGAGGACGAGCAACCGCTCGGCGAGGAAGAAGCTGATGAACCCGGCGCCGATCAAGAGCGCCACGCGGCGCGGGTTGTCGACGGCGTCGATCGCCTCCGGCAGGACGTCGAACAACGCCACGGCCACGACGACGCCGCCGGTGAGCGCGATCAGCGTCGTCAGCTCGCGGCGGTAGCGAAGCGCGAGCATCCCGCCCGCGAAGGTCGAGAGCACGGTAAGCCCCGCGAGCGGGATCGCGATCCAGGTCATCCCGACGTGCAGGCGGCGCAGGTGCCGTAGATGTCGAGCTCGTGCGTCTCGGCGGCGAATCCATGCCTTCGCGCGAGCTCGGCCGCCGACGGCGCGGCACACAACTCCGTCTCCTCAACCGCTCCGCACGAGACACAGACCAGGTGATGGTGGTGGCCGGGATGGCAGCGGACGTACGTCTTCGGCTCCTGCCCGGCGAGCGGCCTGATCGACCCGGTCTGGCGCAGCAGCTCGATCGTCCGGTACGTCGTTGCCAGCCCTAGTCGCGGCTCGGCGCGGCGGGCGCGATCGTGCAGCTCGAGCGCGGTGAACGCGCCGCGCCAGCGCGCGACTGTCTCGAGCAGTGCGCGCCGTTGCGGCGTCAGCCGGACGCGGTCCGGGAGCGAGAGGGTGACGGACGGCATCTTCCTGACGCTACCTGAGAACGATTCTCATTCGCAACCTGAGAGCCGCGCCGCGCCGCACTGCGCAGTCGCATCGTCGGACCGCTTTGCCGATAATGCGGCCGGAGTGATGCGGGTCGCGCTCGTCTTGTGCCTCGTCGGCGTCTGCCTGCTCGTCGGTCGCGCAGGCGCGGCGGCGCCGAGCATTCAGGCCGGCTCGACGGCGAGCGCATACGGGATCAAGGTCATCGTTCCGGGCCAGGCGGGCGGTTCGTCGACGTCTGCATCCGCGCCACCGGACAGCGTCGGCTACGCCTCCGGCTTCGCCTATCCGGCCGACGGCTCGATCGTGACGACGGGCTCCCTTTCGGTGTCCGCCTCGGCGTTCGCGGGAACGAACGCGCGGTCGAGCGCCTCGAGCCAGGTCAGTTCGTTCTCGCTGTTCGGAGGCGAGGTCACAGCATCGGGGATCACGGCCCGCGCCAGGGGGATGACGAGCGGCCTGAACGCCGCCGGAGATCTGGCGGGCGCGTCGGTGGGAAGCCTGACCGTCAACGGCGCTGCCGCGGCCGTCTCGCCGAACGGCCGCGTCGCGCTGGGCGACTGGGGCTATGCGATCACGCTCGAGCAGGCGGAAGCCCGCAGCGCCTCCGGCAGCGCCCAGAACTACCGCGCCTACGTGACCGGGCTCGACATCCACCTGACGGCCGCGCACGGCGCACTTCCCGCCGGGAGCCAGATCCTGGTCGGGTACGCCGAGGCATGGGTGCAGGCTGGGACGCCACCACCGCCTCCAACGCCTCCGCCTGCGGCGCCGAAGGCGAAGACGAAGCCCACCAAGAAGGCGAAGCCGTCGGCGAAGCAGAAACAGCCGAAGCCTCCCGAGCCGAAGCGAGGCAAGCCGAACAGCCTTGCGCCGACGCTACGCCCAGTCCCAGTCGGCTTGCAGCCGAAGCTGACGGCCGGCCGCTATGTCTTCCCCGTCTACGGGCCGGACGCGTCCTTCACGGACACCTTCGGCGCCTTCCGCGGCGACGTGGCCGGCAACTGGCACCACGGAGACGACATCTTCTCCTCGCTCGGCGCGCCCGTGCTCGCGTGTGCGGACGGGACCATCTTCTCGGTCGGCTGGAACGACGTCGGCGGCAACCGCCTCTGGCTGCGCGACGGCCAGGGGAACGAGTTCTACTACGCCCACCTCTCGGCGTACTCCCCTGCGGCCCGAAACGGGAACCGGGTCAAGGCGGGCGACGTGGTCGGCTTCGTCGGCAACACCGGCGATGCCGAAGGCACGCCCTACCACCTCCACTTCGAGGTTCACCCGGTCGCGTATCTCGCGCTCGGTTACGACGGCGCCGTCGACCCGACGCCGTACCTCACCGCGTGGCAGCACCAAACGGATCTGTTCCCGCCGGAGGTCGCGGGCTACCTACGCGGCGTCGCAGGTCCGGCGCCGAAGCCAGGGGCGATCCTCCTCCAGGCCTCCGACATCTCCGAGGCGAGCGGGCTCGATCCGGAGTCGCTCAGGCGCGCCCTGACCGCGCGGCTGACCACGCACGTCGACGGCGGCCGGTTCGTCGCCGCCGGCCAGCCCTAGCGTCCGCTCCCCTAACTCTTCGAGTTGCCCTGGTAGCCGAACTCGTCCTCGGAGCCGAAGACGGTGTTCTTCAGCCACTTCCGCGTATCGGCTCCGGTCACCGGGTTGAAGAGGAGGATGCCAAGCGCGATCCCGACAATGAGGGTGTTCCGTCCCTTGTGGCTGGGGCCGTGCTGGACGCGGTCGGCCGCGGCGCGCAGGTCGTCGATTGCCGAGCGGAGGCTGTCGCGCAGCTCCTCGTCCGACGCGACGCGCATCGCCTTGGCGGTGACCCCGCGCGGGCCCATCAGCTCGTAGTAGACATCCCGGGCCGTGCCAAACGCGCTCTTCACGTTCTCACGAAACTCCTCGTCACGAACCGCCCGCTCGACGTACGGCCTCATGTCGGAGACGCGATCTCTCGTCTTGGCCATTCCCATTTCCGATGGTCCTTTCGCTCGGTTCCGCGGCTTCTACCCCGCGAAAACTAACCGCTAAACAGCCGACGCGGCCTGACGATCCGTCGTGACCGGCCCGGGCCGGCGCGCCGGAGCGGCGCCGTCGAAGGCAGCCGTGAGCACGTCGTCGAGCGAATCCGCGAGCACGAACTCGACCGCCTCGCGCGTCTCCTTCGGCAGCTCCTCGAGATCCGGCTCGTTCTCCCTCGGCAGGATCACCCGTTTCACGCCCGCCCGCTGGGCCGCGAGCACCTTCTCACGCACGCCGCCGATCTGCAGCACCTGGCCGGTGAGCGTGATCTCGCCGGTCATGGCGACCTCCTCGGAGACAGGGACGCCGCGGACGAGCGAGACGATCGCCGTCGCCATCGTGATGCCGGCGGAGGGGCCGTCTTTCGGGATCGCGCCTGCAGGAATGTGCAGGTGGACGTCGTGCTTCGCGAACCAATCCGGGTCGAGGCCGAGCTGCTCGGCGTGCGAGCGCACCCAGGAGTGGGCGGCGGTGGCGGACTCCTGCATCACGTCACCGAGCTGACCCGTCACGGTCAGGCGCCCCTCGCCGGGGTACGCCGTCGCCTCGATGAAGAGCACGTCGCCGCCGACCGCGGTGACGGCGAGTCCGGTGGCCACGCCGGGATCGGACGTCCGCTTGCGTACTTCGCCGGCGAAACGCCGCGGCCCGAGCCACCTGCGGACCTTCCGCTCGTCGATACGGATCTTCGCCGTCTTCCCCTCCGCGACCTCGCGCGCGGCCTTGCGGCAAAGATCGGCGATCCTGCGCTCCAGGTTGCGGACGCCGGCCTCGCGCGTGTACTCGCGGGCGACGAGCTTTAGCCCCTTGTCCTGGAAGGACACCTGCTCGGGGTCGAGCCCGTGGGCCTCGAGTTGCTTCGGCACCAGGTACTTTCGCGCGATTCCGAACTTCTCCTCGTCCGTGTAGCCGGAGAGCTGGATCAGGTCCATCCGGTCGAGCAGCGGCGGCGGAATCGTCTCCAGCTGGTTCGCGGTGCAGATGAAGAGCACCTTCGAGAGGTCGTACGGCAGGTCGAGGTAATGGTCCCGGAAGCTCTTGTTCTGCTCGGGGTCGAGCACCTCCAGCATCGCGCTCGCCGGATCGCCGCGCCAGTCGGCGCCCATCTTGTCGATCTCGTCGATCAGCATTACCGGGTTGCGGGACTCGGCGTCCCGGATCGCGCGGATGATCGTCCCGGGCATCGCGCCGATGTACGTGCGGCGGTGACCGCGGATCTCGGCCTCGTCGCGGACGCCGCCGACGGAGATGCGGGTGAACTTCCGCTCGAGCGTGCGCGCGATCGACTGCCCGAGCGACGTCTTGCCGACCCCGGGCGGGCCGACGAAGCAGAGGATCTGGCCGGAGGCGTCGTTGCGCAGCTTCGAGACGGCCAGGTGCTCGACGATCCGCTCCTTCACCTTGTCGAGGTCGTAGTGGTCCTCGTCGAGGATCTCTCGCGCCCGGTCGAGGTCGAGGTTGTCCTGCGTGACGGTGTTCCACGGCAACGTCACGATCCAGTCGAGGTACGTGCGGATGACGCCGTACTCGGCGGCCGCGGAGGGCAGCTTCTCGAGCCGCGACAGCTCGCGGTCGACCGCCTTTTGCACGTCTTCCGGCAGCTCGAGCTCGGCGAGGCGCTCGCGCAGCTCGTTCACCTCGGCCTGCTCTGCGTCGCCCTCGCCGAGCTCCTCCTGGATCGCCTTCAGCTGCTGGCGCAGGAAGTACTCGCGCTGTCCCTTCTCCATCTCGGACTGGACCTGCGACTGGATCTTCGAGCCGAGCTCGACCACCTCGAGCTCGCGGTTGAGGATCAGGGAGATCTCGCGGAGCCGCTGGCCGATGTCGGTCAGCTCGAGCAGGTGCTGCTTCTCCTCGGTCTTGATCCGGAGCGTCGAGGCGACGAGGTGTGAGAGCGCCGCCGGATCGTCCACGTTCGCGGCCGCCAGCTCGAGCTCGTCGGGCAGGTAGGGGACGGACGAGATCACGCGGCCGAACAGCGTCTGCACATTGCGAGTCAGCGCCTCGACCTCCGGCGACTCGTCGTTGACGTCCGGAACCTCGGAGAACTCGCCGACCAGGTACGGCTCGTCTTTGAGCCGCCGGTCGAGCCGGACGCGCTGGATGCCCTGAACCAGGATCCGCAGCGTGCCGTCGGGGACGCGGATCATCTTGTGGACGACCCCCGCGGTGCCAATCTCGTAGAGGTCGTCCCAGCCGGGCTGGTCGGCCTCGGAGTTCTCGACGGTCACGAGCGCGAGCACACGTTCGCCGTCGACCGCGTCTTCGATCAGCTTCACCGACCGGTCCTGGCCGATGGCGAGCGGTGTCATCGACTGCGGGAAGACCACCGTGTCCTTCAACGGCAGCACAGGCAGCTCGGGCGGGATCTCGATCTCGTCGAGGCGCTCTTCGGTCAGCAGCTCGCTCACGAGCTCCTTCCGACCTCGATCACGACCGTCTCCGCGGCGCGCTTCCGCTCCGCGATCGGCAGCGAGACCGTCAGCAGCCCGCGCGAGTACTCGGCGCGCCCCTCGGCAGGATCGACAGGCTCGGCGAACTCGATCCGGCGCTGGAACGCCCCGTGGTCGATCTCCATGTGGAAGTACCGTCCGCGGTGGGCTCGCTTGCGCTCGCCGACCAGAACGAGTGTCCGGTCGTCCGCGTAGAGCTTGACGTCGTCGGGATCGACGCCCGCCAGCTCGACGACGACGCGAAACGCGGCCGGATCGTCGTCGGTCCGGATCACGTCGACCTGCGGGCGAAAGCCGCGACGAAGGCCGGAGAAGCGCGGCACCTGCCAGAGCTCGTCGATGAGCTCCTGGATCTCGCCCTGGAGGCGGGCAGCGACCTGATCTTTGCGTGGCACGGCCATAGGGTAGAACGCGCTATGCGCTAGCGTCGTTACTCGGGACGCGGCTTCGGCGCCGGGCCAAGTTAGCAGCCGCTAGCTTGGGTGGGAAGAAGTCGAGCGGAGGCAAGACGCATGGAACGTTGGACTCGCCTAGTGCTGCGCTTTCGGTGGCCGATCCTGGCCATCTGGCTGGTGCTGCTGCTCGGCGGTGGCTTCGCCTTCAGCCGCCTCAGCCCGCTGCTCTCGAACGAGTTCACCGTGCCCGGGACCGATTCCGAGCGCGCGCGGTCGATCCTCGAGCGCCACTTCGGCGAGCGCAGCGACGGGGCGTTCACGATCGTCCTGCGGGTCCGGAACGGGCTCGACCCGGCGCGGGTGGTGCCGCTTCAGTCCGCGGTGGACCGCGCTGCGCACGTGGTCCCGACCGCCCGCGCCCGCCGCCTCACGCCCGCCGGCCGGCACCTCCTGTACGGCGACGTCATCTCGACGCTCAAGCTCGCGAAGGCGAAGGGCTACACCGACGATCTCCTCGCTGCTCTGCCGCGCTCGCACGAGGTGACGCCGTACGTGACCGGGCAGGCGGCGATCCAGCACGACCTCGACCCGATCTTTGCGGCCGACCTTCAGAAGGGGGAGATGATCGCGCTCCCGATCGCCGTGCTCGTCCTGCTGGCCGTGTTCGGCCTCTCGGTTGCGGTGACGATGCCCTTCATCTTCGCGGCCTGCACGGTGATGGCGACGCTCGGCGGCGTCTACATCTATGCGCACTTCCTGACGACCGCGACCTACGTCACGAACCTCGTCTTCCTGATCGGCCTCGGGATCGCGATCGACTACTCGCTCCTCGTCGTCTATCGGTTTAGAGAGGAGCTGCGGAGCCGCGAGGTCGACGACGCGATCGTCCGGACGATGCAGACGGCGGGCCGTGCCGTGATCTTCTCGGGCGCGACGGTGGCGATCGGGCTCGCGCTGCTGGTCTTCATGCCGCTGCCGTTCATGCGCTCGATCGGCGCGGGCGGCTTCCTGATTCCAGTGGTCTCGATCCTCGCCGCCACGACGCTGCAACCGGCCCTCCTGTCGCTCTACGGCCGCCGCGGCACCGCGCGCCGGCCGGTACTGCCGAAGCGTTTCCGTCGCGAGCCCGGTGGCGGCTTCTGGCACCGCCTCGCGACCGCGATCATGCGGCGGCCGCTCGCTTTCCTCGGGGCCGGCGCAGCGGTTCTTCTCGCCGCTGCGGTGCCGGTCTTCGGGTTGCAGCTGACCCCGGGCTCGGCCTCGGGCATCCCGCAGTTCCCGCAGTCGGTGCGCGGCTTCAACCTGCTCAAGGAGTCAGTCGGCCCCGGCGCGATCTCCCCGACGCAGGTGGTCGTCGACGCCGGCGCGGACGGCGGCGTCCGCAACGCTGCCGTCCAGTCGGCGGTCCGGCGGCTGGCCGGGAGGCTCGAGGCCGACGGCGAGGTCGAGTCGGTGCGGTCGGCAGCGCGGCGCCCGTTCGTCGACGCGTCGGCGCGCTATCAGGAGCTGATCGTGGCGGGCCGGCACGAGTACGGCTCGCCCCAGGCGCAGAGCTTCGTCCACCGCCTGCGTGGGCAGCTCGTCCCGGCGGCCAAGTTCCCGGCGGGCGTCCGCGTGCTGGCCGGTGGCGGCCCGCCGCAGGGGGTGGACTTCCTCGACCAGGCGTACCGCTACTTCCCCTGGCTCGTCGGCGCCGTGCTGCTGCTGACGTACGTCCTGCTGATGCGCGCCTTCCGCTCCGTCGTGCTGCCGCTGAAGGCGGTGATCCTGAACCTTCTCTCGGTGGCTGCTGCCTACGGGATGCTCGTCCTCGTCTTCAGGTGGGGGGTCGGCCACGACGTGCTGGGCCTGTACCAGTTCGAGCAGATCGAGGGGTGGATCCCGATCTTCCTCTTCGCGATGCTCTTCGGCCTCTCGATGGACTACGAGGTCTTCCTCGTCACGCGGATGCGCGAGGAGTGGGACGGCGGGCGCGACAACCGCGAGGCGGTCGCGCACGGGCTCGAGCGAACGGGGCGGATCGTGACCGCAGCGGCGGTCGTGATGGTCGCGGCGTTCTCCGGTTTCGTCGCCGGCCGCATCGTCGGCCTCCAGGAGTTCGGGATCGGGCTCGCCGTCGCGATCTTCGTCGACGCCACCCTCATCCGTGCGCTGCTCGTCCCGTCGTTGATGGCGCTCTTCGGCCGCTACAACTGGTGGCTGCCGAGGCCGCTCGCCCGCGTCGTCCGCGTCCCGCCCTCGCCGCTGGAGCCCCCGCGGGCGGCACTTCGGCCCGCGGGACGCTGAGCGACACTACGATCTCGCCGCGATGAAGGGACTGGTCTGCGCAGGCGGCTCGGCCACGCGGCTCGCCGAGCTGACGCGGGTGACGAACAAGCACCTGCTGCCCGTCGGGAGCTGGCCGATGGTCTACTACCCGCTTCAGCTGCTGCAGCGCCTAGGTGTCCGGGAGGTGCTGCTGGTGACGGGGCAGCAGCACGCCGGCCAGTTCATCGACCTGCTCGGTGACGGGCGGGTCGAGGAGCGAGGCGGCGGCGAGCTCCTGTTCGATCTCGATCTCACCTACAAGGTGCAGACCGAGCCCGGCGGCATCGCCCAGGTCGTCGGCATGGCGCGCGACTTCGCAGGCGACGACAAGCTCGTGGTCTGCCTCGGCGACAACATCTTCGAGCACGCGCAGGCCGCGGCGCTCGAGTCCTGGGACGACGGCGCGATCATCTTCGTTAAGGACGTCCCCGACCCCGAGAACTTCGGCGTCGTCGCCTACGACGGGAACGGCTCCGTCAGCGACATCGTCGAGAAGGCCGGCGTCGTCGACACGCGCTACGAGCGTCCGCCGTCGAGCGACGCGGTCGTCGGTCTCTACTGCTATCCGCCCGACGTCTTCGACATCGTTTCGGCGCTGGAGCCGTCGACTCGCGGTGAGCTCGAGATCACCGACGTCAACCGCGAGTTCGCGCGGCGCGGCCAATTGCAAGTTCGCCGCGTCGAGGGCTGGTGGCACGACGGCGGGAAGCACTGGCAGGACCTTGCCGAGGTCGGGCGGCTGATCGAGCAGAGCGGCGTCAACAAGTGATCGACGGCGTCGAGGTCATCCCGCTCCGTCGGTTCGAGGACGAGCGTGGCTGGTTCATGGAGATCCGGAGGGAGTCGAGCCTGCCGGCGCCGACGCGGCAGACCAACATCTCGTTCTCGCGCAAGGGCGTCATCCGCGGGCTCCACTACCACGAGCGTGGCCAGAACGACCTGTTCGTGTGCCTCCAGGGAACGGCGCGCGTCGTGGTGCTCGACCGCGAGACCGGCGAAGCGTTCTCCGAGGACATCGGGGACTGGAACCAGGTCGCGGTCTACGTCCCGGGCCGGCACGCCCACGGCTTCGAAGCGCTGACCGATGTCCTCTTCTGCTACCACGTCACGGAGGAGTACGACCCCGCGGATCCCGACGAGCTCGAGATCCCGTGGGACGACCCTCGCGTGAAGCACCTCTGGAGCACGCAATCGCCGATCCTGTCGAGCCGGGACAAGGCCGCCGCGTCCTAGTCACCGGCGCAGGCGGCCAGCTCGGGCAGGCTCTGGTCGAGGCGTTCGCGGGCGAGGACGTCGTCGCGCTCTCGCATGCGGACTGGGACATCTCGACAGCGCCGCCCGAGGGCCTCGCGGCGTCGCTCGTCCTGCATGCGGCGGCCTGGACGGACGTCGACGGCGCCGAGGACGACCCGCAGGGTGCGGCGGCCGTCAACGTCGGGGGCACGAAGCACGCAGCGTCCCTCGGACCGATCGTCTACTACTCGACCGACTACGTCTTCGACGGCCGCAAGCGAGAGCCGTACGTCGAGTCGGACGGGCCGAATCCGCTGTCTGCATACGGTCGCTCGAAGGCGTACGGCGAGGCGGCCGCGGGAGAGCAGGCGTGGGTCGTGCGGTCGTCCTGGCTGTTCGGCTGGGCCGGTCACAACTTCGTCCGGACGATGCTGCGGCTGGGGGCGGAGCGGGACGAGGTGGCCGTGGTCGACGACCAGGTGGGCTGCCCCACCTACGTTGGACATCTCGCGGAGGCGACGCGGGTGGTCGCCGGGCTGCCCTACGGGATCTGGCACGTCGCCGCAGACGGTGAGTGCACGTGGGCGGAGTTCGCGCAGGCGATCTTCGAAGAGGCGCGGCTCGAGTGTGAGGTGAAGCCGATCTCGACGGCGGAGCTGGGGCGGCCGGCCGCACGGCCCGCGTACTCGGTGCTGCGCAGCGAGAAGCCGGAGACACCGCGACTCCCGCACTGGCGCGACGGGCTGCGGGAGTGTCTCGCCCGCCTTGCGCCTCGCGGCTAGGGCTGCTGGGGAAACCTCCCCGTTTCCCCAGACCCCTTCGACTGGTCCGCTTCGCGGACAGGCCGCTTCGCGGCCGGGGACTGTCCCCACGAACTGGCGCGCGGGGACATGGCAACTGCAACAAAAGTGTGACTTTTCATCCACAGGCATGGCTCGGCGAGCCGGTGAACGGCGTCCTCTAGGCTTCGGCCGATGAGGATCCTCGTCACCGGTGGCGCCGGCTTCATCGGCTCGCACTTCGCCAAGCGCCGCGCGGCCGACGGCGACGAGGTCGTCGTTCTCGACAAGCTGACCTACTCCGGCAACCCGGCGAACCTGGGAGGCGCGGACGTCGACTTCCG
>JBKOYZ010000097.1:0-9385 GCA_046725655.1 Actinomycetota bacterium | reverse complement strand
GACCGGGCTGACGGTGTACTTCGGCCCACCGAAGACCTTCGCGCCGGTCTGCTCCGCGAGCCGGAACGAGAACTCGGCGACCGCGCGGCAGACCGAGCGCTCGATCCGCTCCGTGCGGAACGCCGCCTCGTCGTCCCCATCGCGTTCGCGCCATTCCTCCGCCCCGTAGGCATCCCCGACCGCCATGCGGACGACGGAGATGGGCGCGTGTGCCCCTCCCAGCGGCGCGACGCCGGGGATGCGTCGCCCGGTCCGGACGATCACGCGGCCGCCGATCTCCTCGCGCAGGATCCGGTTGGGAGAGCCGACGTCGTCCTTTCCCTCAGGCGTGATCGTCGCCGCCTTCAGCCCCAGGCCGGCCTCCCTCAGCGCCCTGGCCGCGTCGTAAACCACTGCGTTCTGTGTCGCCCGGCGCGTCTCGAGAGAGAGGTCGAAGCGCGGAAACTCGAGCTCGACGCCGATCACGTCCGGGGCGAGGACGCGCAGGCTTTCCTCCAGCAGCTCCTGCCCGGTTTCGTCGCCCTCGAGCACGACGATCGTCTTCGTATCCACGGCGCGCCAGTCTAGTGCCGGGATTAGTGCGCACACGTGAGGGCAACACGCAGGCGTGGCCAGGAAAGGAGGGTGGACGCGGGTCGGCTCCCGGCGGCGTTTTCGCTACCTCGACGCGAAGGGGCGGCGGATCAGGGACCCCGAGGCGCTCGAGCGGATCGAGGCGTTGCGGATTCCGCCCGCGTGGAAAGACGTCTGGATCTCTCCCCGCCCCCGCGCGAAGCTGCAGGCGACTGGCGTTGATGTCGCCGGCCGGCGCCAGTACCTGTACCACGCGGACTTCCGGGCCGCCCAGGACGAAGCGAAGTTCGACAGGCTCGTTCGGTTCGCAGACGCGCTCCCGGCTTTTCGCGAGGCGATGGCCGAGCACATCGAGCTCGAGCCGCTGACGCCGGACTGGACGTGCGCGGTGGCCGTTCGGTTGATCAATCTCGGCTGGTTCCGAGTCGGGGACGAGCGCTACGTGAAGGCGAACAAGACGTTCGGAATCACGACGCTCCGGAAGAGCCACGTCGCCGTTCGCGGCAGCCGGATCACCTTTCGCTTTCACGCGAAGCATCGTGCTTGGGTGCATACCGCGGTCGTCGACGCGGAGCTGGCCGATGCGATGCGGACGCTGCACGATCTGCGCGGCGGCCGGCGGCTCTTCCGTTACCGGCTCGAGGACGAGACGTACGACCTGACCGCTCGGCGCCTGAACGACTACATCGGCGAATTCATGGGCGCGGAGTTCACTGCGAAGGACTTCCGGACCTGGGGCGGCACGCTGCTCGCCGCGGTTGCGTTAGCCGAGCGGGGCCCGGCCGAGACGGACACCGAGGCGAAGCGCATCATCGCCGCAGTCATGCGGCGCGTCGGCGAGGAGCTTGGAAATACGGCCGCGGTGGCGCGCGCCTCGTACGTCAGTCCTGCGGTCGTCGAGCAGTACCTGGACGGTAGAACGATCGACGATTTTCGCCCGCGGCATTTGCGCGTCGTCGCGGCTCGCGAGCTCGGGTTGAACCTCGAAGAGCAGGCGTTGGTCAGCTTGCTGCGTTCGTGGCGCATTCGCCGCGCCCTCAAAGCTGCTTAGAATTACGTCGGCGTTCTAGTACGTGACCGGCGTTCACTCACGTAAAGGAGGGCGAAGCATGGCCCGGAAGACAGTGCTTGTCTGTGACAACTGCTCAAGAGAAATCGACGAAGGAAAAGGCGCGACCATGCGGATCAACTATTCCGATGCGCGACGTGGCTCGAAGCAGGCAGACCTTTGCGACTCCTGTGCCGGGCAGATGCCGGGACACGCCGCCGCGCGTCGCGGGCGACGTCCGAAGGCGGTCGCGGCGTAGGTATTGACGCGGCGGAGCACGCCGCACGCGTTCTTCTCGCTCGTACCGGCAACCTCGCCGACGCGTAAGCAATCTCGTCAGGCGGCAGGACTACGATGGGTCGATGGCCCTGACGCTGCTCGCGGGGCCCGCGAACGCGGGAAAAGTCGCCCTCCTGCTGGAGCGCTATCTGGCCGCAATCGGCCGCGACCCGTTCCTGATCGTGCCGAACCGGTCGGACGTCGACCGGGTCGAGCGCGAGCTGCTGGGGCACGCCGGGGCGCTCGTCGGGGGCGGGATCGGCACCTTCGACGACGTCTTCCGGCGGATCGCCAGGTCCGATAGCGCCGGTGACCACCGGCCGATCGCCACCGATGCCCAGCGGGCGCTGATCGTCCGCCGCGTGCTCTCGCGTGCGCGCCTGAACGGCTGGACGCGCTCTGCACGCTTCGCCGGCTTCGCCGACGCGCTCCTCGCGACCCTCGGCGAGCTCGAATCCGGTCTGGTCGATGCGGGCGAGCTCGGCGGCGACCTCGCCGGGCTCTGCGCCGACTACCGAAGCGAGCTTGACCGGCTCGGCCTCTGGGACCGCGACCTCGAGCGCCGCCGCGCCGCCGAGCGGCTCTCGCGCGAGCTGGATGCCTGGGACGGGAGGCCCGTCTTCGCATACGGGTTCGAGGACCTCAGCGGCGCGCAGTGGGCGCTTCTCGACGGACTCGCGGGGCGCTGCGAGGTGACGGTGTCGCTTCCCTACGAGCCCGGACGGCCGGCCTTCGCCTCGCTCGAACGGACGGCATCCGATCTGGCCGAGCTCGCGCGGCCGCGGATCGAGGAGCTGCCGCCCCGGGCGGAGGTTCGGCCTCCGCCGCTCGCGCACCTGGAACGGTCGCTTTTTTCGGACGCCGGGCGCGATCCCGGGACGCGCGACGTGCCCGCGATCGACGGCGCCGTCCGTTTCTTCGAAGGCGCCGGCCGCAGGGGGGCGCTCGAGCTCGTCGCGGAGGAGCTGCTCCACCTCATCCGCGCCGGCACGTCGCCCGAGGTGATCGCGCTCGTCTGCCCTTCCGTCGAGCGCTACCGCGCCTCCCTCGAGACGGCGCTCGGCTCCCTCGGTGTTCCGTTCGCCGTCGAAGGACGAATCCGACTCGAGCAAACGGCATTCGGCCGCGCGCTGCTCGCGATGCTTCGGTTCGCGTGGCAGGACGGCGGCCGCGGCGAGCTCTACGCGTTCCTGCGCTCGCCGTACTCGGGTCTTTCTCGCGCGAGCGTCGACTGGATCGAAGGGCGGCTGCGCGGCCGCGCGGTCGAGGCGGCGGAGCCGACGGAGGAGGAGACGATGCGGCTGCGTGACGGGCACCCGCTGCCGCCGCTCGAGATCGTGCGCAAGGCCGTGACGCCGCTGGCGGGAGTCCGCGATCTCGCGCGCTTCATGCTGCGCGCCGCGTACGGGCTCGAGTCGCCGCCGGTCGGTGAGGAGTCGCGCCGGGATCTTCAGACGTTCGAGGCGGTTTCGCGGCTCCTCGACGAGCTCGACGGCTGGCTGACGCTCGGCGGCTCGCTCACGCCGGACGAGATCGTCTCGGCCCTCGAACGGACGACGGTGCGCGCGGGAGTCGCCGGCGAGCCCGGGAGAGTCGACGTCGTCGATCTGCTGCGAGCGCGAACCCGCCGCTACGAGATCGTCTTCGTCCTCGGCCTCGAAGAGGGGACGCTGCCGGGGCGGCCGGAGACCTCGCCGTTTCTCGACGAGGATGCCCGCCGGGAGCTCGACGGCCGCCTGCGGCACGCGCGGCTTGCCAGGCCCGACCGCGTGGAGCGCGACCGTTACCTCTTCTACACCGCGTGCACGCGCGCGACGGGCCGCCTCTACCTCGTCCGCGAAGCCGCGAACGACGAGGGAGGGCCGCGGGAGCCGAGCCCGTTCTGGGACGAGGTCCGCGGGCGCTACGACGCCGATGAGGTCCGCCGTGCGACCACACGGAGGCCGCTCTCGGCGCTCACGTGGCCGGTCGAGTCGGCGCCGACGCAGCGCGAACGCCTGCGCGCCGTCGCCTCACTCGCGCCGGCTGATGCCGAGGCGGCGCGCGCAGTCGCGCAAGCGAACGGGTGGGAACGACAACTCGACCGCGCGCTGCGGGCGTTCGAGCGGCCGACACAGCTGACTCACCCGCTCGTCCTCGAGGAGCTCGCGGCCAAGACGAGCTTCGGCGTCACCGAGCTCGAGTCGTTCGCGGACTGCTCGTCGATCTGGTTCGTCGACCGGCTGCTCGACCCGCGGACGATCGATCAGCAGGTCGACAACCGCTTGCGCGGCCAGGTCGCGCACTCCGCGCTGCACAAGTTCTTCACCGGCGTGCCGAAGCGGTTGGGCGTCGAGAAGCTGGGCGCGGAGCACCTCGACGGAGCGCTCGAGCTGCTGCAGGAGTGCGTCGCGGAGGCGATGGAAGGCCTCCGGATGGAACTGACCGACCTGCAGCGGCGCGAGCTCGAGCAGGGCTTGCTGCGCGACCTCGAGCAGTTCGTCCGGGACGAGGCGGCGTCGGAGCTCCAGCTCGTGCCGCGACGGTTCGAGGTCTCGTTCGGCTCGGAGCGCTCCCCGCAGGAGCTGCAGCGAGGGCTCGACCTCGGCGGCTTCACGCTCTCCGGGAAGATCGACCGGATCGATCTCGACCCGTTCAGCGCGCGCGGGATCGTCCAGGACTACAAGTCGGGCAAGACGGCGCATTCGGCGGCTCAGATCGAGTCCGAGCTGAAGCTCCAGATCCCGCTCTACATGCTCGTGCTGCGCGATCTCGTCGGGGTCGAGCCGCTCGGCGGGATCTACCGTGCGCTCTCGGGGAAGCGCGATGCCCGCGGCCTGCTGCGGGCCGGGGCGAAGGAGGACGGCGTGCCGGGGTTCTCGCGCAACGACTACCTCGACGAGGAGGCGTTCTGGGGTCAGGTCGATCGCGCGCAGGAGCTCGCGCGCGGCTTCGTCGAGCGGATTCGCGCGGGCGACGTGAGGCACGACCCGAAGGGCGGCGACTGCCCGCCGTGGTGCGAGCTCTGGCGGATGTGCCGGGTGAGGCGTGCCTGATGGCGGCTCAGCGAAAGACGGGTGCGGATCCCGGAACGCGTAGCGTGAACCCGGAGCAGCGGGCGGCGATCGACGCTCGCGGACATGTCTTCGTCTCGGCCGGCGCTGGGACCGGGAAGACGCTCGTCCTCGTCGAGCGCTTCGCGAACGCGGTCTGCGACGAGGGCATCGACGTCGTCTCGATGCTCGTGATCACGTATACCGAGCGGGCCGCGGGAGAGCTGCGCGCGCGCATCCGCCGCGAGCTCGTCGAGCGTGGGCGCGCCGACCTGGCCCGGCAGCTGGACGGCGCCTGGATCTCGACGATCCACGGCTTCTGCCACCGGCTCCTGAAGGCGTATCCGTTCGCGGCCGGGCTCGATCCCCGCTTCCGCGTCCTCGACGACAGTCAGGCGCGCGTGCTTCGCGGCGAGGCCTTCGACGCGGCCCTGGCCGACTTCTGCGCCGGCGACGATCCGCGCCGGCTACGCCTGCTCGCCACCTACGGCGCCGGCGGTCTCAGGCGGATGCTGGCAGGCGTCTACGAGACGCTGCGCGCGGCGGGGCGGCCGCTGGAGCTTCGCCTCGGGGAGACGCCTCCGCTCGAGCAGCGGCTCGAGGTGTTGCGGGATGCGGCGCGGTGTCTCGTCGACGAGGATGGTTACGACGAGCAGCGGGCGCAGGCGGCACGGATGCTCGAGCTGCTCGAGCGCGACCGTTTCGCCGAGGACCTGCTCGACCTGTCCGAGCTCGCGACCCGCGGCGGTCCGCGTGAACGGTTCGCCAGCTACGAGGAGGCGCGGAAGGCAGTCGAGCAGGCGGCGCTCGACGAGGTGGCGACGCGAGACCGCGAGCTGCTCCAGGAGCTGCTCGAAGCCTTCGCGCGTGCCTACGCGGGGGCGAAGGAGCGGGAATCGGGACTCGACTTCGAGGACCTGCAGCTCGCCGCGCGCGATCTCCTGCGCGGGCACGACGAGATCAGGCAGAAGGAGCAGTGGCGCTTCCGCGCGGTCATGGTCGACGAGTTCCAGGACACGAACCGCCTCCAGTGCGAATTGATCGACCTGATCGCCGGGGACGAGCTTTTCTTCGTCGGCGACGAGTTCCAGTCCATCTACGGCTTTCGCCACGCCGACGTGCAGGTCTTCCGGGAGCGCCGTGGGGCGGCGGCGGAGCTGCTGCCGCTGACGCTGAACTACCGCTCGCGGCCCGAGGTGCTCGCCGCGGTGAACTACCTCTTCGGCTCCGACTTCGGCGACGAGTTCCAGCCGCTTGCGGCCTCAGGCGACTTCCCGGATCCCGTCTTCGGAACGCCGGTCGAGCTGCTCGTCACCGACAAGTCCACGTACAACGGCACCGCGGTGCACTGGCGCCGGGGCGAGGCCAGGGCCGTGGCCCGCCGCGTCAAGGAGCTCGTCGACACCGGCGCGGCCAAGCCGGGGGAGATCGTGCTCCTCTTCGCGGCCGGCACCGACGCCGAGTGGTACGAGGAGGAGCTGCGGGCGCTCGGCCTGCCGACCTACCGGACGACCGGGCGCGGCTATTTCGGCCAGCAGCAGGTCGCCGACCTGCTCGCCTACCTGCGGCTCCTGCACAACCGCTACGACGACGAGGCGCTCGTGACGGTGCTCGCCTCGCCGCTCGTCGGCGTGTCCAACGACGCGCTCGTCCTGCTCCGGCGCGCTGCGGCGAGGCGGCCGCTCTTCAAGGGGCTGGAGCGAGCCGTCCCCGAAGGGCTCGACGCGCGCGACGAGCGGCTCGTCCAGGCATTCCGTCAGCGCTTCGAGCGGCTCGTCACCGCCTCGCGGACGGCCTCGCTCGAGCGGTTGTGCGAGGAGATCCTCGCCGCCCACGACTACGACCTCGCCGTCCTTGCGCAGTGGGACGGGCGGCGGCGGTACGCGAACCTGCGCAAGCTCGCGCGTCTCGCCCGCTCCTACGAGGAGCTGCGGGGGGCGGACGTCGAGGGCTTCGTCCGCTTCGTCCGTGAGCAGGACGAGGCGGGCGCGAAGGAGCTCGAGGCGGTCGCCGAGGAGGAGGACGCGGACGTCGTTCGCCTGCTGACGATCCACGGCGCGAAGGGGCTCGAGTTCAAGGTGGTCGTGGTCGCGGATGCGGGGCGGGACCGGGCGTCGCCCGGCGCCGACGAGATCCTCGCGTTGCCCGACGGGCGGTTCGGGTTCCGCGTCGCCGACCCGGCGACCGGCGTTCGCAAGCCGACGACTGCGTATGAGGAGGTCCGGGCCGCCAGCCGCGAGGAGGCCGAGGCGGAGCGCCGCCGTCTGTACTACGTCGCGATGACGCGCGTGATCGACCGGCTGATCGTGGCGGGCTCGATCGATCCGGATCGCGCCTCGGACGAGCGGACGCCGATCGGCTGGGTGCTCGGCCGACTCGACCTCCCTGGCCTGGACGACGCCGCCGAGGGTCCGCTCGAGCTGGAGCGCGACGGCGCCCGGGTTCTCGTTCGCTTGGACCGGTTCGCTCCGGCGGTCGAGGCGGAGGCGTCCGCCGTGGCCGAGCCGCAGCGCGAAGCGGCTCAGCTGGCTCTGTTCGAGACGAACGGAGCCGGCGCGCCGGTCGTCGCGGCGGCTCCGAGGTTGCCGGAGCTCCAGCCGATTGCCGAGCCGCCGATCCACCGCGTCCGGCGTCTGTCGTACAGCGCGCTCGCGCTGTTCGAGGCCTGCTCGTACCGCTACTACGCGGAGCGTGTGGCCGGCATGCGGCCGGCGGACGCATCCGGCTCCGTCCCAGGGCAGGAAGGGCTCGCGGCGACGGAGATCGGCGACAGCGTCCACGTCCTCCTCGAGGAGGTCGACCTCCGCCGGCCACGGCCGCCCGAGTCGGCGGAGATGGCCCAGAAGGTGCGCGCTCGTTATCCGGCGGCCACCGACGCCGACCTCGACCGGATCGACGGCTTGGTCCGCGACTACTGCGGCTCCGACCTCGCGAGGCGGATCGCGAACCTGGACGGCGCGGGCGCCGAGCGCCCGTTCGCATTCGAGCACGACGGGGTCCTCCTCCACGGACGGCTAGACGTGCTTCACAGCGCCGACGGTCGCGCGCTCGTCGTCGACTACAAGACGAACGTCCTCGAGGACGCGACTCCCGAGGAGGTCGTCGAGCGTGAGTACCGCCTGCAGCGGCTCGTGTACGCGCTCGCCTGCCTCCGCGCCGGCGCCGAACAGGTCGAGGTCGTCTACCAGTTCCTCCAGCGGCCCGACGACGTCGTCTCGACGACGTTCGAGCGCAGCGGACTGCCGGCGCTAGAAGCCGAGCTCTCACGGGCGATCGCGCGCATCCAGGAGGGCGTCTTCGTCCCGACGCCGAGCGAATTCGCCTGCGCGAGCTGCCCGGCGCTCGACGTCGTGTGCGCCGGCCCGCGCCTTCGGCAGCACCACGAGCCCGGGGTTCCCGCCGAGATCGGCGTCGGCTAAGTTCGGCGGCCTGTGCCGCGGAGCTATGTCCACGAGGCGCGCCGACGCGTCGGCCCTCGACGCGAACGGATCGGCCAAATCATCGAACGCCTGTCGGCTGCGCACCCTGATGCGGTCATCGCGCTGAAGTTCCGGAACGACCTCGAGCTGCTCGTGTCGGTGATGCTGTCCGCGCAGACGACCGACGTGAACGTCAACCGAGTCACCGAGCGGCTGTTCGAGAAGTACCGCCGGCCCGAGGACTACCTCGCCGTACCGCAGGAAGAGCTCGAGCGCGACATCTTCGCGACCGGATTCTTCCGGCAGAAGGCAAAGGCGCTGCGCGGGACGATGAAGATGCTGTTGGAGGAGTACGACGGACGCGTTCCGCGCCGGATCGGCGATCTGGTTCGCCTGCCCGGCGTCGCGCGCAAGACCGCGAACGTCGTCGCGGCGGAGCTCGGAGAACCGCAGGGCATCGTCGTCGACACGCACGTCCGGCGGCTGTCGCAGCGCTTGGGGCTCACGCGCCAGGAAGACCCGGTCAAGATCGAACGCGACTTGCAGAGGGTCGTGCCGCGCGAGCACTGGGGTCTCTTCCCGCACCTGCTGATCTGGCACGGACGGCGCGTGTGCCTCGCGCGGGCGCCGCGGTGCGAGGACTGCGCCGTCAACGATCTATGCCCTTCGAGCCGCGTCTAATTCAGATTTCTCGCCGCGGCCGTTGCGGCACCCCGTTCGGGGACTGTCCCCGAGAACCGGCCCGAGCGGACGGCTGTGGACGAAAAGTCACACTTTCGTTGCACGTTCGACATGGCTGAAACGGCGGTTGTAGTGCTGTTTCCGGAGCTCGAGCCGCTGATCGGCGAGCTGCGGCGGCGCCACACGGACGACGGCGCGCGCGGGATGCCTCCGCACGCGACGCTCATCTACCCCTTCGCCGACAGCGGCCTCGTCGGCGACCTGCTCGCCGGCATCCGTCGGGAGGTGTCGGGCTTCGCCCCGTTCGAGGTTCGGTTCCCCGAGCTCGCCCGCTTCCCGCAGACGCTCTACCT
>JBKOYZ010000145.1:0-7804 GCA_046725655.1 Actinomycetota bacterium | reverse complement strand
GGGGCAGACGATCTCGCTGCTCGGTGACGGGATCTTCCTGGTCGCGATCGCGTGGCAGGTCTACGACCTGTGGAACGTGCCAACCGCGCTCTCGATCGTCGGGGTGATCGAGACGGTTCCGCTCGTCCTTCTCGTCGCGATCGGCGGCGTCGTCACCGACCGCGTAGAGCGGCGCCAGGTGCTGATCTGGGCTGCCATCGTTCGCGGCGCGAGCGTCCTCGCGATCGGCGTGCTGGGGCTCGCCGGCGCGCTCGAGCTCTGGCAGATCTTCGTGATCGCCGCCTTCTACGGCGCCGGTTTGGCCTTCCAAGGCCCCGCGCAGGGCGCGATCGTCCCCGACCTGGTCCCGGAGGAGCTCCTCGTCCCGGCGAACTCGCTCGCGCAGCTCATGCGCCCGCTGGCGATGAGCCTGATCGGGCCCGCCCTCGGCGGCCTCATCGTGCACGCCGCCGGCGCGCCGGCCGCGTTCATCATCGATGCTGCGTCGTACGCGTTCGTCGTCGTGATGCTCCTCCTGCTGCACCCGCGGCCCGCGGCTCTCCAGCGTGAGGAAGCGACGTCGATGCGCGAGGACATCAGGGAAGGCTGGCGTTTCGTCCGCTCGCACGTCTGGCTCTGGGGCACCCTGGCGTGGGCGACGATCACGGTCTTCCTGATCTACGCGCCGTTCGAAGTCCTTGTCCCGTATCTCGTCAAGAACGAGCTGCACGGGACGGCCGGCGACCTCGGCCTCGTCTTCGCTGCGGGAGGGGCCGGCGCCGTCATCGCAGCGGTCGTGATCGGTCAGCGCGGGCTGCCAAACAAGCACATCACCGCGATGTACCTCGCCTGGGGCATCGCGGCGTTCGACCTCGTCCTCTACACGCTCACGAACGCGCCGTGGCAGGCGATGCTCGTTGCGGGATACGCCGAGGCGTGCTGGACGGTCGGCCTCCTCGTCTGGGTGACGATGCTGCAGCGGCTCGTGCCGACGGAGCTGCTCGGACGGGTGAAGAGCCTCGACTGGCTGCTCTCGATCGGCCTGGCGCCGCTGTCGTTCGCGCTCTGCGGCCCGGCCGCGGAGTGGCTCGGCGTGGACAGGGTCCTCGTCGTCGCCGGCATCGGCGCCCTCGCGTTGACGATCGGCTTCTACTTCCTTCCCGGTATGCGGGACACCGAGCAGGACGGCCACGAACGCCGTGTCGTCCTGGGAAGCGCACCCGACTCGGTGTAGACTCCAAGGGTCTGTAGGCGACGCAGCCTCAGGCGCTTGTGGGCGCCTGGGGCTTTCGTGTTTTCAAGGAGGTTTCGATGGCGCAGGTCGAGAGCAGGGCGAGAGCAACGAGCGATCCGGAGGCGCGACGCGACGTGCTCGCTCGCATGCAGGAGGAGCAGGTCGACTTCCTCCTGCTCTGGTTCACGGATATCGAAGGGCACCTGAAGAGCTTCGCCGTCACGCCGAGCGAAGTCGAGGACGCGCTCGACGACGGGATGGGATTCGACGGCTCGTCGATCACCGGCTTCAACGCGATCGAAGAGTCGGACATGGTCGCCATCCCCGACCCCGACACGTTCCGGCTGATGCCGCGCGCCGACGGTGAGCCGACGGTGGCGCGGATGATCTGCGACATCGTCACCCCGGACGGGAAGCCGTACGAGGGCGACCCGCGATACGTCCTTCGTCGCGCGCTGGAGCGCATGAGCTCGCTGGGCTTCGAGACATTCAACGTCGGGCCCGAGCTCGAGTACTTCCTCTTCCGTGACGACAAGGGCACGGAGACGCTCGACGAGGGCGGCTACTTCGCCATGACGACGCTCGACGCCGCCTCCGGCCTCCGCCAGGAGACCGTCCACGCGCTCGAGCTGATGGGCATCCCGATCGAGTACGTCCACCACGAGGTGGGCCCGTCGCAGCACGAGATCGACATGCGCTTCGCTCCGGCGCTCGAGATGGCCGATCACACCGTGACGTACCGGCTGATCGTGAAGGAGATCGCGAAGAGGGCCGGCTACCACGCGACCTTCATGCCGAAGCCGATCTTCGGCGAGAACGGCTCGGGGATGCACACGCACCAGTCGCTGTTCACGGACGGGCGCAATGCGTTCTTCGACGGCGACGACAAGTGGCACCTATCGGATGCCGGCAAAGCCTTCATTGCGGGCCAACTGCGGCACGCGAGGGAGATCGCCGCCGTCTTCGCGCAGTGGGTCAACTCGTACAAGCGGCTCGTCCCGGGTTACGAGGCGCCCGTCTACGTGGCGTGGTCGCAGCGCAACCGTTCGGCGTTGATCCGGATCCCGCTCTACAAGCCGGGCTCGGAGCAGGCGACGAGGGCTGAGATCCGGTGTCCCGACCCCGCGTGCAACCCATACCTGACCTTCGCGGCGCTCCTCCACGCCGGGCTCGAGGGGATCGAGCGGGGGTACGAGCTGCCCGATCCGATGGAGACCAACCTCTACCACCTGACCGCCGAGCAGCGGCGCGAGCGCGGGATCGTCTCGCTGCCGGAGACGCTCGGGGAAGCGATCGACGAGCTGGCGGAGTCGGAGGTGGCGCGGAAGGCGCTAGGGCCGCACATCTTCGACCGCTACGTCGAGCTGAAACGAAAGGAGTGGGACGAGTACCGCGTCCAGCTGACGCGGTGGGAGCTCGACCGGTACCTGTCGGTCCTCTAGAAAGGTCGGCGGGAAATAGGCACAATGAAGCGCTTCGCCGCTGCGGCTGGCGAAGCCAACTGACGGCCGACTGCGAGGTGCTGACTTACGCACCTCGCGGTCGTTTTGGGAGCGGGCCGCGAAGTCCTAGAGGAAGCTTGTGAGCGAGTCGCGCGCGACGCTCAGGCCGATGACCCCGCTCGCGTCGTCGATCGCCTCGATCGCGTCGGCGGGAACGACGCGGCGCCGGCGGGCGAGGAAGCCGGAGCGCACGGCAAGCGCATCAGGGATGTCCGGTGCCGTCCCGTACATCGGGCACTCGACGCGCCCGACGTTGCGACCCTCGCTGTCGGTGACGTGAAAACCGTTGAGCCAGCGGAGGTCGGTTGCAACGACGGCCACGCCGCCACCGTATCCCGGCGCTGCAAGAGAAAATCGTGCGCCAGGTAAGGAGTTTGTTAACTGCCCGGCTTCGCCGACATGGCGAACCAGGCGACGCCCAGAGCGAGCAAGTACACCGTGGCGAGCCAGGGCACGACCGCTGCCGTCCACGACTCGCGCCTGCGCCGTGCAAACCAGGCGAGGATCAGCATGACGATGATCAGGACGGCACCGCCCTCCGTGACGGGATAACCAACCCCGACCCAGCCCGGTTCGTGGTCGGGAAATTCTTTGCTGGTGATCCACGCCGCGGGGAGGCGCAGCAGAAACCACGCCGGTATGAGGACCAGCAGGCCGATCTTGAACGCGAGCCCCCGCAACCAGAGGGCACGCTCCGAGGTCGCCGGCCGGCCGGCGAACGCGACGATCGCGACGGTCGCCGTGGCACCGAATGTGATCGTGGCGCCGAGCACGTGCAGGAAGAGCGGCAGGTTCCACGAGTCTGGCCGGATGAGCGCAAGCATCAAGCCCCGGGCTTCCAGATCATGATTGCGAGGATGGCAAAGGCGATCAGGCCGCTGCCGTAGCTGATTGCCAGTGCGACCGGATTGCGAAGGCGCGCACGCAGCTCGGAGCTCGGTGCGTCGCCTTCCGCCGCGAGCCGCTGCGCGAGCTCGCCCGTCTGGCGCTGGTACCTCCCGTCGATGTTCCCGAGCGCAGTCGCGATGACCCAGAGCACGAGCGCGGCGATGATCCAGCCGTCGCCGTAGCTGTAGTCGGCCTCACTGACGAGCCAGAGTCCGATCGCGAGCGTCAGCAGCAACCCGATTCCGATCAGCGGCACGGCGAAGCGGATCAGCCCGTAGAGCGTCGCCACCTCGCTCGGGCGCCGTTCCTGGCCGATCGCGACGAGGTTCAGGATTCCGGCGACGACGATCCCGCCGAGCAGGAAGAACGCGCCGGTGATGTGGAAGAACATGAGCCAGTCGTAGAGGCTCATCGGTCGGACCATAATCGAGGCAATGGACGCTCCCGCCCGTCACCTGCGCCTGCTCACGGAGACGATCGCCGCCGTCAATTCGACCCTCGACCTCGAAGAGGTGCTCGGCCTGGTCGCGCGCAAGGTCGCCGAGGCGCTCGAGGCCGATGCGTGCTTCGTCTACCTCTACGACGAGCGGTCGGACGAGCTCGTTCTGCGTGCGACGCACGGCACGCGGGTCGAGGAGATGACGCGGCGTCCGAAGATGCGGCCGGCCGAGGGGATCACGGGTGCTGCGGCCGCCGAGCGGTCGCCGATCATGATCCCGGCGCAGGCGCACCTCGATCCGCGCTTCAAGGGATTCGCGAACTTGCCCGAGGACGAGTACGAGTCGATCCTCGCCGTCCCGATCCTCGCGCGCGAGAAGCTCGCGGGCGCGCTGAACGTCCGCACGCGCGCGCCGCGCGAGTTCAGCGACGCCGAGATCGAGCTGCTCGTGGCGATCGCGGCACAGGTGGCGCAGACGATCGAGCACGCGAAGCTGTACGCCGAGGCTCAGCGCCGGGTCGGCGAGCTCGAGGCGCTCGCGCGGATCTCGGAGGCGGTCTCCGAATCGCTCTACCTCGAGGAGTCGCTCGAGGAGATCGTGAGGGCGACGATGGAGGCCGTCGATGCCACCGGAGCCGCGCTCGTGCTCGAGGACGGCAACGTCGCTCGACCTGAAGGGCGTGCCGGTGCTTTTGCCGTGCGAACCCCGCTGCGTTGGAAGGGGCGGCAGATCGGTGAGCTCGTCTGCGACCGCGACACCGAGTTCACCAATGCCGAGCGGGCGCTCCTCGCTTCGATTGCCCACCACGCGGCTGTCGCGCTCGAGCACGGCCGCGCTGTCATGCGGGGCGTGCTCGCCCAGGAGATCCACCACCGGGTCAAGAACAACCTGCAGACGGTCGCGTCGCTACTGCGCCTCCAGGCTCGCTCCGGCGATGGGATCGACGACCCTCGAAAGGCGCTCGACGACTCGGTCAACCGGATCCTCGCCATCGCAGCGGTGCACGAGGTCCTCACCGAGCAGCGCGAGGAGGACGTCGACCTCGGCGACTTGCTCGAGCGGCTACGGGCGATGCTCGTCCAGGGGCTTGGCGGCGGCAAGCGCATCGAGGCGGAGCTGGCCTCGGTCTCGCTCGAGGGGAACCGGGCGACGGCGCTTGCACTCGTCTTCAGTGAGCTGCTCCAGAACGCCCTCGAGCACGGCGGCCAGCAGGTGCGAATCGAGCTGACACGTCGAAACGGCGACGCCGTGCTCGCGATCGCCGACGACGGGGGCCTCGGCGACGAGATGCGAAGCGGCACGGGCCTGTCGATCGTGCGCGCACTCGTCCGGGACGAGCTCCAGGGGACGTTCGAGTTGCGCAGCGACGGCGGCACGCGCGCCGAGGTCGTCTTCCCGGCGTGAGCTCGTTCACCGTCCTCGACGTTGCGACCGTCGAGGTCGACCACCCGAAGCGACACGCGTCGTCGTCGCTGGTCCGGACGCTCTCTCGTATGCCGTCGTCGGCGCGGTGCCGAGCGAGATCGCTTAAAGGTTCACGCCCGTCACGCGGGAGCCCCTTTCCCCGCCCTCCTAGCCGTCAGGCTATCGGCGAATTCGTCGCATGTCTGTGCCCGGTTCGTCTCGATTGCGCGCCGGAACGAGCCGAATGCGTGACACTCCGGCCGTGCGGATCCTGGTGGCCGAGGACGAAACGATCATCCGGCTCGACCTGGTCGAGCTGCTCGGCCGCGCCGGGCTCGAGGTCTGCGCTGAGGCTCGCGACGGAGAGGAGGCCGTGGCCCTCGCGCGCGAGCACGAGCCCGACCTGGCGATCATGGACGTCAAGATGCCGCGGCTCGACGGAATCGAGGCCGCGCGGCGGATCCTGGAGGAGCGCCCGATTCCGATCGTGATGCTGACCGCATACGGCCAGGAGGAGCTCGTGCACCGGGCGGTCGAGGCGGGCGTCTTCGGCTACCTCGTGAAGCCGTTCCGCGAGCAGGACCTGCTGCCGGCGATCCAGACGGCGCGTGCGCGACACGAAGAGCTCGCCGAGCTTCGCGACGAGGCCGAATCGCTGGCGGAGGCGCTTGCCGCACGCAAGACGATCGAGCGCGCGAAGGGGCTGCTGATGGAGAAGCAAGGGCTGTCGGAGGCCGACGCGTTCGCCCGCCTCCGGAAGGCGAGCCAGGTCTCGGGCCGGCCGCTGAGGGTCGTTGCCGAAGCGGTCCTCGCGACGCTCGCCGACGAAGACACCTAGAGGAAGGCTTCGTCCCGGGCGGCGACGCTTCCCGCGCCCGGAGGCCCATGCTTCTGCTTGACTAGGTCGGCACCCGACAAGGAGCTCTTTCGTGGCCGCGGCACGCACCGGGGCGGGATCGAATGGCAGGCTCCACGTCGAAAGTACAGCCGGTGGTGCTGGTGTAGCCGGAGTCCGCTCACTCGGCAGGGGCGGAAGAGTCGCCTGGACCGCGACCGTCGTCGTGATCGCAGCCCTTCTCGCCGGCGGCCTCGTCGGCCTGTACCGATACCTGGACAACTTCTGGCTCTATCGCGGCTATTCGCCCCCGCACGACCCGGCCTGGGTGAAGCAGAAGGGGACGGCGCAGACGATCTACGTGCGCAGCCAGGCGGTGGGTGGCAGGAACCAGCAGGTGATCGTCTTCCTACCGCCTGGCTACTCGAGCCATCCCAGGCGGCGCTATCCGGTCTTCTACCTCCTCCACGGCTCACCGGGGCTTCCGAACGCGCTGCTCTTGACCGTGAAGGCGGGCGTGGTCGAGGACGAACTGGTCGCGAAGCACGTCGTCCGGCCGATGATCCTCGTGATGCCGTTCGGCTCCTCGAGCCGGTTCACCGACACGGAGTGGGCGAACGGCGTTCGAGCCGGGTCGGCCTGGGAGACGTTCCTCGCGCGAGACGTCGTGCATGCGGTCGACGCCCGGTACCGGACGATTCGTTCGGGCGCAGGCCGAGCGCTCGCCGGCCTGTCGGAAGGGGGCTACGGGTCGCTGAACATCGGGCTCCACCATCCGGGCGAGTTCCGCGTACTGGAGAGCTGGTCCGGCTACCAGCAGGCCGACGACATCCTCTCGATCTTCGGCGGCATGCGGGCGCGTCTCGACTACAACAGCCCCGCCGCTTACCTGCCGAAGGTCGCTCCCCGGCTCCGTCGCGGGGGCACGTTCCTCTGGTTCTACACGAGCCTGGGGGACCGGGCGCTCTCCCAGAACGAGTCGTTCGCAGCGGCCCTGACCCGCCTGCACATCCACCATCGCTTCCTCGTCGTTCCGGGTGGTCACAACTGGCGTGCCTGGCGGGCGAACTTCCCGCAGGCGATCATCGCCGCGTCACGGGGGTTGCGGGGTGCGTAGAACCCTGCGTGTGGCAGAGCTCTCCGTGGGCCTCGTGCTCGGGTTCTCGGTCGTCCTCGCCGCGCAGGGTTGGCTCTACGTGCTTCGCCCCGCGCCGCTCTCACTCGGGCCCCGCGTTCACGACGCTCTCCCCCTCGACGAGCTGCCGCGCCGCGACTCGGTGTCGCTCGCCCTCTTCCTCGGCGTCTGGGCGTTCGCAGGCGTGCTCGTCGGCCTGCTGGCGAGGCGGGCGCGAATCGAGCGCCTGACCGCGGCCCTGCTGGCGGCGATCGCCACCGGACTTTGGCTGTTGGTGACCACGTGGGTCTCGCTCGTCGTCGTGCGCCAGGTAGCCGACCGCCAGGCGTTCCACGCGGCGCTCCACGTGCCGGCGCTGTATCTGGCGGCTGGGCTCGTCGGCCTGGG
>JBKOYZ010000015.1:0-6921 GCA_046725655.1 Actinomycetota bacterium | reverse complement strand
AGGTGGCCGAGATAGACGCGCGTCAGCGCTGCCACGTCGGCGCGAACGAACAGGTCGACCTCGAAGCCGGGATCCGACAGGCAGAGCTCGACGTCAGGGCGTTCGAAGACGAGCCAGAACGACTGCTCCTCGCCGAGCCAGAACGCGCGCTCCCCGGCTTCGTGGAAGTCGAAGCGCGCGACCACCCGTCGGTCGGGGAGGCTGTCGACCCTGATTCGGCGCCTGAGAAACCACATCAGCAGGCCCGCGTCGAGGTTCTCCGGCTCCAGCTGCTGCGCGGTCCACTTGTAGCCCCACGTCCCCAGCGCGAAGACGACCGGCCGCAGCTCCTCGCCGGCCGCCGTAAGCGAGTAGTCATAGCCACGGCCGTTCGCGCGCGGGCGCCGCTCGATCAAGCCCGCCTGCTCGAGCGAGGCCAGCCGCTGGACGAGCAGATTGCGCGAGATCCGCGGCAGCCCCTTGCGGAGCTCGCTGAAGCGGTGGCTTCCGTTCAGGAGCTCGCGAAGGATGAGCGGCGTCCACCTCTCGGCGAAGATCTCGGCTCCGAGGGCAACGGGGCAGAACTGCCCGTAGCCGTCCATGCGGTCAGCTTGACGCCCTCCGGCCGGGGTGACAAGTTCAAACCGTGAACCCGCTACGCGCGGGCCGCCCTACCGGCCCGCTCCCGCGTACCGGACGGTGCTGCAGGACCGGGCGCCGAAGCGATCTACTGCGCTGGTGATTGACCCGGAGGCCATGATCGACGTCCGGCCGCTCATGGAGCAAAGCCGAGCGTGGGCTGCCAAGATCGAGGCGGATAGCTGGGGTGAGGGGGGCGTCGCGCGCCTGGGAGAGCTCGTCGATCCGACCGGCCTGCCGGGGTTCATCGCCTCGTTGAACGGTCGCCGCGCCGGCCTCGTGACGTACGCAGTGAGAGGCGACGAATGCGAGGTCGTGACGATCCGGAGCGTTCGCGAGGGTCTTGGGGTCGGACGCGCACTGCTCGATGCCGTCCGTGACGCAGCGATCGAAGCAGGCTGCCGGCGGCTCTGGCTGGTAACGACCAACAACAACCTCCGCGCGCTGGGGCTCTACCAGCGTTGGGGCATGGATCTCGTCGCTCTCCACCGCCATGCCGTCTCGGATTCGCGTAGGCGGCTAAAGCCGGCGATCCCGGATCGCGACGCAAACGGGATTCCAATCGCCCACGAGCTCGAGCTGGAGCTGCGGCTGGACGCGCGCTTTTCAGACGAGCCTAAGTAACAAACAGTCTGTTACAAGCTCAACGGTGCCGTGCGCCGGCTGCGACACAAGCGCGGGCGGCCCGCACCCGGAGTCGCGCTCGCGCCAGGCAGTCGTCGGCGGAGGGGACCCGGAGCTCTACCCGCGGGCCGCGCGATGGAGCCGCACCGGCCGCGGGACGCCCTTCAGCGTCACGTCGCCGACGAGCTCGAACTCGATCTCGGCGCCGCCGGCGCTCCGTCTCGCCTCGTCGCTCACGAGCACCTCGCGTGCCCGGGCATAGTCCGCGATCCTCGCCGCAAGGTTCACGGTGCGGCCGAAGTAGTCGCCTTCCTGAACGATGACTGGGCCGGCGTTGATGCCGATGTGCGCGGGCACCGAGATCGCCCGCTCGGTCTCCTCGACCAGGTCGAGGCCGCTGAGAATCGCCCGACCGGGATCGGCAAAGTGCATCATCACGCCGTCGCCGAGCCACTTCACGGGCCGGCCGCCGTGCCTGCTCGCCGCGTTCTGCACGACGCTCGCCAGGCCGGCGGCGACCTCGGCGGCGGCCTCGTCTCCGCGCTCCTCGGCGAACGCGGTGTAGCCCGTGACGTCGACGAATGCGATCGCCGGAGGCTGTTTGGGCGGCCGCGGCGCGATCCCCCTCTCCTCCATGAAGCCCTCCGTCACTGTGACGAGGTAGTCGAGGACGTTGCGCTCCCGGTGGCGCCCCTGGAGCCACGGAACGACCTTGCTCACGAGCTCCGTGTACCCGCCGGCCCGTTCGTAGACGAGACGATCCTTCTCCTCGTCCGAGACGTCGAAGGTGCCCACGCGCTCGCGCACGGTTCGGTCGAAGAACTGGAGGCCGGCGCTGACCAGCCGCTGCACGCTGCCGCCGTAGAGACGGGCGAAGCGCGAGAAATCGTCGTCCGTCGCCAGGTCGAGCTTCGAAACGACGAGCGACAGGATCTCGGCATCCTCCGTGCGAACGCGATCGTCGTCCGGCGGCGGCAGCCCGAACTCGCTGCTCAGACGCCTAAGGAGATCGGGCGAGCAGCCGAGCTCCGCCGCGAGCTCCTCGTACGTCTGCGACATCGCCGCGGGCTCGGGCAGGAAGAGACCGAGCGGGAACGAGAGCTGCCCGTCGGCGACGCCCCGCGCGACGTCCTCGACCGGGATCCCGGCCCCTTCGAACGCGGCCATCAGCCGGACGACGTGGACGTCGGCCGGCGGAAAACGCCCGTGGTCCCCGCTCGGCTCGAGGATGTCCAGCTCGACCAGACGGTCGACCTCCTCGGGCGAGCAGGGGACGAGGGCGGCGAGCTCCCGGGCGGAGAGGTCGGCCACGGGAGGGTTAGTCAATGAGCTTGCGTGTCATCGCGTCGATCGCGATGCGCCACATGAGTAGGCCGAACAGGACGAGGAAGCCCAGGCGTGCCACGTCGACCCAGCCGTCCCAGCCGTAGACGACCGCGTTCCGGATCAGGACGACGCATTGGTGCAGTGGGTTGAGGTTCGCCAGCACCTTCGCCCAGGTCGGGAACTCGTCGAGCGGGAAGAACGAGCCCGCGAGCAGGAAGAGCGGCGTCAGCACGGCGCTGACGATGTAGTTGAAGTTCTCCATCGACTTCGAATAGCCCGCGACGGCGATGCCGAAGCACGCCCAGCCGAAGCCCGAGACCCAGTTGATCAGCGGCACCGCCAGCATGCCCCACGCCGGGTCGAGCCCGAACGCCACCGCCACGAGCATCGGCACGCAGCCGTAAACCCCCGCGCGGGTCGCGACCCAGAGCGCCTCCGCCGTCACGAGCTCCTCCGTGTCGACCGGCGCCGCGAGGATCGCGTCGTAGGTGCGCTGGAACTGGTACTTCACGAACGTCCCGAACATCGCCGGGAAGGCGCTCGAGAAGAGCACCGCGGTGGCGACCGTGCCGGTGCCGACGAAGGAGACGTAGTCGAGCCCGCCGATCGTGCTGACGAGCGAGCCGAAGCCGAAGCCGAACGCCAGCAGATAGATCGTCGGCTCGACGGTCGACGAGAACGTGCTCGACCGCCAATACGAGGAGTAGTTGACGACTTCGCGGACGAGGACGCCCGTCAGCGCCGGGCGCTCGAGCCGGCCGAGATGTTTCGTCTCGACCGCGCTCACGCGATCTCCTCACCGGTGAGCAGCACGAAGACGTCCTCGAGGTTCGCCGGCCGCCGCTCGCCGTCGATCGCGTAGCCGTTCGAGCCCTCGAGCCCGAGGATCGAGATGCTCGTGCCGGTGCGCCTCGTTCGCATCCCGGCCGCGCCCGCCTCGGCCTCGACCTCGGCCAGTCTCGGCGGCGGCCCGTAGACCTCGACCGCCTCGCGCCCGGCGTGCTCGACCACGAGCTCGGACGGCGGGCCCGCGGCGACGGCCTTCCCGTGCGACATGATCGACACCGCGTCGCAGAGCCGCTGTGCTTCCTCGATGTAGTGGGTCGACATCAGGATCGTCGTCCCTTCCGTCCGCAGCGCATCGATCAGCGCCCAGATCTCCTGGCGCACCTGCGGATCCAGGCCGACGGTCGGCTCGTCGAGGAGAACCAGCCGCGGACGGTGGACCAGCCCTCGCGCGATTAGGAGCCGTCGGCGCATGCCGCCGGAGAGCTTGTCGACGCGCGTGTCGCGACGGTCGGTCAGCTTCGCCATCACGATCGCCCGCTCGATCGCCTCGCGCCGCTCTGCCCGCGGGATGCGGTACAGGTGCGCGAAGACGAGCAGGTTCTGCTCGACCGTCAGCGTCGTGTCGAGGTTGTCCAGCTGCGGGACGACACCGCACTCCGCGCGCGCCATCTTCGACTCCTCGGGAAGCAGGAAGCCGAGCACCTCGAGCTCGCCCTCGTCGGCGATCGACTGCGCCGTCAGCAAGCGCATCGTCGTCGACTTCCCGGCGCCGTTCGGACCGAGCAGGCCGACGCACGTCCCGACGGGCACGTCGAGGTCGAGGCCGTCGACAGCGGTGATCGCGCCGTAGCGCTTCACCACGCCGCGCATGCGGATGGCGAGCTCGCCGCTCACCGGCTCAGCATGCCATCGCCGTCCTGAGACGCGTCAGGCGCCAGCCCGTTCCGCGTTCCGCAGCCCTCGATAGGCCCAGAGCGCGAACAGGAAGCCGAGCGCGATCGCCGCTCCGAAGGCCGCGACGACCTGCGTCGGGCTCCCGGCAACGAAGCCTCGCCCGGCCTCGAGAACACGCGTGAGCGGATTGACCGTCGCAACGCCGTGGATCCAACCTTGCAGCAGGTCGAGAGGCACGTAGACGGGTGCGAAGAACAGCACGAGAAACACCGGGAACTGCATTACAGGCCCGGCCTGCATTGTCCGGAAGCGCATCGCGACGCCGCACGCCCAGAGCACAGTTGCGAAGTTGAGCAGCAGGCCGAGCGCGTAGAGGCCGAAGAGGTCGACGCCGCTCCCACCGACCTGCATCCCGACCGCGAAGGCGACCGCGGTCACCACCGCGGCGGTCACGAGCCAGCGGACGAGGGCTGCCAGTGCGTAGCCGAGCACGATCCCGATCCGGTGCGGCGCCGCGAGCAGCAACCGCCTGGCGAAGCCGCTCTCGAAGTCGCGCGCGATCCCGAAGCCGGTGAAGACGCCGCCGAAGGCGGCCGACTGGAGCATGACGAAGACGAACTGAAACGCCGTGTAGCCCAGGGGGAAGTCGAACCCCGGCGCGTTGTCGATCCGCGACAGCCCACCCGCGAACGCAGTGAAGAAGAAGAGCGGGAAGACGAGCGACGGGATCAGGAGTGACGGGTTCGTGAAGACGTTGTGCAACGTCCGCCAGGCGACTCCGCGCGCGACCGAGAGCGTGTTCACCGCGCCAGCCGCTCCCTCAGCGCCCACGACGCGAGGCCGAGAGCGACGATCGCGATCACCGTCGCGATGCCGAAGCCGAGCGCGAGCGCCTCGCCGTCGAAGCCGACGATGATCAGGCTGCGAACGGACTCGATCAGGTACGAGACCGGATTCACGGTGGCGACGTCGCGGAACCAGGTGATCTCGATCAGATTCCGCGGCAGGTTCATCGACGAGAGAAACAGGAAGACGAAGAAGGCGGGGAAGAGGCTCTGCACCGCCTCGCCGGAGCCGGTACGGAGAGCGGCGAACGCACCGAGGGCGCCGAAGCCGAGGGTGACGAGAAGCATGAAGGCGAGCAGGACGAGGACGCCGAGGAAGCCCGACGCAAGCCGCACGCCGACGATCAACCCGACGCTCAGGTAGACGAGCGCCTGGACGAGCCCCATCGTCATCACGCCGCCGAGCTGTCCGGCCAGGAGCGCGATCCCGCGCATCGGCGTCAGCGAGAGGCGGCTGAGGAAGCCGGTCTGGATGTCGCGCGCGAGGTCGGTGCCCGCGTTCATCGTCGCGAAGAGCGCCCCCTGGATGAACGGGATCGCCAGTGCGAAGGCGACGAACGAATCGGTCGGGAACCCCGGCAGGCGCGTCGCGGCGTTGAGGCCGCCGGAGTTCACGGCGAGGAGCAGCATCGGGAAAACGAGCGGCGCGACGACGTTCGCGGGCTGGCGGATCGTGCGGACGACCGAGCGGCGCGCGAGCTGGTAGACCTGGTCGCCGAACGGCGTCACGCAGCTTCGACGGCCACGTCGCGGACTTCCGACTCCTCCTCCTCCTCGGCGGCGCCCTCGAGCGAGCGGCCGGTCTTGGCGAGGAAGACGTCGTCGAGCGACGGCTGGTGCAGCTCGAGGTTCTGGACCTTCAGCTGCTCCGCGTCGAGCGCGCGCACGATCCCCGCCAGGTCGGCCTCGCCCGAGCGTAGGCGGACGGCGACGCCCTTGGTCGACCCGCAGAGGTCGCCGAACCGGGCGAGGATCGCCTCGGCCCGTGCCCGCTCCGCCGGATCGGCCGGCACAGCCTCCACGGTCGGGCGCCCGACCTCGGCCTTGAGGGCGGCGGGCGTTCCCTCGGCCACGATCCGGCCGTGGTCGATGATCCCGACGCGGTCCGCGAGCTCGTCGGCCTCCTCCAGGTACTGCGTCGTCAGGAAGACGGTGACGCCGTCCTCCCGCGCGAGCCTTGCCACCTCCGTCCAGAGGGCCGTCCTGCTCTGAACGTCGAGGCCGGTGGTCGGCTCGTCGAGGAACAGCACCGGTGGGCGGTGGACGAGCGCCAGCGCCAGGTCGAGACGGCGCTTCATCCCGCCTGAGTAACCGCGCACCTTCCGGTCGGCAGCCTGGGTCAGCCCGACCCGCTCCAGCAGCTCGTTGGCTCGCGGAACCCGCTCCTCGCGCGGCAGCGACTGGAGCGTCGTCTGCAGGCGCAGGTGCTCGCGTCCGGTCAGGAGCGGGTCGAGAGCCGCCTCCTGCAGCGCCGCGCCGATGTGCGCGCGGACCTGCGGGCCTTGGTCGACGACGTCGAAGCCCGCGACACGGGCGCGGCCCGAGGTCGGCGGCAGCAGCGTCGTCAGCATGTGAACCGTCGTCGACTTGCCGGCGCCGTTCGGACCGAGAAATCCGTAGATCTCGCTCGTAGCGACCGCGAGCTCGATTCCGTCGACGGCGCGCGGCCCGTTCTTGAACTCGCGGACGAGCTCGTTCGCTTCGATCGCGCTCTTGCTCATTCGGGGCACCTTAGCCCCAGCCGTGGGAGGCCCCGGCGTAGACGCGCGCTACGCGAATTTCTCCCTGGCAGCGCGCCACCTACGCCGCGTGTGACGAGAGCGAA
>JBKOYZ010000121.1:0-6962 GCA_046725655.1 Actinomycetota bacterium | reverse complement strand
GCTCGCCGCTCACCTGCCGGGCCTCGCGCAGACGCCGGCGGTCGCCGCGTTGATGGCCGCCGGCTGCGCAGCCGTCCTGCGGCTCCCACTCTCGTCGGTGGTGATCACGCTCGTCCTGGTGTCGCAGGCGGGGGTCGGCATTACCTCGCTCATCGTCGTGGCTGCGGTCGTCGCCTTCGTCACCGTCGAAGCGCTCGATGGGCTGCTGCGGCGGGTCCGCGAGCCCGCGCCGGCGGAGGCGCCCCCGGTTCAACCCCTTCCTATCCGCCCGGTGAAGCCCTAGCAATGGGACAGGGAATCAGCGAGGTCCTGGCGTTCGGCGTCGGCGTCGCGATCAGCCCGGCGGCCATCATCGCCGTGATCCTGATCCTGTTCTCCCGGCGGGCCGAGGTGAACGGCCCGCTCTTCCTGCTTGGCTGGGTCGTCGCGCTCGGCGGCCTAGTTGCCGTGGTCTACGCCATCTCGGACCAGAGCAACGCCGCGACGAGCAACACCTCGTCCGATTCCGTCTCGTGGCTGAAGATCGTGCTCGGAGCGTCCTTCCTGCTCCTCGCGCGGCGCGAGTGGCGAAAGCGGCCGGCGCCGGGGGCAGAGCCGGAGATGCCGAAATGGATGGCCCGTGTCGATGCGCTCACGCCGGCGCAGTCGCTCGGCCTCGGCGTGCTGCTCGGCGGCCTGAACCCGAAGAACCTGGCCCTGGGCGTCGGCGCCGCCGCGGGGGTCGCCCAGCTCGGGGTGTCGACCACCGACGCCGTCGTCTCGCTGATCGTCTTCGTCGCCGTGGGAAGCCTGACGGTCGTCGGCCCCGTCGTGTACTACCTGCTGGGAGGCGCGAAGGCGAAGGCCGAGCTCGACGAGCTGAAAGGCTGGCTCGGCCGGCACAACGACGCTGTGATGGCGGTTCTGTTCCTCGTCTTCGGCGTCGCCCTAATCGCGAAAGGCCTCGAGCCGCTCACCGAGTAGGCGCAATCGACCAATCCAGCGTCGGCGCGCGTCACTGAGGGCCGGCCGGATCGGGTTCCGGTCGGGCCGGTGTCGACCCTTTGCGGCGTTTTCCCGCTCCCTCTCCTCCTAACCCGATAGCCGTGTGCCGGGAGAGGAGTGGCGACTCGAGCTAGCCTCGGCCCCACCCCGACTTCTTTGGCGGCGGCGTCTTCGCCTTGCCGTCCCGTGTGGCCCGAGGCCAGACTCTCTTCGTGAATCTGCCCGAGACGCGGTACGCACGGAGCGGCGATGTCAACATCGCATACGAGGTGACGGGCGAAGGTCCGTTCGATCTGGTCTTCGTCCCCGGCTACGTCACTCATCTCGAGCTGCACTGGAAGATGCCGACGTTTGCACCTTTCCTCCGGCAGCTCTCGTCCTTCTGCCGGCTGATTCGGTTCGACAAGCGGGGCACCGGGATGTCCGACCCGGTGAGCGGCGCGCCGACGCTCGAGACGCGTATGGACGACGTTCGAGCAGTGATGGACGCCGTGGGGTCGAGGCGCGCCGCCTTCTATGGCCTCTCCGAGGGGGCGGCGATGAGCATCCTGTTCGCTGCGACCTATCCGGAGCGAACGGCGGCGCTCGTCGTCCGCAGCGCGTTCCCGCGCCGAATGTGGGCACCGGACTACCCCTGGGGTCGGACGGAGGAGGAGTACGAGCGCGAGGTCGAGCGTGAGCTGCGGATCTTCGGACCGCGCGAGCGGGCACGGGAGTCGGTGCGAACACTTGGGGCCTTCAACGAGGAGGAAGTGGACGCTTTCCTGGAGATGCTGCGCTTCGGCTCGAGCCCCGGAACGCTCGCGGCTTTGCACCGTATGAACAGGGAGATCGATGTCCGCCACGTCCTCCCCGCCGTGCGAGTGCCCACGCTCGTGCTGCACGGGTCGGAGGACAGGGTCGTTCCGATCGAAGTCGCGCGCTATGTCGCTTCACGCGTTCCCACCGCCAGGCTCGTCGAGCTGCCCGGGATAGGCCACCTCGCGATTGGGCGTAGCGAACCGATCGCCGCGGAAATCGAGCGCTTCGTTGCCGAGGTCTGGCAGTCGGGAGGCTGGGAGGAGAGCGAGCCCGACCGCGCGCTTGCGACCGTCCTCTTTACGGACATCGTCGGGTCGACAGCGAAGGCAGCCGAGCTCGGCGACAGGCGCTGGCGCGAGCTGCTCGAAGAGCACCACGCGCTCATCCGCCGACAGCTCGTCCGTTTCCGCGGACGTGAGCTGGACACGGCCGGGGACGGGTTCTTCGCCAGCTTCGATGGACCCGCACGCGCGATCCGCTGCGCCTGCTCGATCACCGAAGCCGTGCGTGAGCTCGGGCTGGAGGTTCGCGCCGGTCTGCACACGGGCGAATGCGAGCTGCTGGACGGAAAAGTCGGGGGAATCGCCGTCCACATCGGCGCCCGCGTCGCCAAAGAAGCAAGAGCAGGCGAGGTGCTCGTCTCCAGCACCGTCAAGGACCTCGTCGCCGGCTCGGGTCTGCAGTTCGAGGAGCGAGCCAGCGCCGAGCTCAAGGGAGTGCCGGGCGAGTGGCGGTTGTACGCCGTCACGTCGAACGCGCAGACGATCGGCTAAAAGCCGGGTCACGCGGTGCCTCATCGAGGAGCAACCGCTCTTCCGAGGAAACGGATTTCGGCACAGGGATGCCGGGCGCTAAAGGATCGAGGCTGATGGCGTCGCGAAGATTGTCCATGGCGTCGATAAACGCATCGGCGACCGGTACGGGCGGTAGCCGTGTGCCGAGGCTAAGCTGGGCGCGCGGGCGGTTAGCTCAGCTGGGAGAGCGCCTGCCTTACAAGCAGGAGGTCGCTGGTTCGAGCCCGGCACCGCCCACTGAGGAACCCGCTGGAAAACGGCGGGTTCCCCTTTATGCGGCCTTTGCATGTCGTGCCGATTGCCCGCTTTTGGAAACGATTTTGGAAACGCTGGACGGGCGCCGCAGTTCGGCAGCGCGCTCGATGGGAAACGGCCGCCTCGTGACGAAGCGCTCTAGAGCGGCGGCTTCTTAGACGCGAGCGGGCTCGCCAACCCAGCCGGTGACGAGGTCCATCAGGTCGAGCGTGATGTCCTCCATCGGCTCGTTCCCGACGTCCCGGTACTGCGTTCGAAACTCGCGCAGCGCCTCCAGTGTCGCGGCGAGGATTTCGTCCCGACGGTCGGGATGGGCCGCGATCTCATTCTCAAGGTGCTCGCGGAACTGCAAGAGCGTCTCGGTACGGGCGCGCCGTACCTCCGTCCCGAAGTTCGTTGTCAGCGTTTCGACGTCGACGGTCGTCATGGGTATCTCATAGTAGGTCGCTCATCGACATTCTGCCCACGCATCATGAGTCTCGGCGAGGGCGAGCTCGTAGTCGTCGAGCGTCATTCGCCACGCTGGCTCTATCACGCCGTGGCAGGGCGGAGGCTCATCGAGGCGGTAGTTCAATACGTCGCGGATCTCATCCTTCCTCGATCCGCCAGAGCGGGTCGTCGCTGTCGCCCCCGTGTGAGGCTGGACGTCGATGCTCGGGCAGGTACTCCGGCGAGTCTTGCGCAACGGACATTCCACCAATCCCTGGCTCCACGCAGCCCTCCTCATCGACCGGAATATCCACGCTGGATCGGACGCCTAAGCCACGCGCGGGAGATAGAAGCGACGTCGATGAGGCGATGAGCGGTCGCCCGTCTCGGTCGGCCCTCATGCATCGGAAGAGCGTTGCGATCCGAGGCGCAAACGTTAGTCGCTCCGTTCCCCGGTACGCTCGGCTCGCTGCTCCGGCCCGAGCTTGCGCGGCTCGTTGGCCAGGACGCGAGGACGGGGGCGTGAGACTACTCGCGCGTCAAGCGGCTTAGCTCGTCGCGCAGCTCGTCAAGTCGCTTCGACACGGAGCTCTGTGAGATCCCGAGTCCGCGTGCGACCTGCCTCTCGGAGTACCCCGCGTAGATCGGCGTCGCAATCAACCGAAGGGTCGCCATCGATCGCGGCGAGAGATTCCCCCAGTGGATCCTCGCCGCCATCAAGGCTGTCGACGTGTACGGGACTCCGTTCGAGGGTGTAGCCAGCGCTCTTCCATCGCGTTCGGCCGTACCGTTGCCGCTTCCAGTCGGTGACTCACTGGCTGAGGATTCGATAGGCGTACGAGCCGAACCTCAACCCGCCGTCTCCTCGCTCATAGCGTTCGCTTAGCTCCCACGCGGTACTAACAAGATAGGCGACTAGGTCCTCGAATTCTTCCCCTTGAAGCCGCTGCTTGGCGGCAATCCGGATGCACAGGCCCTCAATGTCTTTGACGTCATGGAGGGCAAGCTTGCCATTCAAGAACAACGCGCCCAAAGCGTACTCCACGCACGCGACGGTCTTAGCCGATAAGCCTGTAGACAATGTCTAACGCCGTAAACGAAACCACAGTCGCGGCATGAATCCCGGTCTCGCTGCGCCAGCAGCTCGAAGAGCTCGCGCGAAACGACGATCGGTCTTTGTCGTATGAGATCAGGCGCGGTCTACAGCGACACGTCGAAGCTGTGGGCGGGTTCACCTCCTCGCCCGTCCGCAACCCCGGCGAGCGGCGCACCGGAGGAGGTTCCGGTAGTCGACGCGCCGCGACGCGCGGGGAGTGCGTCGTGAGATACGTCGCTGTCCGCAGCTTTGTCAACCCGCTCAACGGCCGGCCGATCCTCGCCGGGGATACGTTCGCCGTCAGAGACGCGGACGTGCCCCGGTTCCTTCGCGCAAGAGCCAGGCAGGTAGCGGGTGGCTCGAGGTCACGTTCCAAGCCCAAGCGCCAGCCTTGGGAGTTGAGCTCGCGGGGATCGTCGGACTGGCGAGAGACGCCGCAATGGCAGCTGCGAGCGCCTAGGCAGAAGCCATCTAACTGGGTGATACGAGAGGTGTGAAGCAATGATCAAGACGAAAGGAAAAGAACCCGTTTGCGCCGGACGAGACCGTCACCTGCGTCAGGACGTTCGCGAACGAGACTGGAGTCGCCCATGCGGGTGAGCAATACCGCGGCGGCGATGCGATCGTCGAGAGCGGCTGGACTGCCTTCGTCTCTGGCGAGCCGCTTCCGCATGAGGTGCCGAAACATGTGGAACGAGATGCCCGAGCCGCCCCGGCATGCGCCAGCCTTCGTCGAGGCGAATCCAGTCACGATCCACGGCTGGCGGCCGGTCGTCTCCACCGTGGACATCGCGCGGCTGGAGCCCTTCGCGCCCGGCAGCGAGGGCGAACGGCTAATGCGGGAAGGGCGTATGCATCCGGCCTTCGCTCGCGTCGCGCTCCACGTCGGTCAGATCCTCGACATCGGCAATCCGATCGTCGCCCAGAATCCCGGCTGGTTCAGGTTTCCGGCGCGGGATGTGACGCCCGAGGATGTCGAGCGGGCCCAGCGTCTCGAGCAGCTTGAGAATGGAGGCGAGGTAAGTGGCGAAGCAGCCTAAGCGGCCCGCGGCGCGTATCCATTCGTTGGCCCCGCAGCGGACAACCCAGGCGCACTTCGCGCATCCGCGGCGGATGTCCGGCGCGTGAACGCATCAAGCAAGCGCAAGGGCAAGTAGTGCCGGCCAAGGGTAAGACCGTTGCGCGTGGCTACGGTGCAATGCACAAGCGGCTGCGGCGCTTGGCTATCGCAAGGCATCCGTACTGCGAGTGCTGCAACGCCACGCGAGACTTGACTGCCGACCACATCGTCCCACTCTCGCGTGGCGGCGGGGCGACGCTCACGAATTACCGGGTCTTGTGCAGGCGTTGCAATTCGTCGAAGGCAGACCGCGATGCACCTAAGCGCCCAGTCAAACCCCGAGCTCGATTCAGTCGCCAGTCTCTCAATGACGATGGAAAAGCCCTAAACGGCTCTCATTCGTCTTCTGAGGCGACGCGAGCGCGCAAACGAGTCCGTACCGGGGGGGCAACCACCGCACCGGCTCGACGGCCCGCGACCCTCGCCCAGCAGCGCGCGGGATTCACTCCGCCGACAATCAGGCGCAGGGTCTGGCGCTCCGTTGGTGCCCCGTATGCCGCCAGGAGCTCCCGCTGGACGCCTTTGCCAAGGCAGACCTCGCCCTGACGCATTTCGCCGGCCGTTGCCGGGCCTGCCGGGCTGTTGAACGTCGGCAATGGCGGCTCGACCATCCCGACCAGATTCGCGCTTACAACGCCGAGCAGAGAAAGAAATACCGCGAGGCACATCCACTGCCCGAGCGGCCCTGCGCTATCTGCAAAAAGCCGTTCCGCGGCCGTCCTAACCGGCTTTTCTGCAGCGAGGATTGCAAGCAGCAACGCAAGGCCGAGCAGACACGGCTTCGGGGTGGCAATCGGCGTCCTCGAGTCTGCGAGGTCCGCGGCGCGAGTTACCGGCCGAGCTACGGAGCGCAGCGAACCTGCGGCCGAGCCTGCGGCGTTGCTTTGAGGCTGAAGGCGGCCTAGATGCCGAACGGAAGAAGGCCCGGCGCGCGAGCTCGATCGGCTGCGGAGGTTCGCCTAGACGAGGCGCCGAGGTTGCGGCCACCTCGGCGCCTCAACGCGCTCAGACGTTGAAGAGCGTCCTCGAGAGCGTTTCGGGGACGTTGGCGGTCGCACACGGGTGGCTTGGTGGAGAGCACCGGGGGCGAATGACCCCGCCCCCGGTGCTCGACGGCCTGCAAGCCGAGGGGTCTGGCTCAGGCCGTGTGGAGGGGTTCCGCTAGCAAGCCCCCCGCACGTTCGGGAGCAGACACCCGGTCGAGAAGGTGCCGGGGATCGGTTCACTCACGTTGTTGGTCGTGTCGGTGATCACCACGTTCGTGTAGCTGGCCGAGGCGAGCTGCAGGCTCTGCCCGTTAGGACAGGTGATGTCGCTCGGCGGCGGGTTGAGCGTCAGCGAGGCGACGACGTTGCCGTTCTTGCCCGAGCTGAAGGTGCCGCTCGCGCTTACCGGGCCGTTGACGGTCGTCTTGTTCTGGGCGCTTGGGTTCGAGCCGCCCTTGTTGACGCAGACCCAGGTGGCGGTGCCGTCGGCGCTCAGC
>JBKOYZ010000215.1:0-10830 GCA_046725655.1 Actinomycetota bacterium | reverse complement strand
CGCCAGGACGCCGACGCCTATCACGAGGCCGTGGCGAAGCTCCAAGAGCGCGGGGACGACTTCGCCCTCGGCGAAGCGCTGGCGCGCGCTGCCGACATTCCGCTCGAGATCGCGCGAGAGGCGGAGACGGTTGCGGCTCTGGCTGCCGAGGCAGCGTCGCGCGCGCAACCCGATCTGCGGGCTGACGCCGCCGCGGCGGCAGCGCTCGCGCTCGGCGCGGCGTGGGCGGCGGCGAAGCTGGTCGAGGTCAATCTCGCCACGCACGGTGAGGACGACCGCCTGGCTCGCGCACGAGAGATCGCGGCGGGCGCGACCCGGACCGCACGCGAGGCTCTCACAGCGGGCGAATGACGTAGCCTTCGGCCGAGGGGTGCCGGGAAGTCTGGTCGGCGAGCGACCATGCGCGCCCCGACCGACATCCGAGCTCCGGCCGCCGCCCAATCTAGTGTCGCGCTGTGACGGAGATCACGGACTTCGGCCTGGTGATCGCCGTCGCCTCGGGCGTCTTCGCGCTGGCAGTCCTGTCGAACAAGCTCAGCGAGCGGCTGGCCGTGCCTGCGCCGGCCATCTTCCTGCTCGCGGCCGCCCTCGCCGGCAGGCTTTCGACGCGGCTCGGCGACGAGCTCTCGATCCGCGACGTCGAGCGGATCGCCGTCCTCGCGCTCATCGTGATCCTCTTCGACGGCGGCATGCGGATCGGCTGGCGCCGCTTCCGCGCGGCGATCGTGCCGATCACGTCACTCGGCGTCGCCGGGACCTTCGCGACTGCGGGCGCTATGACGCTCGCCGCGCGCTACTTCTTCGGCTTCGACTGGACGGCCGCCGGGATCGTGGGCGCCGCGGTTGCGCCGACCGACCCCGCCGTCATGTTCTCGGTCCTCGGGAAGCGTGAGGTAAAGGGACGGACAGGGACGATTCTCGAGGGCGAGTCCGGCGTCAACGACCCGGTCGGGATCGCGCTCATGATCGGGATGCTCGACCTCGCGACCCACGCGGACGCGTCGTTCTGGGTCGTCGTCCGCGAGTTCGCGGTCGAGATGACGATCGGCCTCGCGGTCGGCGTCGCGGGAGCGTTCTTGGTCATCGCGGCGGTGCGGCGGGTCGACCTTCCGAACCCCGCCCTCTACCCGTTGTGGATCCTCGCCGCCTCCGGTGTCATCTACGGCGTGACCGCAGTCGCCCACGGTTCCGGCTTTCTCGCCGTGTTCGTCGCCGGCATCGTCGTCGGCGGCGTCGACCTGCCGGAGAAGCGCGACGTGGAGCGGTTCCACACGTCGCTGGCCAGCCTCGCCGAGATCGTGGTCTTCGTCGCGCTCGGCCTGACGATCAATAAGGTCGCGCTCGACGGCTCGGTCGTGCTGGATGCACTGCTGCTGTCGCTGATGCTCGCGTTCGTCGCACGCCCGCTGGTGGTGGCGCCGCTTCTGTGGCCCGCGCACCTGCGTCGTGGGGAACGGCTGTTCGTCATGTGGAGCGGCCTCAAGGGCGCGGTGCCGATCCTGCTCGCGGCCTTCGCGTTGCTCGAGCACGTCGACCGAGCCGACCGGATCTACGGGATCGTCTTCGTGCTCGTCGCCTTCTCCGTTCTCGTGCAAGGCGCGAGCGTCCCCTTCGCGGCCGCGCGTCTGGGCGTGCCGATGGGCTCGAGCGGCGGGCGCGTCTCGTGATCCTCGCCCACCTCGATCTGGACGCGTTCTTCGCTGCCGTCGAGGAGCTCGACCAGCCGGAGCTCCGCGCAAAGCCGCTCGTCGTCGGCGGGGATCCGCACGGACGCGGGGTCGTCGCGACCGCGAACTACGAGGCACGCAAGTACGGGATCCACTCGGCCATGTCCGCCGCCGAGGCCCTTCGTCGCTGCCCGCAGGCGGTTTTCGTGCGCCCACGGCATCGCGTCTACCGCGAGTACTCGCAGGCGGTGTGGACGGCGGTGCGCGAAGTGGTGCCGACGGTCGAGCGGACCGGGTTGGACGAGGGCTACCTCGATTTGACTCCGACCATCGATTCGATTCGCAGGGGTGACGACTCGTTTGGCCGGGTGAATACGGCCGCGGCGGCAAAGCCGCCACGGCCTCAAGATCGGCCTCGCGAGCGATGCCTCGGCGAGGTAGCCGCCGACTTCACGCGGGCGCGGGCGGTCGCCGAGGCGGTGCAGGCCGCGGTCCGCGGCGCGACGAGCCTCACGTGCTCGCTCGGGGTGGCGAGCTCGAAGGTCGTGGCCAAGATCGCCAGCGACCGCCGCAAGCCGGGCGGCCTCACGGTGGTGCCGGCCGGACGCGAGGCGCGGTTCCTGGCGCCGTTCGACGTCCGCCGCCTCCCGGGCGTCGGGCCGCGGGCCGAGGAGCGGCTTCGCCGCGCCGGCGTCGAGACGATCGGCGCCCTCGCCGCCCTTCCGGACGGCGAGCTGAAGCGGCTCCTCCCGGGAAAGCTCGGCCCGCTGCTCCGCGACCGCGCGCGCGGGATCGATCCGCGGCCGCTCGAGACTCTCACCGAGACGATCTCGATCTCGAGCGAGGAGACCTTCGACCGCGACATTTCCGACCCGGAGCAGCTGAAGGGCGAGGTGCGCCGGATGGCCGCGCAGGTCGCGGAGCGGCTCGAACGAAGCAGCCAGTCGGCGCGAACCGTGACGACCAAAGTCCGCTATCCGGACTTCTCGATCCGCAGCCGCTCGACGACGCTGCCGGTGGCGACCGACGACGCCGGCCGCATCGCCGAGCTGGCGTGCGGCCTGCTCGAGCGCGCGCTCGCAGATCGTCCCGGGGCGCTCAGGCTCGTCGGCGTCGGCGTTTCAGGCCTGGAGGACCACCGCCAGCTGGCGCTGGTCTACTAGCCCCCTAGTCCTCCTCGGTGCTCCAGCGGGCGACGTCGCGGATCGAAACGATGCCGATAGCCCGCTCGCCCTCGACCACCGGGATGTGCCGAAAGCCGCGGTCGAGCATGATCTCGGCCGCCTCCTTGGGCGACGCGGTCTGCGGCAGCGTCACAGGGTCGCGTGTCATCCACTCCCGCACCCGGGCCTCGCTGGAGTGTGTGCGGCCGGCCACGGCGCGCGTGAGGTCGCGCTCGGTCAGGATCCCGATCAGGCGGCCGTAGTCCGAGACCGCGGCCGAGCTGACCTCGCGGTCGACCATCTTCTGCGCGGCCTCGCCGATCGTGTCCTCGGGAGCCACGGTGAGAACCTCGGACGTCATCAGGTCGGCGAGCGTGCTCATGGAAGCGCGAGCATAGAGAAAACGTCCTACCCCTCCAAACCCCGCGTCCTACACGTCCAATCGCGCATCCTCGAGGTCGAGGTCGCGCGTGACCCGGCGCATGACGTCGTCGTTGATGCGTCCCTGGCGGCGGAGCTCGGCCACGGCGGAACGCTCGGCATCCAGAAGCTCGCGCACCAGGCGCTGGTACGCCTGCGACTGCTCCTCGATCGCGCCGTCGCTCTCCGTATCGAAGCGTGAAGCGAAGCGGTTGCGGCGAAAGCCCATCAGCCCGCGCAGGCGCTCCGCCGTCTCCGGCCGCACCCAGTCCTCGTCGATGAGCTCGTCGAGCCGCGCGATCGCGGCGTCGGCCGCGTGGATCCGCGCCTTCGCCTCCTCTCGAGAGTCGAGCCCATCGTCCTCGACGCGGAGCGCGCGGATCACGAACGGCAGGCTCAGGCCCTGAAAGACGAGCGTCGCCAGGATGACCGCGAAAGCGAGGTAAATGATCAGCGACCGGTCCGGAAACGCGTCTCCCGCGTCCGTCGTCAGCGGCAGGGCGAGCGCGGCTGCGAGCGAGACTGCGCCGCGCAGGCCCATCCACGCGACGAGCGCGGGCTTCTGCCAGAGCGGAGCGGGATGGTGGCGCATCCGCCCCGACACGAGCCACGGCACGTACATGAACGGAAACACCCAGAGAACCCGGATCGCGATCACGGACGCGGAAACGGCGGTCGCGCCCCAGAGAAGCTCCATGGTGCTGCGCCCGGAGAGCGAGTCGAGGATGTGGTTCAGCTGCAGCCCGACCAGGGCGAACACGAGCGCGTTGACGACGAATGTCACGATCGTCCACATCGCCTGACCGTCGAGCCGTGTCTGCACGCTCGTCAGCTCGGGCGTCCGCCAGCCCATGTAGACGCCGGTCGTGACGACGGCGAGCACCCCCGACACGCCGAGCGCCGCCGCCGGCAAGAAGGCGAAGTAGCCGCTCAGCAGCGAGATCGTCACCTCGACCGGCGGGTTGTCGAGCTGCCGGCGAACGGCGGCGATGAGAAAGCCGACCACGAGCCCCACAGCGACGCCACCGGCCGCAGTCCAGACGAACCGCAGGCCGGCCTCCCAGAGCGAGAAGCTGCCTGAGACGACCGCGACGACGGCGACCCGGTAGAGCACGAGGGCGCTGCCGTCGTTGACGAGGCTCTCGCCCTCGACGATCGCCAGGACCCGCCGCGGTACGCCGAGCCGCCGGGCGATCGGGATCGCCGCGAGCGGGTCGGTGGGCGAGACGATCGCGCCGAGCACGAAAGCTGGCCCCCACCCGACGCCGGAGATGAGCTCATGGGCGATGATCGCAACGCCGACCATCGTCGCTATCACGAGGCCGATTGCAAGCAGCGAGATCTGCCGCACGTTCTGCCGCAGGTCGCGCAGCGACGTGGAATACGCCGTGAAGTAGAGAAGCGGCGGCAGGACCGCGACGAGAACGAGATCGGGCGGGAGCTCGATCGTCGGGATTCCGGGGACGAACCCGAGGGCAAGGCCGCCGAGCACGAGGAAGATCGGGTACGGGACGCGCAGCACCGGCGCGAGCACGAGCATGGCCGCGAGCGCCACGAGAAGCGCAAGCAGGACGAGGTCTTCGTGGGCGCCGAAGCTCACGACTGACGAGGTTACGTAACGGGTGTCACGTCGAGAAGTGCGGCTCTTCCCGACCGCGATCCGCCTCGGCGTGCATCATCCAGGCGATGCGCCGTCTCGGCCTGCTCGCGCCAGTGGCTGCCCTAGTGGCCGTCGCCGGTTGCGGCGGGGACACTCCGGGGGCGAACACGAAGGAGCCCCGGTTCGCGGAGTTCCAGTCGCGGCCCGACCTGCATCCGCCGACGGTCGTTGTCGAGAAGCGGACTCGTAATGTCTCGCCCGGCTACGTCTTCTTCGCGCCGAAGAAGGAGGTGCGCCAGCGCGGGCCGCTGATCGTCGACAACGCCGGGCATGTCGTCTGGTTCCTCCCGCTCAACCTCGGCGCGACCGACTTTCGTGTCCAGCGCTACCGCGGCCGTCCGGTGCTCACCTGGTGGCAGGGCCGCTCGAACTTCGGGATCGGCCGTGGCAACTACGTGATCATGGACAGCTCGTACCGCCGGATCGCGACCGTTCGCGCCGGGAACGGCCTCGCCGGCGACGAGCACGAGTTTCTGATCTCGCCGCGTGGAACGGCGCTGATCACGGCCTACCGCCCCGTGCCGGGCGACCTGTCCGCGGTCGGCGGCCCCAAGAACGGGCTCATCCTCGACAGCGTGCTCCAGGAGATCGACATCAAGACCGGGCGCGTCGTGTTCGAGTGGCACAGCGTCGGCCATGTGGACATCAAAGACTCGTACTGGCAGCTACGGAAGATGAAGGGCAAGTACCCGCCCTACGACTACTTCCACATCAACTCGATCGAAGTCGAGCCCGACGGGAACCTGCTCGTTTCGGCCCGAAACACGCACGCGCTCTACGAGATTGATCACCGCACCGGAAAGGTTCTGTGGATTCTCGGCGGCAAGCGGACTGACTTCCAGATGGGGCGGGGGACGCAGTTCAACTGGCAGCACGACGCACGGCGCCAGCGGAACGGCACCATCAGCGTCTTCGACGACGGCGCCTTCCCGAAGCTCGAGGATCACTCGCGGGCACTCATCCTCCGCGCGAACACGGGCACGAAGAAGGTGACGCTCGTCCACGCCTACGTGTCGCCCGACAAGCTGCTCGCGCAGCACCAGGGCGGCATGCAGGTCCTCCCGAACGGACACGTCTTCGTTGGCTGGGGCAGCGAGCCCTATTTCACCGAGTTCGCCCGCAACGGGACCGTCGTCTTCGACGCGCACTTCGGCAAGGACATGGACTCCTATCGCGCCTATCGGTTCCAGTGGGTCGGGCGGCCGCGTGACCGGCCCGCGCTCGTCGTCGAGCGGCACGACGGCCGGACGGCCGCGTTCGTGAGCTGGAACGGCGCCACGCAGGTGACCCGGTGGCGCCTGCGGGGAGGCTCCACGCGCACGAAGCTCGCCGCGACAACGACGGCCGCGAGGACGGGCTTCGAGACCGAGGTGACGCTGCCGAAGGGGACGCGGTTCGCGGCCGCCCAGGCGCTCGATGCCGAGGGCCGCGTGCTCGGGACGTCGAGGACCGTCGCCGTCCGCGGTTAGACCGCGCCGGCGACTCAGTGCGTGATGCTCACGAGGTCGAATTCCTCGTGGTGTCCCTTGACCACACGCTCCAGGATCTCGCCCACGCCGGCGACGTAGTACTTCTCCTCCGTCTGCGGCTCGAGCGGGCTGAACTCGCTCGTGACGAGTGACCGCTTGAAGGTGCCGTACGGAACGGTCACCGGCCCGCGAGAGCCGAGTACGTGCGCCTCGTCCAGAGCCTCGCCGGGTGGGTAGTACTCCTGGCGGTACCTGTCGCCGCGCCGCGGGTGGGCGGGCATGATGATCCCGGGCTCGGCGCCGTCTACGCCCGAACGCCAGGAGTCGCTTGCCTTGACGAAGCGGCCGTGCTCGAGCTCGAACGAGTCCTCGCCCAGGTACCAGACGTTGCCCTGCTTGTCCTGCGCGTAGAAGTCGAGTGTCCGCTCGATCGGTCGCCCATGTTCGGACACGATGTCCCGGACGACCGCGGAGGGGATGCCCAGGATGCGCTTGGTCTCGCCGGTCACGACCTCGTCGTCGCTTTGCGCGACCTTCCCGCGCGTGCCGCGGTAGTGGAACGTCGTGCCCGGCTCGAGCGGCCAGAGCGGGTTGTCGACCGTACGAACGAAGTTCGCGGGGTCGATCGAGGGGGAGTAGTGACCGCGAATCGGCGCGAGGGTGGAGGCCGACTTGGACGCGGCGGTGGTCGCCGAATGATGCTCCCCGCCCGATGAGCCACAGCCGCCCGCTACGCCGGCGAGCAGCACGACGGCCAACGCCGAAGACGCCGCTGCCCCTGGAAGCTGTTTCAGTCGCCCGCGCACCTCCTCCTTCCTACTGAGCACGGATGTACGGACGATGAACGGGCGTCGCTGCGTCGCTCAGTCCAGCCGCGGCCTCACGGGACGGATCACCGTCGGCGATCCGGGCAGGCCGCCGCGTTTGGAGGTGTTGTCGGGTACGCCGACGCAGGTGAGCAACAGCCCGTCGCTCCGTTCGCCGAGCAGCGCGGGGATCTCCGAGTCGAGGAAGGTCATCCCCGACGCGCCCGCTCCCTGCGCGTAGGCGGCCAGGTGCAGGCGGCCCTCGACCAGGCCGGCCGCGAGCTGCGCCTCGCGATACCCACGGTCGTCGAGGTCGCCGGTCCGCGTCGCCGACACGGTGACGAACGCGGCGTCGCGAGGGAGGCCCTGGTCGAGCGCGGCGCGATACAGCTCGTCGCGCAGCGTCCCAGCCCGTATGGGCGTCGCCAGGTCCGGCCAGCGGTAGACGCCCGCCGCCGTGCCCTCGACATCGTGCACGACGACCCAGTGCGGTACGTCGATCCCGCGCATCGCGACGCCCATCGAGGTGGTGAGCAGCGATCTCGGCAGGCCCCGCGTCGGGTCCATCCGTCTCTGCGAGCTGCGCCGCAGCACGACCTCCTCGACAGTCGGCCCTACCTCCGGCGCGTCAGTGGGCTCGCCGGGAGGCCACGGCTCGCCCCAGGCTTCCAGCCGTCCGGCCTGCTGCGCGGCGGTGACGAGCGGGAACTCGAGTGGCGCGCCGTCGACCGCCCCGGTCGCGGCCTCGCCAGACGGTGCCAGTGCGGAACGTGCCGAGCCCAGAGACACGACGGCAACCGCGAACTCGTGGACGCCGTCAGCGCCGACGAGCGACTCGATCGTCGTGTCGGGAAAGCGGCTGATCAGACTCCCTTCGACGCCGGCCGAGGACGCAAGGGCGAGCAGCTGCGCGAGCATCGTTCCGGCGTCCCAGTAGACGTGCCGGTACCCGCGCTCGCGGTACCGCCAGCCGGTCCGCCAAGGCACGCCGGTGACGACGATCGCCGGCGCCTCACCGGTCGGCGGGGGGCCGATCTCGAGCAGGGCGTGCCGCTCAGGGTCGTACCAGTGCACGCCGGCCGGCAGTGCGTTCCCCGGTGGGACGGCTACGTAGAGCTCGAGCGGGAAACGGCCACCTGCGGACCCGGATGCGCGGAAGAGGAACCTGCCGAAGTCGCGCTCCGCGACCCTGACGACGCCCGACGACAGGAACAACAGGCGGGCGAGCTCGGCCACGTCGAGCTCGGCCTTGGCCGGCCGCGCCCGGCCGGCAAGCACGGTCAAGGCCGGAGCGGTGGTCGTGGGCAGCTCCACGGGCAATGCGCGACACGGCAGGTCCTGCTCGTACCGCTTGTACGACCAGGGCAAGCGGTCGAGGTCGTTCACCTCGAGGTCCTGCACGATGCGAGGATCCGCGACCGGGTCGGTCCACTCACGGTCGGGTTGATAGGACGTCAACCGGTGCAGCGCCTGCGTGGCCGTCTCCTCCCGGGGCATGGCCCCACTCTGCCGCACGGGATCAGCGGGCCTAGGGTGCTACGACTCGGCCGGCACGGTTCGCGACTCGGCTTCGCGCACGCGCTGCGCGAGTGCCTCGAGAAGCGCCCACGCCATCTCGGGATGGCTCTCGACGAAGGGGCGGAAACTCCAGACCGGCAGCTGGTAGGCGTGCACGTCCGTGTCCGCCTTCACCGTCGCGCTGCGCGCGGACTTGTCGATCAGCGCCATCTCGCCGAACGCGTCGCCGGGCCCGAGGCGGCCCACGTCCCGGCCGTGCACCGTCACGGTCACGTCGCCGCTCTCGATGACGATGAACGTCCGGCCGGCCTCCCCCTCTTCGGCAATCGTGTCGCCGGCGGGAAAGTGGCGTTCCATGAACTCGCCCGCGAGCCGCTCGAGGAAGCGATCGTCGGCTTCGGCGAAGAGCGGAATGCCGCGGATCAGCTCGAGGCTCGGGTCGGGCACGGACGGGATCCTATCTTCGAGGTGGTGCTCCGCCCAAGCGCCCGGCGCTATCGCCAGTCGACGGCGACCACCTCGACCGGTTGATCAAAGCCCTTCAGCGAGGTGCTGCGTGGCTCGGAGAGACGAAACGCAGTCCCGACGCCGTCGAGGGTGTCGGCGCTGACGAGGATCTCCGCGGGCGCGGCGGCGGCGCCGATTCGCGCTGCGACGTGAACTCCCTGGCCGCCGTAGTCGCGGCCGCCGTCATCGGTGTGGAACGCGCCACCGGTGTGGACGCCGATCCTCACGTCGGGCGCGACGATCTCGGCGTCGAGCGAGCGCTGGATGGCGACGGCCGCCCCGATCGCTGCGCCGGGGTTGTCGAACGACGCGAAGAACCCGTCGCCGGTCTGCTTGATCACCTCGCCGCCGGCCTCGGCGATCTGGTCGCGGGTCAGCTCGTCGTGACGAGCCAGCAGCCGCTTCCACTTGGCGTCTCCCAGCGTCTCCAGGAGTCTCGTCGAGTCGACGATGTCGGTGAACAGGAACGTGCGGCGCGCTTCGAGCCGCCCCAGCAGCTCCTTCACCCGCTCCTCGTCGAGCCGGGCTCCGAGTCGCTCGAAGACGGCCAACGCGGCTCCGAGCTCGGCTTCGGCGGCGTGCTCGTCCCCCTGGCGGCGGTAGGCGATGCCTAACGCGGTCCTCGCCTGCGCCGTCTCGTACGGCGCGCCGACCTCTTGCCACTCGTCGCGCGCCCGCGAAAGGGATTCGGCCGCGCCGTGAGCGTCGCCCTCCGCGACCTTGATCTGACCGCGAACAAGATGGACCGTGGCGTCGAAGGCCGGGGCGCGGCGGCCTCCGATCTTGTACGAGTCGACGATCGATTCGAGCTCGTCGGCCGCCGCGCGCGCGATCGGCAGGTTCGACGCCGCGATTGCGATCTCGGCCTGAGCGGGGAGACGCCGGAGTCGCGCGAGCGGGTCCGTGAGCTCCGCCAACGCACGCGAGACGCCCGCAGCGGCGGCATCGACCTTGCCCTGGGCGAGGCGGAGCAGCGAGAGGCCGGGCTCGGGCGTCCGTCCGAGCTCGTTCGCCTTGGCGTACGCCTCCTCCGCTGCCGCGAAGTCGCCGCGCCTGCGACGGATCTCGCCGATCTCGTAGTGGCCGCCCGCCGTGATCAGGCGCTCGAAGTCCTGCAGCTCTTCGCAGGCGGCGATCGCCTGTTTCTCGGCCTCGAGCCAGTCTCCGCGCAGGCGTAGCGCCTCGGCCCGGTGCAGCCGGCAGGCACCCGGAAAGCCCGTGACGTCGAGCTCGTCGCACCACCGGTTGGCGACCTCGGTCCATTCCGCGGCGCGCCGGTAGTCGCCGAGCTCCTGGCACGAGCTGATCGTCATGCAGTAGATGAGCCCGGTCGAGTAGGGACGCAACTCGCCCGAGACCGCCGCCGCGGTCGCTTCGTCGAGCAGCGCGAGGCCGTCCTCGACTTCTCCCATCTTGACCAGCGCTCGGCCCTTGCCGACGAGCCCGAGCACCTGAGTGTCCCGGTCGCCGAACCGTGCACCGAGCTCCGCCGCGCGGTCGAACTCGCGAACCGCATCGCTGAGGTTCCCGCCGCCGAACAGCGCGCTGACGGCACGCGTCAGCGTCAGGAAGGCATGGACCGGGGAGTCCGGCTCCTCCGCAAGGAGCCGGTCCGCATTT
>JBKOYZ010000220.1:0-5466 GCA_046725655.1 Actinomycetota bacterium | reverse complement strand
GCGGCGTTCGGCTCCTCGCCCTGACTCTTGCGATTGTTCATTGCTCCCCTCCCGCTCGGATCTCGCTCCCCGGGCCGCCCGGGAAAGCACGTCTCGTCGCGCGGATCATCTCGCCCCACGTCCCCTCGTGTCCAGCTGGAGTCCGTTTTGGCCGCTGGGCTCAGGGGTGGAGGAACGTCGACCTCGCAGCGTCATCCACGCCCCGTCTTTCGCCCACCGGCTTGAGCAGGCATTTCGGAGTTCGAACCAACCGTGACTCGTTCCGACCGGCTGCCATCCGGCAGGGGCCCGTGTAGTAGGCGTGTCAGTCCCGCCGACCTGCCCCGGTTGACCGACCGCCTGCAGCAGCTGCTGCCGAACGCCGAGCGCATCGAAATCGCGGCCGCGTCGCACGTCATGAACGAGGAGAACCCCCACGCGTCAACGAGGCTATCCTCGGCTTCCTCGCCCGCCACGCCTCGCGGACGGTTCACCATGACGGCTCCGATCCGCATCGAGCTTGAGCATCGTCTTCCGGTCTCTGTCCGCGACGGCTTCGACTACATCACCGATCCGACCAACTGGCCCGAGTACTGGCCGCGCCTGGTGCGGATCACCTCTGCGAGGCGCTGGCGCGAGCCCGGCGACCGAGCACGCCTCGTCCTCCGGATGCTTCGCCGTGAGGTGGAGCTAGAGATGAAGCTCGTGCGAATCGAGCCGTATCGTCTGGTCGAGTACACGAGCCAACAACGCGGCCTGCCCGCCGCGCGGCACTGGCGCCACTTCGACCACGCCGACCGCGAGCTCGCGTACCGGATCGCGGTCGAGTACCAGCCTCGACCCGGGTGGCGAAGACTCTTCGATCAGCTCCTGGTGCGCCGGGCGATCGAGCGCTCCGTCCGCGAGACGATGGCCAACCTCGAGCGGCGGTTCCGCGAACGTCATCGTGCGAGCGGCTCTTTGAGACACGGAGCATAGGTGGACGACGGGAGTGCGGGTCCGCTCACCGTCCGATTAGCGGCTTGGACCATCTCCATCAGAACACCGTCGCCTCCGGCCGCCGTTCGAATTGGTCGACTGCGGCGGAGCCGATCCAGTTGACGAGCCAGATGACGAACACCGTGCCGACGTACGACCAGAAGCCGTCGATGGAGAAGTTCGGTGCGATCCACTCGGCGAGCGCCACCATCGCGATGTTGATGACGAGCAGGAACAGCCCCAGCGTCAGGAGGATCAGCGGCAGCGTCACGAGCGACAGCACCGGCTTGATGACTGCGTTGGCGATCCCGAGCACGGCCGAGCCGATCGCGTAGGCCCAGAACCCGTGAATGGAGACGCCGTCCCAGAGCACGTTCGCGACCCACAGCGCGAGTGCGTTGATCGCCCAGGCAACGAAAAGGCGCGCGATCACCGAGCAGGCTATCGACCCCACCCGGGCGGCGGCGGGCGGTGCCCGGGCTCGAGGTGCCAGTAGTCGCGCGCCTCGGCGACGACGCCGTCCTCCTGGAAGCGCATCAGGTGGCAGCCGGCGATCGTCGACTCCTTGCCGTCGGGGTCCACCAGGAGCGCCCAGTACTCGACGGCCGCGCGGTCGCCGTCCTCGAAGGGCGAGCCGAACCAAACCTCCGGCGCCTCGGCTTCCGGCACGACCCGCCGCATGTACGCGCGGGCGTCCTCGAGCTCGCGGAACGGCTGCGAGCGGAAGACGCAGTCCTCGGCGTACAGCGCCGCCGCGGCCTCACCATCGCCCGCGCGCCAGGCCCGCTCGTACGCCTCGGCCCACCGCTTCGCGGCGCTCACGCCGGGCCGATCAGCTCGTAGAGGTTGCCGTCCGGCGCGCGGAAGTAGACCCACGCGCCCGAGCCGCCGACCGTCTGGAGCTCGCCGACCTCGACGCCCGCGGCGTGCAGCTCGTCCACCGCGGCGGCGAGATCGTCGACTTTGAAGCCGCCGACGACGCCCTCGGGCGGGTGGCCACCTGCCGGCACGCCGAGGGCGAAGACCTCGAACAGGCTGCCGTCCGGCAGCTGGAACCCGACGAGACCCTCCCGCTCGAACGAACGCGTCAGGCCGAGGACGTCCTCGGCAAACCTGACCATCGCCTCGAAGTCACCGGCACGCGTTCCGAGCCACGTCAGTCCCTGGACGTTCATCCGAACGTGATCACGAGCTCGCGGATGCGGTCGCCGTCCCACACGGTGCGGAGCTCGCCGGCCCGCACGCCCGGCTCGCGCGCCCAGCCGTAGTCGGCGACGGTCCTGTCGCCGTCCTCGCGCACGGCACGGATCTCGACCTCGTCGTCGGGCGGCTGCTCCTGATACGCCGCCCGGATCGTCTCGCGTCCGTGGAAGGGGCCGACCGGAACGCCCTCGAACCTGACCTCCGCGTCGTCCGTGAACCACTGCGCGAACTCGGCCCAGTCACCGCTGCGAACGGCGGCATTATGGGCCGCGATGTATGCGTCGAGGGGCTTCACGGGTCCAGATCCTCTCGGACCAGGCCGTAGAGCACGCCGTCGACCCACTCGCCGTGACGCCGGTATGCCTTCCGCCGCGCGCCCTCGCGGACGAAGCCGGCGCGCTCGGCGTGGCGCTGAGCCCGTTCGTTGAAGCCGTAGATCTCGAGCTGCAGCCGGTGGTAGCCGAGGTCGAAGAACAGGTGGTGCTGGAGCAGCTCTGCCGCGCCGTCCGCCAGGCGGCGGCCGCGGAAGTCGGGATGGACGGCGAGGTTGCCGAGGTTCGCGATCCGAGAGCGCCTGTTGGCAAGCTCGAACCCCATCACGCCCGCGCGCAACCACTCCCCCTGCTCCTCCACCTCGACGACGAAGCGGCCGAATTCCTGCGGCTCGCGCTGCGAGCGCTCGATCTCCGCCAGGAGATCGGCGCGTTCGCGCGCGCGGACGGCGGCGAGGTACGGCTCGACCTCGTCGTGCGACACGAGCTCGGCCACGAACTCGAGGTCTTCGGGCTCGGCGCGGCGCAGGCGAAGGCCCTGGCCCTCGATCACGGAGCCGGCGCCGCGGGGGCGGTCTGCCTTCGCGCCAGCCTGACCACGCCGGAACCGAGTGCCACGCCTGCGAGGATCAGCACGAGCCCGACGACCTCCTCGACCGTCAGCGGCTCGCCGAGCAGCGTGACGCCGTAGAAGAGCGCCGTCACCGGCAGCAGGTAGGTGACGAGGCTCGCCCGCGCCGAGCCGTCGAGATCGATCATCCGGTAGAAGATCAGCTGCCCGGCGGCCGTGCCCAGGACGGCCAGCGCAAGCACGGAGCCGGTTTCCTTCCAGCCGGGCACGTGCGAGGGCAGCTGCACGAGCGCGAAGGGGAGTAGCGCCAGCGTGCCGCCCGTCATCGTCGAGGTGACGAGCGCGAGGCTCGTCGTCCGCTTCACGACCTTCTGCGCCCAGAGGCTGGCCGCGGCGTAGGAGATCGAGGCGACGACGACCGCGAGCGTCCCGGCGACCGCCCACCAGCCCCCGCGCGGGTTGACGCCGGCCAGGACACCGACGCCGACAAGGCCGACCAGGATGCCGAAGAGCCGCCAGCCGCTGCTGCGCTCGGACGGCTGGTACCGGAGCGCGAGGAGCGCGACGAAGATCGGCATCGAGGCGTTACCGATCGCCGCGACGCCGGAGTCGATGTGCCGCTCGCCCCAGGCGATGAGGGTGAACGGCACCGCGCCGTTGACGACGCCGAGGAGCAGTCCCTCGACGCCGAGCGCCCGCACGTCTGCGACCGCGCCGCCGAAGCCGCGCTGGAGGGCGAGGACGCCCCAGATGATCAGCGCCGCGATCGCGAGCCGGAAGAACATCATCGTCCAGGGCTCGAACCCCCGCCCGGCCACCTTGATGAACATAAACGACGCTCCCCAGATCGCCGACAACAGCAGGAGCAGAGGGATGTAGGCGCGCGTCATACGGACCGAAACCTAGCCGTGCCTGTCCTGTAAGGCGGCTACACTCAACGATCTGACGCCGGTAGCGGAACAACCGCTTCATCGCGCCCTCGGGCTGACGGACGGCGAGCTATCCCGGATCTGCGACCTGCTCGACAGGGAGCCGAACGATTTCGAGCTCGCAGTGTTCTCGCTGCTGTGGAGCGAGCACTGCGGCTACAAGCATTCGGCGCCGCTGCTCCGGCGGCTACCGTCGCGCGGCGAGCGGGTCCTGCAGGGGCCCGGCGAGAACGCCGGCGTCATCGACGTCGGCGACGGGCTCGCGGTGGCGTTCAAGGTCGAGAGCCACAACCATCCGAGCGCGGTCGAGCCGTTCCAGGGCGCCGCGACGGGCGTCGGCGGGATCCTGCGGGACATCGTCACGATGGGCGCGCGACCGATCGCGCTGCTCGACGGACTCCGGTTCGGCGCCCCGGGGTGGATGTTCAGGCGCGCCGTGGCCGGAATTGCCCATTACGGCAACTGCGTGGGCGTCGCCACGGTCGGAGGCGAGGCCGTCTTCGACGAGGCGTACGAGCACAACTGTCTCGTCAATGCGATGTGCGTCGGCCTGCTTCCCGCGGAGCGGCTGACGCGGGCCGGCGCCGCGGGCGACGGCAACCTGATCGTCCTGTACGGCGCCACCACCGGCAGGGACGGGATCGGCGGCGCGTCGGTGCTCGCGAGCCAGGAGCTCGGAGACGGCGCCGAGCAGAAGCGGCCGTCCGTCCAGATCGGCGATCCGTTCACGGGCAAGAAGCTGATCGAGGCGTCGCTCGAGCTCGTCGAGGCAGGACTGGTGACGTCGCTGCAGGACTGCGGCGCCGCCGGGCTCGCGTCGTCGCTTGCGGAGATGGCCCGCGACGGCGCCGGAGTCGACGTCCACCTCGAGCGCGTGCCGTTGCGGGAAGAGGATCTCGAGCCGTGGGAGATCGTGATCTCCGAGAGCCAGGAGCGGATGGTCGCCGTCGTCGAGCCGGCGCGGCTGGGCGCCGTCCGGGCCGTGCTCGACAAGTGGGAGCTGCACGACGCGGTGATCGGCTCCGTCACCGCCACAGGTGAGCTGCGCTGTTTCTTCCACGGCGAGCTCGAGGGAGCGATCCCGGCGGCGTTCCTGACCGAGGAGTGCCCGCGCTACGAGGTCGAGCAGGAGCCGCAACCGTCACGGCCGGCGCGAGCCGTCGCCTCGGCGAACCACGAGAGCAAGGCGTGGATCTACGAGCAGTACGACCAGCTGGTGCAGTCGCGCACGGTGCGGCGTCCAGGTCTCGACGCGGCGGTGCTGAGGCTCCTCCCGGGCTACCGGGGCCTCGCGGTCTCGCTCGACGGGCCGCCCGTCGACAAGGTCGGTCCGTTCGCCGCCGGAGCGAACGCCGTGCTCGAGGCCGCGCGCAACGTCGCCTGCGCAGGCGGCGAGCCGCTCGCGCTCACCGACTGCCTCAACTTTGGCAACCCGGAGAGGCCCGAGATCGGCTGGGAGCTCGCGCAGGCGATCGAAGGCATCGCCCAGGCGGCGGAGGCGCTCGCGATCCCCGTCGTCTCGGGGAACGTCTCG
>JBKOYZ010000082.1:0-15014 GCA_046725655.1 Actinomycetota bacterium | reverse complement strand
GCGAACGACAGGCGAGCGCTTGCGCCCGTGTAGAGGAGGCCGGTGGCGCCGGGCGAGACGATCGCGGCCGAATAGAGAAGCACCGCGAGCCACCCGAGGCCCAGTGCCGTCGCGAGCCCGGCGAACGGCCCGAACAGCTCGGCCTTGCCGGAGAACGATACGGCGCCCCACCCCTTGGAGAGGCTCGAAGGTTCGAGCGCCGCGATGTACGCCACCTGGAGCCCGATGTAGATGCCGACGGCGACGACCATCCCGCCGATGATCGCGAGCGGGATGTTCCGCCCAGGGTTGCGGCTCTCACCGCCGAGCTGGACGGCCTGCTCGAAGCCGAGGCACGCGAAGATCACGCCCCCGGAAGCCAGCGCGAGAAACACGCCCTTCCAGCCGAAGGGCATGAAACCCCCGCCGGCGCTGAAGTTCTCACTCTGAGCGGAGGCTGCGAGGAGGGCGACGATGGTGACGACCGGGACGAAGATCTTCCAGCAGACGGCGAGCTTGTTCGTCTCCGCGAGCCAGCGCACGCCCAGGACGTTGATCGTGCAGAACAGCAGCAGGAGCAGCGCGGCCACGGCGTAGCCCTGGGCCGTCAACACCGGCCGCCCGCCCGAGACCGTCGTCAGCGAGTGGATGTAGTTCGAGGCGTATAGGAGCGTGGCCTGCACCATGATCGGTCCCACCGTGACCGCACCGAGGAAGGCGACCCAGCCGGCCGTGAAGCCGATCAGGCCGCCGAAGGCGTAGTGCGGATACCGCGCGTTGCCGCCGGCCACGGGATACGCGCTGCCGAGCTCGGCATGGGTCAGCGCGAGCAGCATCATCGCGCCGCCGCCGACCACCCACGCGATCAGCGCGGCCGGGCCGGCGAGCGACGATGCGTAGAGGGCACCGAAGAGCCAACCGGCGCCGATGATCGAGCCTACGGAAGCGAACACGAGCCCGACGGGACCGACCTCGCGGCGCAGCTTGTGCGCACCGCGTTCGTGCTCTGCAACCAACGGTTGAGCAAGCTCGGCCGTTGGTCGACCTCCTTCCCAGACGCCGGCCCAAGCGTGGTCGGGAGACCATCTTCGCTGATCTCCCCCGGGGCGACAACCGCCCCCGCGAACCGGAGCCGGATGAAAATCCGGCCCCGGACAACGGCGAATAGCGACTGCCTCTCAGCGGATCGAGGGGCGCGGCTCCAGCGTCTCCTTCGCCTTGACCGCAGCGAAGCGGTCGCGAACCTGCAGTCCCCGGACGATGTCGAATCCCAGCAGGATCAGGTTTGCGCCTGCGACTGACCCGACGACCGCCGTGAAGAGCCGTGTCAGGTCTGCCGTCACGCCGAAGCCGAACCAGGCGCCGACCAGCGCGCCGCCGAGCGCCGCCGTCAAGCCCGCGGACTTCGTCATGGCCGACCAGGCGCGGTTCGTCCAGGCGAAGTAGACACCGAGCCCGATCGGCACGCCGATCGAGAGCACGGCGAGGAGCGAGTCGGCCAGCGGAACCGCGGGCATCGTCGTCACGACGATCAGGAGGCCGACGAACCAGCCGCCGAGACCGAGCAGGATCGGGTAGAGCGACCGCAGCATCGCGCTCGATTTGCGTCCAAAGCTTCCTCGCTTGTGGAGGCGGCGCGGCATCCATAGCAGGGAGAGCACGGTGAGGAGCCCGAGGCCGGCCATCGTGCCGGCGAACCCCTTGCCGAGCGAGGCGTCGCTGACCTCCGGCGTGAAGTCGACCTTCTGCGGCTTGTACAGCGAAGTGTCGACACGGCCGCTGTCGAGGAAGGTGTTGATCAGTTGCGTGCCCGCTTGCCGTTGCTCGGCCCAGAAGCTGTCCGTGTGCCCGAAGCCGGGCAGCACGACCTGATGCCCGTTGGGCAGGTATGGGAGGAGCTGCTTGTCGGCGATTTGCGGCGGCGTCGCGAGGTCGAGCGCCCCGCCGATCAGAAGCGTCTCGACGTTCGAGCGCCGTACGCGGCTGTAGTCGTTCTCGCCCGCCGCGGCCGGCCACGAATCGACGAGCCGGCCGTCGCTCCAGAGGAAATCGGTGCCGGGCTGGCCTTTGCCGAGGATCGAGCTCTGGTCAGCGCGGCCCGACGAGTAGTACGCCTTCGCCGCTGCGGCGTCGGACCTCGCGACCGCGGCGTACTCGCCCCAGACGAACGCCTTCGGATAGAAGAGGCTCGCCAGGAGCGACTCGAACCAGAAGCCGCTCGCGTCGCCTTTCGCGGCCGAGATCCAGGAGCCGAGCGTCATCGGTGCGGAGAGCGGTGCCGAGTTGGACGTCGATTCCATGAGACCGAAGAAGGACGCCACCCGCACGTTGCCCTTCTTGATGGGCAGGAAGAGCCAGCGGTCGGGCATGTCGGCGGCTGTCTTCTTCAGCGTCGCGGCGAGATCGTCGGTGCGCTTGCTGCAACTGTCGTCCTTGGCGCAGAGTGCGGCGTAGCGACGGATCTGCTCCTCGGTCACCGTGACGTTCCAAAGGAAGTTGCCGGGCGGGTTGACGCCGATCATCACTGAGCGGTGGACGCGCTTCGGGTAGCGCCAGCCATAGATCATCGCCACGCGCGTCCCCGCGCTCTCGCTCAGCAGGTCGATCCGCTTATAGCCGAGCGCGGCGCGTGCGGCCTCGAGGTCGTCGGCCTGCTGAGGGATGCCGTAGCCGGCGAGGTCGATGCCGTCGTTGCGTAGCCTCGTCGCGCACGCCTTGAACGCGTCGGCCTCGGCGCGTGAGGTCTTCGCCGCCAGGATGTCGGTCGAATGGGCGACCGCCGACTCGACCTCGGGGCAGTCGAGCTTGACAGAGCCGTCAACGCCCCGGTAGCCGACGAGAACGACGTCATGGTTTCTCGCGAACCGGCTTGCTTTCGCGAACTCCATGTTCGTCACGCCGGGCCCGCCCATGAGGCGGAAGATCGGCTCCGCGGGATGGTCGGAGCCGGCGTGGATACGCGTGACCGGTAGCGCGATCAGCCGCGTCTGCGGGTCGGCCCGGTTCTCAGGGACGACGAGCGTGCCGCAATCGGCGGCGTAGCTGCCCTGCTCCGTGCCGTAGTGGCACGGATGCAGGGCCAGCTGGCCGGCCTTCGCGCCGGCGGGGACGGAGACCGCAGCGAGCCGGAGCGGAGGTAGCCGAGGGCGAACACGACGAGCCCGATCAGCACGAGACCGGTGATCCGTCCAGGAGTGAGGACGCGCGCCCGCTTCGCACGAGCTGGTGCCGGCTCGATCTCGGGCTCGTCGACAATCTCGAGTTCGCCCATGTCGAAGCGGGGGAGCCACTCGAGCCACGACGGGAGGTACCAGTTCCGCTCGCCGAGCAGCTTCATCGTCGCCGGCAGGAGCACGCCGCGGACGATCGTGGCGTCGATCAGGATCGCCACCGCAAGGCCGACGCCGAACTGCTTGAACATCAGCAGCGACAGCGCGCCGAAGACCGAGAACACGCCGACCATGACGATCGCCGCGCTCGTCACCACTCCGGCCGTCGACTTGATCCCCACCGAGATCGCCTCGTCCGTGCCGGCGCCGCGCTGGAAAACCTCTCGGATCCGGCTGACGATGAACACGTGGTAGTCCATCGAGAGGCCGAACAGGATCACGAAGAGCAGCATCGGGACGACCGGGGTGATGCCCGACGTGTCGCTGAAGCCGAGCAGCCCCCTGCCGAAGCCGTCCTGGAAGACGAGGACGAGCACCCCGTACGCGGCTCCCACGGACAGCAGGTTGAGCACGATCGCCTTGATCGGGATGACGATCGAGCGGAACGCGACGAGCAAGAGCGCGAATGCGAAAAGGAGGACGAAACCGACAACGATCGGCAGCTTCGCCTTCAGCTCTTCCTGCGAGTCCCTCCACTCGGCCGTCAGCCCGGTGACGCCGGCCTGGGTGTTCGGGAGCGCACCGACCGTCTCCGGGACAACTGTCTCACGCAACGCGGCAAGAGAGGCCTGCGCGGCGTGGGTGCCGTTCCCCTTGATGGGGACCGTGATGTTCGCGACCGTCGAGTCCGGGTTGGTCTCGACCGTGATCGGCTCGCCGACCCGGCCGGTCGCGAGCGCCTTGCTCTTGAGCTCCCGGATCGCGTTGCGGACGTCCGGCGCGTTCACATTCGGCGCCTTGACGACGACGTTCGCCGGGAGGGGAGTGCCCGGAAACGCCTGCTGTATGCGGTTGTAGGCCTTGATCACGTCGAGCGACTGCGGGAAGGTGTCCGGCCCCGGCTGCACCATCCGCAGGCCGATCGCCGGTGCGGCGAGCGCCAGCAGCAACCCGCCCGAAACGACCACCGCGAGCACCGGCCGGCGCAGGACGCCGTCGACGATCGCTCCCCAGAAGCGACCCTCGCCGGTGCCGCGCCGGAGTCCGCGGATGTGCGGGACACGCAGCCGGTCGACCCGGTCGCCCAGCTTCGAGAGCAGCGCGGGGAGAACCGTCAGCGAGCCGAGCATCGCGACGGCGACGACCAGCATCGTCGCCACCCCGAACGACGCGAACGTGGCGTCGCCCGTCAGGAACAGCCCGGCCATCGCCACCAACACGGTCATGCCCGAGATGAGCACCGACCGTCCGGAGGTTGCCGCGGCGGCCTCGAGCGCGGCGCGCTCGCTCCGGCCCTTGGCGCGTTCCTCACGCTCGCGCCGGAGATAGAACATCGAGTAGTCCACGCCGACCGCGAGCCCGATCAGCAGGACGGTTGCGGGTACCTCCAGCGCCATCGGCAGCAGCTGACTGGGCAGCGCCATCAGCCCGATCGCCGCGAAGACGGCGGTGAGCGCCAGCAGCAGCGGGATGCCCGCGGCGACGAGCGCTCCGAATGCGACCACGAGGATGATCAGCGTGATCGGGATCGAGAACACGCCCGCGCTCTCGAGGTCCTTCGCGGCGGCCTCGTCGGTCGCGCTCTGCGCGCTTGCGTCGCCGAACTCTCCGATGAAGAAGCCCGGATGAGCGTGTTGCGCGTCGTCGACGCGATCCAGGACCGAGCCCACCTTGTCGCCGGCTTTGTTCTTGTCGCCTCGGATCTCAAACTTCACAAGCGCGGTGTGCTTGTCCTTCGAGATCGGGCCTCGATGAACGTTCTGGACCACTGCCACCGTCGACACGCGCCGGACGACGTCGTTCACCGCGGCGTCGAAGGCGGGATCGCCGGCACGAAGCGAGCGGCTTTGGATGACGACGTTCTCGCCCGCGGGCTGCTTGAAGCCGTCGTTGAGGATCCTGTCCATCCGGCCCGACTCGCCGGGCCCGGCGGTGTAGGGATCGACGTGCTTCGTGCCGACGACGTTGCCAACGGCGAACGCGACGAGCACGAGCGCGAGCCAGCCGAAGGTTGCGGTCTTCCAGTGGCGGGCGCTCCAGCGGCCCATGCGGGCCGCCAGGTTGCGCGGCTTCCGGTTGTCGTGGGTGCTGAGGGACATGACGGTGCTCCTTTCCGCAAGCGGGTCAGGCCGCGTAGGCGAAGGGGTGCTGGAAGGCGTCGAGTGCGCGCTCGGGCGCGACGGCGAGCTGGAAGCAGTCACCGACGCGGGCGTCCTCGACCGACACGGTTACGGCGTTCTCCCGCGGGTGCCAGAGCAGCCGCACCGAGATGCCGTCGTTCTCGCGAGCAGCGAGCTCGCAGGTCGATGTTGCCGGGGACATGGCTCCTCCTTTGCGGTCGTAGGCAGCGAGCGGGGACCGGGTCATGGGATCTGCACCTCGCTGACGCTCGTCGCGGTCGTGCGCTCCGCGACGTAAGCGGGCAGCAGCTCGAGCGCGTCCTCTTCGGTTGGCGCTTCGACCGTCCACCAGATCGCGTGGCCGCCGGACCGGCACGAGGCGAGCGTCGGCTGGTGGCGAAGCGGGCTTCGGTGCCCCTTGAAAGAGGAGAAGACGACGCCGCACTCGTCCGGCTCGTGGTGGTGATAGAGCAAGTAGCGGTGCATGAGCCGAGCTTGCCGCCGCCCGGCCGCGCCGACATCAGGGGGACACCCTGATTCCGCACCCTGGTCTTTGAGCTCCGGAAACCCTGATTTATCCTGGGCCGGAGGAGAAAGTGGCCCTGCCTACGGAGCACCTCGTCGGGCGCGCCGAGGAGATGACTTCGGTCGATCGAGTCTTGGGCGAGCTCGATCGAGGCTGCTCGGCCGCGATCCAACTCGTCGGCGAGCCGGGCATCGGCAAGACGCGCCTGCTGGCCGAGCTCGCGGCTCGCGCGGATGACCGGGGGCACCTCGCCCTCTCCGGCTCCGCGTCCGAGCTCGAGCGCGACCTACCGTTCTCCGTCTTCGTCGATGCGCTCGACGAGTACGTGCGGGGCCTCGACCAGGATCGCCTCGCAGTTCTCGACGACGACGTGCGAGCGGAGCTCGCGCACGTCTTCCCATCCCTGACGGCGCTCGCGAGTGGGCGTCAGGTGGCGCCCCAGCACGAGCGGTACCGCAGCCACCGCGCCGTGCGTGCGCTGCTCGAGCGACTTGCGTTTACGCAACCGCTGGCGCTCGTGCTCGACGACCTCCACTGGGCCGACTCAGCGTCTATGGAGCTCCTTGGAGCACTCCTGCGCCGGCCGCCGGCCGCGCCGGTGCTCCTGGCTTTCGCCGTACGCCCGCACCAGGTGCCGGAGCGTTTGTCAGCCGCGCTCGAGCGGGCGCGGCGCGCGGACCTGCTGATTCACATCGAGCTCGGTGCGCTCAACCGCGACGAGGCGCGAGAGCTACTCGGCGAAGCGATCGACCGCACCGACGCGAGCGTTCTGTACGCGGAGAGCGGGGGCAACCCCTTCTATCTCGAACAGCTCGCCCGGTCGCTCGACCGCGTAGGTGGAACGGCGGCCGTGGACGACGAGACGCCGCTGGCGGCGATGGGAGTTCCATCGACCGTTGCCGCGGCACTCGCCGAAGAGCTCGCGCTGCTGTCCGACACCGCACGCCTGGTGCTGGAAGGAGCGGCGGTGGCAGGCGACCCGTTCGAGCCCGAGCTGGCAGCGGCCGCGGCCGGGCTGCCCGAGTCCACCGTGATGGAGGCGATCGACGAGCTGCTCCGCCTCGACCTCCTTCGCGCGACAGATGTGCCACGACGCTTCCGCTTTCGGCATCCGCTCGTTCGCCGCGCGGTCTACGAGGCCACCGCGGGCGGCTGGCGACTGGGCGCCCACGAGCGGTGCGCCCAGGAGCTGGCGGCACGAGGGGCGACAGCTTCCGCGCGCGCGCATCATGTCGAGCGCTCGGCGCGCGAAGGGGACCTCGGCGCCGTCGCGGTCCTGCGCGAGGCAGGCGAGGAGGCCGTCCGGCTGGCGCCGGCAAGCGCCGCGCACTGGTTCGCGGAAGCCCTCCGCCTGCTGCCGGCGACCGCGCCCGCAGAGGAGCGCATCGAGCTTCTCCTCGCCCGCGCGCGGGCGCTGACGGCGGTCGGCCGTTTCGACGACAGCCACCGCGCGTTGCTGGATGCCCTCGCGATCGTGCCCGACGACTCGCATGCGTTACGTGCCAGGCTCGCGCGTGCCTGTGCTGGGGTGGAGAGCAATCTCGGGCAGCAGGATCAAGCCCATGACCGCCTGGTGAGCGCCCTCGAGGCCCTTCCCGACCAGGGCTCGCGCGAGGCGGTCGCGCTCTTGCTCGAGCTCACCGTCAACGCACTCTGGCGCACGAGGCACGAGGCGATGCACGAAGCGGCCGAGCGCGCGGTCGATGCAGCGAGGCGGCTTGGGGACACGCCCCTGACAGCAGCGGCGCTCGCCGAGCTCGCGCTCGCGGATTCGATCATGGGGGGCGCAGACCGAGCCGAATCCAACCGTTCCGAGGCGGCGGCGCTGGTCGATTCCCTGACGGACGACGAGCTCGCCCGCCACATCGAGGCAGCGGCCTGGCTCGCTGGGGTGGAGCTCTATCTCGACCGGTACGCCGAGGGCGACGCGCACGCCAACCGCGCCCTGGCCGTGGCACGTGCGACCGGACAGGGGGAGCTGTTCCTCCTACTGGCCGCGACCCTGGGCGGGCTGTGGCGCCAGCGAGGGAAGTTGGCGGAGGCCGACGAGCTGCTCGAGGGCAGCATCGAAGCGGCCCGCTTGTTGGGCAACACGCACGCGCTGGTGTGGAACCTGCTGAGCCGCTCGGCCGCCGCGTTGAGGAGAGGCGACGTCGAGCTCGCGCTCGCCACCGCCCAGGAAAGCGTCGACCTCAGCCGGCATGCCGACAGCAATTTCCACGCAGCCGAGGCAGCCGCCGACCTCGCAGCCGCCCTTCTCGAGACAGGTCAACCGCAACCTGCGGTGGAGATTCTTCTCGAGTCGGCAGGGGGCGCGGAGCTGGTCCTGATTGCCGGGAGCCCGAGAGCGCGCTACCTCGAGGTGCTCACACGCTGTTGGCTCGCGCTCGACCGCCGCGCCGAGGCGGAAGGTACAGCCGCCGCCGCGGATGCCTGGGCCTCGGCCGTGCAGCTTCCGATGGCCGCCGCCTGGGCCGATCGGGCGGCGGCGGCAGTCTCCCTATCTGCCGGCGAGCCCGCCCGTGCAGCCGAGCACGCGCTCGCGTCGGCGGCTGCAGCCGCCGAGGTCGGGGCGCCGGTCGAGGCGGCGTTGTCGCGCACGCTCGCGGGACGGGCCCTTGCCCGCGCCGGTGACGGTGATCGTGCCGCGACCGAGCTGCAAGGCGCGGCCCGAGCGTTCGAGGCGTGCGGCGCGCTGCGCTTCCGGGACGAGGCGGAGCGTGAGCTGCGCAAGCTCGGCCATCACATCCACCGCCGTACACGCGCCGGCAAGGCCGACGGGACAGGTCTCGAGTTGCTGACTGAGCGCGAGCTCCAGGTGGCACGGCTCGTCGTCGACCGCAAGACGAATCCCGAGATCGCCGCGGAGCTCTTCCTCAGCCAGAAGACGGTCGAGACGCATCTCCGCAACATCTTCCGCAAGGTGGGCGTCTCGTCACGTGTCGAGCTTGCGCGGGCAGTCGAGCATGCCGACCGCGCCCGCGACGCAGTCTCGTAAGGCGGCTCTGTCGAGTGCGTATGCGGAGCCGCCTCCCAACTGGCGCGCCTTAGGGACTACCTCCCATGCGGCTGATCAGCTCGTCTCTGGTAATGCCGAAGCGCGCGCCAAACTCCGCTGCACGCTCAAGCTCAACCGGATCGGGCAGCGAACGATCAGCCTCGTCGGCCGCCTCGAAATGTCCCGCCCTGCGAAGGAATTGAATGATTTCTTGTTTCGCGATCAATAGAAAAAGCCCGCTTCCAGGGTTTTTTCCGTAGCAGGCCTGTAAGCCGAATTTTGTCGAGCGTGACCATCCTTCTGTGCGGCTGACCCGGCTCCTCGGCGGGCTGCACGCGGCTTGCTCAAGGTGGTGTGGCAGGCTTGCCTTCGCCGAGAAGGGCTCTTGCCTCGCGTCCGTAGTCTGTGGCGTTGTCGGGAGGGAGGCGCTCGCAGAGCTCGCCGAGCAGCTTCAGATCCGCCTGGCGCGAGGGCGATGGTCGACGTGCAAGCGCGAGCGCAGAGCGGACGGCCAGAGCCCACGACCCGTGCTCGCGGGCCGTTGAGATTGCCCGGAGCAGGAGCTGACGGGTGTCGTCTTCGCGCCCGGCTGCACGTAGCCACTCGGCCTCGATGCGGAGGAGCTCCGGTTCGAAGACATACGAAGGCATCGACCGAGTGAGCGAAAGCGTGTCGTCGAGGGCATGCCGGGCTGCTGTCGGTCGGCCTCGGCGCAGGTGGGCCTCGGCAAGGAGCGCCCCGATCATGGCGGCCCAGATGTCGCTGGACTGGAGCTCGTCCGCAAGCGCTCTCTCGAGCTCTGCGACACCCTCCTCGTCCCGCCCCATCCGTGCGAGCGCCCAGCCGCGCATCGCGTGCGCAATGCCGAAGAACTGGGGATGGACGACCTCGGCCTCGAGCGCCAGAGCCCGTTCCGATTCGACCAACGCCGTCTCGGCGTCGCCGTTGATCTGAAGGGCCCACGGCAGTTGTGTCAGCGGCTGGGCGAGGGTGGCCGCGTGCCCGAGGGCTGCGCTGAGGGAGATGGCCTCTTGCATCTGGGTGACCGCCCTCCCCGACTCGCCTTGCAACGCCAAGGCGAGCGCTTGGAGGGCCAGGGCGCAGACACCGGGATCGTGGTTCCCGTAGAGGAAGGAGAGCTGGTGATGGGCGCCCGGGCGGTAGATCGCCCTTGCCTCATCGGCGGCCGAAACGGCGTCGTCGATCCGCCCAGCGAACAGCGAGTTCATCCAGCGAGCGTGCAGGGCCTGAAGCTTCATCGAGTCGTCGCCCTCGGAGGCAAGGTCCGTCAGCCTGTCGACGAGGCGGATCGAGCGGTCGAAGTCCCCGCGGTGGCCGTGGTAAATGGAGAGGCCGAAGTGGGCCGGGAACTGCTCGGAGGTGGAGGCGCTCGTCAACATCAACTCGGTGGCGGTCGTGTAGGCGTGCTCGACTTCAGGTGCGCCCAGCCCGCGCAGCGCGAACAGCGCGACTCCCAGCTGCACGTGCAGCTCCGCCTCTCTGCGGGTGCGTTCGTCCCCTTCGGGGAGACGGCCGATCAGGGAGATCGCGCGGGAGAAGTGCTCGACCGCACGCTCGTTCGCCGACAGCCTGATCGCCCGTAGCCCGGCGCGCTGGAGCGCTTGCTCGGCGCGCTCCACGAGCATCTGCATCGAGACATCGACGCCCGTTGCGCGTCCGCCGTCGAGTGCGGCGAGGTAGTGGTGGGCCAGCAGCTCGGCGTGATCTTCCGGGCGACCCAGCGAGTCGATCCACTCGGCCGCGCGCCGGTGTCGCTCGGCTCTCGCCGCTCGCGGGATCTCCTCGTAGGCGACGTCCCGGAGCAGCTCGTGGCAGAACGCGTACTCGATGTCTCCTGCGACCGATGAGGGGCGCGCTCGCCGGACGAGCTCTCTGCGGACGAGCCCGTGCAGGAGCTCTTCGGCGTCGCGGCGCGAGGTGCCGCCGATCGTTTCGAGCGCGCCGACCCAAAAGACCTTGCCGACGACTGCCGCGTCCTGCAACAGCCGCTTCTCGCGATCCGCGGAAGCGTCGAGGCGCGCCGCGATGATGCTACGCAGGCTGTCGGGCAGCTCCTCGAGCCGGCCGTGCTCGACGAGCATTCGACAGAGCTGCTCCGCGTAGAGGGGGTTACCGCCGATGCGAGCAAGTAGGGCCTCGTGCGTTTCGGCCGGAATCGTCGACTCCAGGAGCGCAGCGACCAGCTGGGTGGTATCGCTCCGGGACAAGGGAGGTAGCGAGATCGTGAGTGCGCCCGGCTTGCCGCCGGCCCAGCCGGGTCGGCGCTCGAGCAGCTCCGGTCGCGCCGTCGCGATGACAAGGAGGGGCACGCCGCTGACCTGGTCGAGAAGTTCGTCGACGAAGTCGAGGAGAGCATCGTCTGCCCAGTGCAGGTCCTCGAAGACGAGCACGAGCGGGCGGTCGTCTGCGAGCGCCTCGAGGAAACGTCGCCAGGCCGCAAACGTCTCACCGCGGCGATCGCCGATCGCAGGGTCCTCGCCGCCAAGGCCGATGAGAGGTCCCAGCGACGTCGCGATCCGACCGGCCTCGGCTGGATCTTCGATCACACGGCGTACCGCCCTTGGGAGCTTCGAGCCGGCCTGCTGAGCCGCGTCGCTCTCGAGGATCCCGGCCTCCGCCTTGACCATCTCCTCGAGCGCCCAGAAGCTGAGGCCGTTCCCGTAAGGCACCGAGCGGCCCTGACGCCAGCGTACGGGCTCTCCGGCCCACGGATTCGCGTGGCGCAGCTGGGAGACGAGTCGCGTCTTGCCGATGCCGGGGGCGCCCAAGATCGTCACGAGCTGGGGCGAGCGTTCGTGGACGGCCCAGGCGAGCCGCTCCTGCAGGGCAGCAAGCTCGCGGTCCCGACCGATGAAGGGCGAGCGGTGCCGCGCGAGATCTACCCCCGGCTCCGTCACTACGCGGATCGCCTCCCAGGCCCTGGTCGGGACGTGCTTCCCCGTTGCGGCGACGGCCTCTGCCTCTCGATACTCGATCGCCTGCCGCGTCGCCCGAAACGTCTGCTCGCCGACGAGGACGCCGGCGAGGGGGGCGGCCGCCTGCAGACGAGCCGCGGCCGCGACGAACTCGCCCATAACCACGGGCTCACCTTCGCGGTCACGTCCGCCGAGCGTCACGTGCGCCTCACCCGTTGCGACGGCCATCCGGACTTGCCAGCCGCGCTCGTGGAGCCAGTCTCGGATGGCGAGCGCCGCGCGGACTGCCCGCTCGGGGTCGTCCTCATGGGCTGCCGGGACGCCGAAGAGTGCCGTAACGGAGTCGCCGATGAGCTTCTCGACGGTCCCGCCGAAGCGTTCGAGGTCGTGGCGAATGCGAGCGTAGGCGGGGCCGAGGACGGCACGTATGTCCTCGGGATCAAGCACCGCGTCGCCCGCCGTGAAATCGCTGAGGTCGGCGAGCAAGACGGTGACGAGCTTCCGCTCCTCACGCGGTGTGCCTGTGCGTGGAGGCGGAGGGCGGCTGCCGACGAGGGCGGGGTCGTGGGAGAGGATCCGGCTGTGGAGCTCCTGCAGGCGCTCGCTCGGCTCGATCCCGAGCTCTGCGACCAGCGTTTGCCGCGCCTGACGGTATGCGGCAAGCCCGTCCGCCTGCCTCCCGGCGCGGTAGAGAGCGAGCATGAGCTGGGCGCGCAGGTGCTCGCGGAAGGGATGCTCCGTGATGAGCGCTTCGAGCTCGGGCACGAGCTCCGAGGATCGCCCGAGGGCGAGGTCGGCCTCGAGACGCTCCTCAAGCGCCGTGAGGCGAAGCTCGTCGAGCCGGGCGATTTCCGACGCGAGCGCCTCCTCGTGTAGGACGTCCGCGAACGGCTTCCCGCGCCAAAGGGCGAAAGCTCGCCGAAGCAACGCGGCCGCCCGGGCGGGTTCGTCCTCGAGCGCGGATCGCGCGGCGCGCGCGAGTCGTTCGAAGCGCGCTGCGTCGAGTCGATCGAGATCGATTCGAAGGACGTAGCCGGTCGGGTGCCTCGCCAGCATGCCGTCCGCAGGATCGTCCCGCCCGCCGGGCTGAAGGATCGCCCGCAGCTTCGAGACGTGGAACCAGAGCTTCCGGCGAGCTTCCGGCGGGTTGTCGGGCCAGAACACGTCGACGATCCGGTCGGTCGACACGACCTCGTTCGGGTGCATTAGGAGTAGCGCGAGCAACGTCCGCTGCGTCGGCGAGCCGATCCGCGTGGCGACGCCGTCGTGGACGACCTCGAGCGGCCCCAGCACCCGGAATTCCAGCGTTTTGCTCACGACTCTGGCTGCATCGAGTCTACGACTCGGTCGTCGCAAAGCCGAGCAAGGTTCGCGCAAAGCGCCGCACGCCACACTCGACGCCTCGCAGTGGAACGGCGAACGAGAGGAGGCTGGCATGAAGAGCTGGTTGGCGTGGAGGGTTGCCTCGCGATGGAAGGACAGCGTGACGAGATATCGAGCACTCCGGGTCGTGGTGGCCGCGGTAATGGCATTCGCGGTAGCTGCGGCGCTAGGCGCGACCCATGACGCGGCGGCAGCACTGCCGCCGGGGAACGCCGCACAGCAGTGGAACAAGATCGCCGAGGACACGATCGTGGGCTCGGGCGCGTTCCAGGGGGAGGGCTTCGTCTACATGGCATACGTCTCCATGGCGATGGACCGCGCCGTCAACCCCGGTAAGCGACGCGGGCAGTCGCCGGACGCCGCCGTCACCGAGTCCGCCTACCGGATCCTCGTGCACTACTTCCCCGCGCAGGCGCCCGACCTGACGGCGCTCTACGATGCCGCGCTCGCAGCGATCCCGGACGGACCGGCCAAGCGCAACGGGATTGTGTACGGCGGGCTCGCAGCCGACAAGGTCCTGCGCGAGCGGGAGAGCGACGGCTTGCAGACGCCGATCGGCTCGACCTCACCCTTCCCGACGCTGGCCCCCGGACCCGGCGTCTGGCGTCTTACGCCGGCAGCCTACGCGGCGCCGCAGACGCCGTGGATGGCGACCATGCGGCCGTTCCGGCTCGAGAGCGCGGACCAGTTCCTGCCGCCGCCGCCGCCGTCGCTGCAGAGCCGGCAGTGGGTCGATGCATTCAACGAAGTCAAGTCGCTCGGGACGGCCAACAGCGCGACGCGGACGCCCGACCAGACGGCAGTGGCGATTTTCTGGACCGCGAACGTCGTCCGCCAGTACAACGGCCTCGCCCGCAGCATCGCGACGAATACGAGCTCGGACGTGCCCGAGACGGCGCGGCTCCTGGCGATGGTGAACGAGGTCGGCGCCGACGCGATGGTCGCGATGATGAACGCCAAGTATCACTACCTGTTCTGGCGGCCGGTCTCGGCGATCGACCCGACCTCGGTCGCGAACGACGGCTTCGGCCCCGTCCCCGGCATCAACGACGGCAACCCGCTCACCGTCGAGCAGCCCGGGTGGCGCCCGCTCGTTGCGACGCCGAACCACCCTGAGTATCCGTCGGCGCACGCGACGATCACCTCGGCGGTTGCCGAGGTACTCGCGCGGTTCCTCGGGACGGATCAGCTCGACGTCGACGTCCAAGGCACGCCGAGCCTCTCGGTGACGCGGCATTTCGCGACCGCTGACGAATTGCGCGCAGAGGCCGACAACGCCCGGATCTGGGCGGGCCTGCACTACCGCTTCTCCGTCCAGGCCGGCTCCCTCCTCGGTCGCCAGGTCGCCGACTACGACCTCAAGCACGCCTGCCAACCAATCCGCTAGGACGTTGTTTCCAGTGCCTCGGGGCGCGTCCTTGGGCGCGCCCCGATCGCCTCTCGCCCGCCGATAGTTCCTCGGCGCCTCGAGGCTTGTCTCAAGAATAGGAAAAACCCCTGCAGATGAGGGGTTTTTCCTGTAGCAGGCCTGTAAGCCGGATTCTGTCGAGGGTGACCATCCTTCTGTGCGGCCGACCCGGCTCCTCGGCGGGCCACCTGCTCGCGGAGCCTGTTCGCCTTGCACCGGACGGGGTTTGGCTAGCCGCCGTGTCGCCACGACGCTGGTGGGCTCTTACCCCACCGTTTCACCCTTACCTTCGACGTCTCGCGAGATCCGTCGCCGGCGGTCTCCTTTCTGTGCCA
>JBKOYZ010000005.1:0-2261 GCA_046725655.1 Actinomycetota bacterium | reverse complement strand
CGCTCAACGTGACATCGAGCCGCTCGACACAGTCGAGCGCTTCTTCGCGTCACGTGCTCCAGATCCACGCCGAGCATAGGACGACACACACGACCGGGCCCGACGTGGTGTGGGCGTGGGTGTCGTCGTCGATCGTGATCTAGGGGAGGTACATCGCGGAGGCGGCCCATCGCCGGCAATCGGCGTCGTAGTGGGAACGCCTCTTTCGGATCAGGCCGTCGTCAATGCAGACAACAAAGTGTGGAGCCCCTATGGAGCCCCGCGGTGGCCACCGGTGGGAACTGGTCGCAACTGCAGGCCGAGCCGCGCCGTACGCAGACTGCGAGCACACGGCTACTCTCGGTCGATGGCAGTTCCCGCCATCCCCACGCTGTCCACGTCGCAGATGGCGACGCTTGCGGCGCTGGGCGAGGAGCTGACCGCGGGCGTCGGCGACGTGCTGTACCGGGTCGGCGATCGGGCGTATCCGTTCATCGCCATCCGTGAGGGCGAGGTGGCGATCCTGGATGCGGCCGGCAACGAGATCGTCCGCCACGGCGCCTCGAGCTTTCTCGGCGAACTGAACCTCCTGTCCGGGCAGACCGTGTTCGTGACGGCGGTCGTGACGAAGCCGCTCCGCTACGTCGCGGTCGACCGCGACGCGTTGCGCGCACTCCTCTTCGAGGACGGACCCCTCAGCGACCTCGTCCTCTCGACGTTCATCGCTCGACGAGAGGCGCTCCAGCGCGTCCAAGGGATCGGCCTTGAGGTGGTCGGGCTGCGCTCGTCGGAAGCCACGATGCAGATGCTGGACTTCGTCCGCGCCAACAGGCTTCCATTCAACTGGCAGGACGCCCAGCCTCCGGGCGGAGCGGAGCCCCCGCTCGTTCGGCTCCCCGGCGGCACCGAGCTGCAGCACCCATCGCGAGGCGAGGTGCTGCGCGCGCTCGGGGTCGGCCGCGAGCTGGCGCCGCGCGAGGAAGTCGACCTGCTCGTCGTTGGCGCCGGTCCCGGTGGCCTCGCCGCCGCGGTCTATGGCGCGTCCGAGGGGCTCGACACGCTGATCGTCGAGAGCACCGCTTTGGGCGGTCAGGCCGGATCGTCGCGCCGGATCGAGAACTACCTCGGCTTCCCGGCCGGCATCAGCGGCACGGAGCTCACCAGCCGCGCCGTCAGCCAGGCGCGAAAGTTCGGCGCACGACCCGCGACCCCCTACCGCGCCATCGAGCTCGAACCGGGCAACGGACGACACCTCGTACGACTCGGAGAGGGGCACGAGATCGCAGCACGCGCCGTCGTGCTCGCCACCGGCGCCGCCTACCGGCGGCTTCCCCTCGATGATCTCGCGGACTACGAGGGCCTGAGCGTGTTCTACGCGGCCGGCCCGCCCGAGGCGCAGTTGTGTGGCGCCTCGCGTGTCGCCGTCGTCGGCGGCGGCAACTCCGCCGGGCAAGCCGCCGTCTGGCTCGCCCGCGGAGGAGCGCTCGTGACGCTACTCCACCGCCGTGCCGACCTCGGCGAAACGATGTCCGACTACCTCATTCACGACCTGGACCGCTACGGGGTCGCCGTCCGCGACCGCAGCGAGATCGCCGCGCTACATGGAGCGAACGGGCAACTCGAGGCGGTCACGCTGAAGAGCGGCGAGCAGCTGCCGTTCTCGGCCCTCTTCTTCTTCCTCGGCGCAGAACCGTGCACGGAATGGCTCGACGACGCCGTCGCGCGCGCTGCTGACGGCTTCATCCTCACCGGCGACGCCGCCGGGGCCGACAACCTGCTCGAGACAAGCGTGCCCGGCATCTTCGCCGCCGGCGACGTCCGGTCAGGGTCCAGCAAACGCTGCGCAGCAGCCGTGGGCGAAGGATCGATGGCGGTTCAGTTCGTCCACCAACATCTCGCGCGCCCGACTGCTCGAGTCCGATGAGCGAGGTCTGCACGCACCTCGACCAGGTTGCGTTACGCGACCTCCCTGCGTCCGTCGACGGTTGCGAGGACTGCATGCTCGAAGGCAGCAAGTGGCTGCACCTCCGGATCTGCCTCACGTGTGGCCACGTCGGTTGCTGCGACGACTCCCCGAACCGCCACGCGACCGCGCACCACCACGCGATGTCGCACCCGATCATCCGCTCGATCGAGCCGGGCGAGGACTGGAGCTGGTGCTACGTGGACGAGGTCGGGCTCCTGATCGACGAGGTTCGCGGGGAGACGCGCATCCCGCCGTCGCCGCTCCTGCAGTGAGCGACGCGCTCTACACCGGCCACTGCCTGTGCGGGGGCGTGCGC
>JBKOYZ010000003.1:0-4899 GCA_046725655.1 Actinomycetota bacterium | reverse complement strand
GGGCAAGAGCAAGGGCGAGACCGCCGTCGAACCCGGCCCAGGCAATCCCCCAATGCCGCGAGACGTACCGACACGGCAGCGAGATCACGAGCCATCGGCTCCACGGGACGAGCACGAGCGCCGCCGCCAGGAGGAGCAGTGCGAGCAACGCGGATCGGCGTCTCACCATCGCACCCCGTGGAGGCCAGACTCGAACGCGTCGAACGCGCGGCGGTCGCCGGAGAAGAGGACTACAAGCGTGTCGTCGCACGCGGTCAGGAAGACGCCGCGAACCTGGTCGGACGCGAGCAGCTCCCAGTGGAGGTGTCGCCGCTCATCGGCGGTCGTCGCCCAGCTGGTGTCGAGCATGTACATGCTCATGAGATCCGCTCCGGGTCGCCGGACGATCTGTTCTCCGCTACCGACATCAGCCTCTTCTCCTTTCGCTCCGGATGGCGAAAGCGACGCGCGCTCCCGCGGGACCCGCGAGGCGGCCGGAAAGGAAGGTCGACCGATACGTCATCGCCTCTCCCACTCCAGTCGCGCGAGCCGTAGCTCGGCGGGGGAAGAGGCAAACGTGGCCTCGAGCGGCGTCGTCGAGAACGCCTGCGATGAAGCTAGCAGGACCGCCTCAGGCGACGTCGAGCTTGGATGGAAACCGCAGCCGCGCGTTTCTCGTACGAGCCTCGATGAGTGAGATCGGGATTAGGAACCGCGCCGCCGTCGTTTGAACGGTCTGTTCGTGTCGAGCGTTTCTACTGACGGCGCCTTGCTCCGATTGCGGCAGCTGAGGCGGGACCAACCGGACGCAAGCGTCGAGGTCGGGTTCCGCTTTGCTGCCGTTCAGGTTGGTTACTGGCTTGGCTGGGCGTCGATCGTGGTGGTGCTCGCGGGGCTGACATTTGATGGAGGTGCGCGGCACCGGTGGTTGTTGGTTGGCGCGACGCTTGTCGCGGCGGCCGGGAACACCGCAGCGATGCTGATCCCGTGGCGCAAGTGGTTGACGGTGGCGCGCGGCAGGTTGCTCCTCGACGCGTGGTGCGCCGGCTTGATCGCGTTCGTGGCGTTGCTCGTCACGAGCGCCGGCTCGACGTTCACGCTGCTCCTCTTTCTGGTCGTGCCGTTCATTGCGGTCGTTCAGGCGGGCTGGCGGCGTCGCTTCTGGCTTGCGGTCAGCGCGGCAACCTGCACGGTCGTCGCAGCCCTTGTCCCGCTGTCGGCCGGAGCAACCGTGATCCGGCTGCTGCTGGTCGCGGTCGCGACCGCTGTCGCGCTCGTGTTGGCGCGCACGATCCGCGTGCAGACCGCAGCGCACCGCCGAGCCGCCGAGCGCGCGGCGCTCGAGCGAGCGCTGGCGAGAGAGGCGAACCATCGCATCAAGAACGACCTCCAGACCGCTGCGGACCTGCTGCTTCTCGCGCGTCCCGACGGCGACGACGGCGAGGCATTCGACGAGACGGCGGCCAGGATTCGCTCGATCGCGGCCGTTCACCGACTGCTGACTGAAAGTGAAGACCGGGTTGACGGCGGGGCGCTCCTGCGCAGCATCACCGCGGGTGCGCCAGTGGCAGTCGCGGTCGAGGCCGAGCCGGTCGCGTTCGACGCCGCCACCGCGCAGAAAGTCGGAATCGTCGCGAACGAGCTCGTTACGAATGCGCTCAGGCACGGAGCTCCCCCGATCCGCGTACGGCTCTCCGGAGGCAGCGAGACGCAACTGTGTATCGAGGACGGCGGGCCCGGAACGCTAAGGCCCGCAGGACTCGGCCTCAGTCTCGTCCGAGGGATGGTCGAGCAGGGCCTCAATGGGCGCTTCGAGCTGCGCGCTGCCGCTACTGGCACCGGCACATGCGCCGACGTCGTCTTTCCTGCAAGGCCGGGATGAGGGTCCTCGTCGCGGAAGACGACCCGGTGATCGCGCTCGGTCTCTCGCAGCGGCTCCGGTCACTCGGGCACGAACCGGTCGGCCCCGCCGGCGACGGCCGTCAGGCGATCGAGCTCGCCCGGGAAGGCCAGGCCGACCTCTACCTGTTCGACATCGAGATGCCGAATGTCGACGGGCTGGAAGCGGCAGAGCAGCTCGCATCGGAAGGTCTACGCCGGCCGGTCGTGGTCGTCACCGGTGTCGATGATCCGAGCCTGATCGAGCGCTCGATCGCGAGCGGCGTCAGCGCCTATCTGACGAAGCCGATCGACTCGCGAGAGCTGGAAGCCGCGCTGAAGCTGGCAGCGGCTAGGCAGGCTGAGTTCCAGGCGCTCGAAGCCGAGGTGGACCGGGCCCAGCAAGCACTCGAGGATCGCAAGCTGGTCGAGCGCGCGAAGGGCCTGCTGATGTCGGCCCTGAACTTGACCGAGCAGGATGCCTTCCGCCGCCTGCAGCTGACCGCACGCGAACGCAACCTCCGGCTGGCCGACGTCGCTGCACGGATCGTCGAGCAGCAGAGCCTGCTCGAGCCGAAGCGCAGGCCGAGAGCGAACCGCTAGACAACCGCCTCGACGTAGACCAAAACGGTCCTGCTAGCTTCGAGGTGCGGCGTTCATGACGACGCCGCCACGAGGCCAAGGCCGCCTCTCCGAGTTCTTTCGACCGGAAAGGCAAGGCAATGGCCTCGACTCGTACAACCACGCAGAAGCGGCGCTCAGCACAGACAGCGGCGCCTCAAGCGCCAAAGCAGGCGCTGGGCGCACTCGCACGTCACGCCGCGCATCTCCAGATCGCAGCCTGCACTGCCGCGGCAAACACCCTCGCGCGCTGGGCGCAGTCGACAGATCGCTTCGCGCAAGCAGTCGCTGACGAACTGCTCCGCCGCGTCGACGGCGAAACCGACTCCGCCGAGATGGTCGCCCGCGTCACCGCGGCAAGCGGCACGCATCTCCGCGAACTGTCGGGGTTGCCGCGCGCTGCCGCAGATCACTTCGACATGCGTCTCGCACGCGTATCGATCGACCACAAGGAGGTCCGATGAAACACTGGATCAAACTGCTAACGACACTCACGGCAGCGGGGTTGGTCGCCGCCACGGCGGCCGCATTCGCTCTCGCGAGCGCTGCGACGAGCGGCACACCCGTCAAGGTCGCGAAGACGCACCTCGGACGCATACTCGTCGACAGCAAGGGCATCACGCTCTACGACTTCCCGCCCGACAAAGGGAAGATCAGCGTCTGCTACGGCGCCTGCGCCGCGCTCTGGCCGCCCCTCATCACGCACGGAAAGCCGGTGGCAGGACGTGGGGCTCGTGCGTCGCTTCTCGGCACGACGAAGCGCAAGGACGGGAAGCTCCAAGTCACCTACGGCGGCCACCCGCTCTACTACTTCGTCACCGACCGCAAGCCCGGTCAGACCACAGGCCAGGGCCTCAACCAGTTCGGCGGACCTTGGTGGGTGATCTCGCCGGCAGGCAAGGAGATCCATCGCCATGGCTAGCGCGTCCGGACATACGGTCGCGACCCGGCGGTTGGCAAGAAACCCGGCACGGCGGGCCCCGCACAAGCGGACGAGCCGTCAGGTCTCAGCAGAGATCGCTCGCTACCTCGGTGCGATCTCGATCCTTGTCGTCGGCGCCATCCACGCGCAGCAGTACTACGACGCGTACTTCCGCGTCGTCCCGACGATCGGGACACTGTTCCTGCTCAGCTTCATCGGCGCCGGCGTCGTCGGCGCGGTGCTGCTCTCGCCGGTGCGGCGCCTGGGCGAGCGCCTCGGCAATCTCGTTCTCGCCCTCGCCGCGCTCGGCGCGATCGGAATCGCCCTGGGAACGCTCGTGAGCTTGCTGATCAGCGAGTACATGCCGCTGTTCGGATTCATGGAGTCCGGCTATCGGCTCGCCATCGTCCTCACGCTGGTCTTCGACGGGCTGACGACGCTCTTCCTCGGCCTCTTCCTCCTGATCGTCACACCCCAACTCGTCACCGTCCTCACGACCGAAAGGAGAACACGATGAAATCGCTTGTGAGGAGACGCGCGTCCGCAGTCGGCATCGCGCTTGTGGCCGCTCTGCTTCTCATGGCCACGGCGAAGGCAGCACGTTCCGGCGCCTCGCGCACCGGCACAAGAGCGCTCGTCGCTCTGAGGAAGACGGGGATCGGTTCCGTCCTCGTCGACTCCCGCGGCCGCACGCTCTACCTGTTCGAGAAGGACCGCAACGGCGTAAGCATGTGCAACAGCGCCTGCGCCAAGTTCTGGCCGAGGCTGACCAGCCACGCTAGCCCGCGCGCCGGCAAGCGCGTGCATCAGTCGCTACTCCGACTGACGCGCGTCCAGAAGGGTGTAGGCCAGGTGACCTATGCCGGGCACCCGCTGTACACCTTCGTCGGCGACAAGCGCGCCGGCGAGACAAGCGGCGAGGGGCTCGACAACTTCGGCGCCGAGTGGTACGCCGTCCGCCCGAACGGCCACAAGGTCGAGCACGCAAGCGGCAGCTCGAGCTCGAGCGGCGGCTACAGCAGCTCGGGAAGCGGCTGGTAGCCGCGCGTTTCCGATGAAGCGCCGCGCCACGCCGGAAGCAACCCCCTCCAACCGACGTGGCGCGGCCACTCTCGCGTACGCATGAAGACGAGAGGACCGCATTGGCGAACGTTGCTTGGTGTTGTCGCAGGCCTTGCGGCGATCGTGGCCACGGCCGCACTCGCGCTCACGCGAAATGACGGCGCGGGACCCGCGCTGCCGCTCGTGCCTCTGGCCAACATCGGTCACCTACGGCCGGCCCCTCCTTCAGGGGCGCTCGGACCCGAAGGCGTTCCGATCCCGACGGCCACGCCGCTGGCACGGCCGCGCCTTCTACACCTTGGCGAACGGATCGACGGCGTCACCTGCCAACGCGGCGAACGACTCGCATTTCACATCCATGCGCATCTGAGGATCCTCGTCCGCGCTCGATCGCGGCAGGTGCCCGCCGGGATCGGCGTCGCGCCGCCTTATCAGGT
>JBKOYZ010000210.1:0-12533 GCA_046725655.1 Actinomycetota bacterium | reverse complement strand
AGGCCTTGGGGCATGTTGCCGAGGAAGTCGCCGGTGTGCGGGTCGATCTCCTCGCTGTAGAGGCCGACGTCGTTTGCGAGTGCGAAGAGTTGCTCCATCAGGTCGGCGGCTGCGTCGATACGCCCGGTCCGGGCGAGCGCTTCGGCTAGCCAGAAGGAGCAGGCGAGGAACGCACCTTCGGTGCCCGGGAGGCCGTCCTCTCCCTCGTACCGCCGGACGTAGGGGCCGTTCGCGAGCTCGCGGTCGATCGCGTCCACGGTCTTGCTCATCCTCGCGTCGGTTCGCTCGGCGCCCTCGTGGACGATCCCGAGCAGGACGCTGGCGTCGAGCTCGTCGCCGCCCGCGAAGCGCACGTAGCTCTGCTTCTCGTCCGACCAGCAGTTTGTGTCGACGAAGTCGCGGATCGCCCTCCTCTCGTGCCGCCAACGCTCCGCGTGCTTGCCGGGTAGATGCCCCTCCTCGGCGAGCCGGAGTGCGCGGTCGAGGGCGACTGCGCACAGCATCTTCGACTGCGTGTAGTGGAGCGGCTCGCTGCGCACCTCCCAGATGCCCGCGTCGGGTCGGCGCCAGTTCGCGGAGACGAAGTCGGCGAGCCCCGCCAGCCTACGCCCGACGTCGCCGTCGAGCCGGTGGCCGTGGCGGGTGTACAGCCAGACGGTTTGCATCAGCTCGCCGTAGGTGTCGAGCTGGAGCTGGTTCGCGGCGCCGTTGCCGATGTTGACCGGCTGGGAGCCCCGGTAGCCGGCGAGCGGAAGTGCGTTCTCTGTGACACGCGTCCCGCCGTCGAGCCGGTAGAGCACGTGCAGCCGGGGATGCGTGAGCTGGGTCGCATGCATCAGCCACCAGAAGTACGCATTCGCCTCGGCGGGAGAGCCGAGCTGGAGGAAGGCGTCGACGGTGAAGGCGGTGTCGCGGATCCAGGAGTAGCGATAATCCCAGTTCCGCTCGCCGCCGATTTCCTCCGGAAGCGAGGCCGTCGCCGCGGCTGCGACCGCGCCCGAGGGTGCGTAGACGAGCAGTTTCAACGCGAGCGCGCTGCGGATCACCGCTTCGCGCCAGGGACCGTCGTACGATCGGCCGTCGGCCCAACCCCGCCAGCCGGCGCATGTGGCATCCAGGCGCGCGGCGAGGTCGTCACGCGTCGGCACGACGAGTGGCTCTTGGTGCGCGAAGGACAACGCCAGTAGCGCCGAGGCTCCCTCGTGCGCCTCGAATCGGCCCTCGATCGCGCCGGCGACGATCTCGGGCTCTCCCGCTTCGAACGCGCGGACGGCGATGGCGTCGTTGGCCGCGGTTGCGATCGGCAGCCCCTGTCGCCGCGCGAGCCGTAGCGGCCAACCGCCGTAGCCGAACCGCGGCTCGACGCGCCAGCGCAGGGGCACGCTGCCGGAGAGGCCGTCGATCTTGCGCTGCAGCTCGCGGTAAGGGGTCAAGCCGTCGTCCGGGAGCGTGAGCGCGTCGATCACACGGACCGACCCTCGGTCGGTGTGGAAGGTCGTCTCGAGGACGTTCGTGTCAGGCAGGTAGCGCCGCTCCGCGCGGTAAGCGACTCCGGGCTCGAGCGCGAACCGACCGCTGCGCTCGGGATCGAGAATCGCTGCGAACACGGTCGGAGAGTCGAGGTCCGGCAGGGGGAGCCAGTCGACCGAGCCGTCGCGCGCGACGAGCGCGACCGTCCGTCCGTCGCCGATCGCGGCGTAGTCGCGCAGCGGCGCGTAGCCCGCTAGACGGTTCCGTTCCACCCGAGGTCTGCGTCGCGGAACGTGACTGGTCTTACCAGTAAGAACCGGAGCCGCGTCGACACAAAGAGGCAAATACCCGCGAAAACGGAGGTGATTCCTGATGACGACGATGGAAGCGCGAGCGGCGGCACAAGGTGACCCGATCCGGGGCGCTGCCTACCAGGCCTTCTGGCTGCTGCGCATCGGCTTCACCGCGGCGCCGATCCTCTTCGGGATCGACAAGTTCTTCAACTGGACGGTGCACTGGCCCGACTACCTGGCCGGCTGGATCAACAACATCGTGCCCGGCAGCGGCCAGGACTTCATGTACTTCGTCGGCGGCGTCGAGATCGCGGCCGGCTTGATCGTCGCTGTCGCTCCTGTGATCGGCGCGCCGCTCGTCGCGGCGTGGCTGGCGGGGATCATCGTCAACCTGCTGACGAACAACCCGCCCGAGTACTACGACATCGCCCTGCGCGACTTCGGCCTGATGCTCGGTGCTCTGACGCTGGCACGGCTCGCGTGGGCGTTCGCGCGCCGGGATGCGAATCCGGTCGGAGAGCCTGCGCAGGAGCGGCGCCTCCGCATGCACCGAGCGGCGTAGCCGATCTGTCGCCTCGGCGGCGGTCGCGAGCCACGGCGAGGCGCCGTCTCGTGCGCCGATCTCGTCCGGCGACCGACGTACCGTGCCAAGCCTAGTAACAGACTGTTACTTGGCCCGAGGGCTCGAGTTGCGGCTTCTGGTCAGGCCGGATCGCGCTTCGGGACCTGTCGAACTTCGCAACAGACTGTTACTTGGTTCTCGCGACCGTTGAGAACGGGCTGTGAACTGCGTGGCTACGAGCGAGACCGCCGTGGCAGAACCCATGTCATCCTCGTCGCCTGGGAATTGCGGCCTTGAGAGGAGGTTGTCGTATGCGCGTACGCTGGTTCGGCCAGTCGGCGTTCTTGCTCGACGGTGAGCGGTCGGTGTTCGTGGACCCGTTCGGCGACATGAGCGCCGCGGCCACCCGCGGGATTCGGTTCGACTACCCGCCGATCGAAGGTGTGACGGCCGACGTCGTGCTGGTCACGCACGAGCACGCCGACCACAACGCCGCCGGCGTTGTCGGAGGATCCCCGGTTGTGCTCCGCTCGACGGCCGGACGACTCGAGTCTCCGGTCGGCGAGGTGGTGGCCGTCGCCTCCGAGCACGACGACGTAGCGGGAACGGCACGCGGGCCGAACACGATCTTCTGCTTCTCGCTCGACGGCGTGCGCCTCTGCCACCTCGGCGACTTCGGCCAGGCGGGGCTGCGGCCGGAGCAGCGCGAAGCGATCGGCACCGTCGACGTCGTCTTCGTCCCCGTGGGCGGCGGCCCGACGATCGGAGGCGCCGCGGCGGCCGAGCTCGTGCGCTCGCTCGCGCCGAGACTCGTCGTCCCGATGCACTACAGGACGCCCGCGATCGACTTTGTCGAGCCGCCGGACGCGTTCCTCGACGCGATCGGCGCACGCGTCGAACGGCTCGAGGGGAGCGAGGCCACGGTGGACGATCTGCTCGGGATGCGGGAGGCGCCGACCGTGGCACTGCTCGCGCCGCCCGGCACCACCGCGCCCAGCGTATAGCGTCCACGTCATGGCCAAGCCGACGGTGGAGGAGATGTGGAGGCAGATGCTCACTGGCGATTACCCCCGGCTGCACAGGATGCGCAAGATGTGGGGCGTTCTCCCGTCGCCGCCGCGCTGCAAGCTCTGCAACGCGCCGTTCCGTGGGCCAGGCGGTGTCCTTATGCGGGCGATCGCCTACGGCCCCTCGCCACTGAACCGGCGCCTCTGCAAGTGGTGCCTCCGCGCGGTTCACAAGCACCCCGGCGGCGCCGAAGTCGAAATCTCCGTTCTGTTCGCGGATGTCCGCGGCTCGACGGGAATCGCAGAGGGGATGCCGCCGGAGGAGTTCTCGCGCCTGATGGCGCGCTTCTACGGCGCGGCGGCCGAGGTCATCGACGAGCGGGACGGAATCGTCGACAAGTTCGTCGGCGACGCCGCGGTTGCCCTTTTCATCCCCGGCTTCGCCGGGAGCGACCATGCGGCGGACGCGATTGCAGCCGCGCGCGGCCTGCTCGATCAGACCGGGAACAACGGATCGCAGCCCTGGATCCCCGTCGGTGCCGGGGTTCACACCGGCATGTCGTTCGTTGGCAGCGTCGGTGAGGGAGATGCCCGGGACTTCACCGCGCTCGGCGATACGGTGAACACCGCCGCACGGCTCGCGGGCCTCGCCGGGGCCGGCGAGATCCTGATCAGCGCCGATGCGGCTACCGCTGGCGGTCTCGAGACGACTGGCCTCGAGCGCCGGACGCTGGAGCTACGCGGGCGCGACCAGAGCCTCGACGCCTGGGTTGCAGGCGCGCACGCTCTGGCTGCCTGACTCAGACGACGTCCCGATCGGTGCGCGCGTCCAAAGTGGCATGCCTCTCCATCTCATACAAAGGCCCGCTGCTGGCCGGAGCCGTGATCAGCCGTTCGCCGCGGCCGTGAGTAACGAAGCTGATCACCCAGCGGGTGAAGACGAGAAGCCGGTTCTGGAATCCGATCAGGTAGAAGAGGTGGACGACCAGCCACGTGATCCAGGCGATGAGGCCGCTGAGCTGCAGTCCCTTGATGTCGGCGACGGCCTTCGAGCGGCCGATCGTGGCCAGGTTGCCCTTGTCGCGGTAGTGGAACGGCCGCGGCTGTCGACCTCGTAGTCGGTCGCGGATCGCGCGACCTGCATAGCGTCCCTGCTGCATCGCCACCGGTGCAAGACCCGGCAGCGGCGCTGGATTCCCTTCGGCATCGTGCACCTGGACCATGTCCCCGAGCGCGATCACTTCCGGGTGGCCGGGCAGCGTCAGATCCGGGCCGACGGCCACGCGGCCTGCGCGGTCGACGTCGGCGCCGGCCTCGGCGCCGAGTTGCGTCGCGAGCTCCGAGGCCACGACGCCCGCGGCCCAGAGGACGGTCCGCGCCGGTACCTCTTCGGCGGTCCCGGATTCGTCCGCAAGCGTGACGGCCTCCGCAGTGATGTCGACGACCGTGTGCGAGGTCAGAGGTGTCACGCCCAGCTTCTCGAGCGCCTGCGCAGCCTTCCCCGAGAGTCGAGCCGGAAACTGGGGAAGCATCCGGTCGGCCATCTCGACGAGCAGCACGCGCGCCGCCCGTGTGTCGATCGTGCGGAAGTCCCGATGAAGCGTGTCCCGCGCGATCTCCCCGATCTGACCTGCGAGCTCGACGCCGGTCGGTCCTCCCCCGACCACGACGAATGTGAGCCAGGCCGACCGCTTCTTGGGGTCGGGCTCGTACTCGGCCGCCTCGAACGCCGCCAGGATCCGGCGTCGCGCCTCGAGCGCGTCCTCGAGCGACTTCACGTCGGGCGCGACCGGGCGCCACTCCTCGTGGCCGAAGTACGAGTAGTGCGACCCGCCCGCGACGACCAGGCTGTCGTAGGGAATCTCGCTCGAGCCGCCGTTCTGCATGGAGCTGACGACGACGCGCCGCCGCGTGAGATCGAAGCCCGTTACCTCGCCGAGGACGACGCGGACGTTCTCGTTGCGCTTAAAGATCGCCCGGAGCGGCGAGGCGATCTCGCCGGGTGAGAGGGCGCCGGTGGCGACCTGGTAGACGAGCGGCTGAAACAGCGAGAAGTTGCGGCGGTCGATCAGGGTGATGTCGACAGGCGCCCGGCGCAGCTTCCGCACCGCCTGCACACCGCCGAAGCCCCCGCCGACGACGACGACGCGGTGACGCTGCGCGGTTTCGAGCTGTTGTGCGTCGCGTGCGTTCATGTCTACCCCCTTTTTACGCGCCGGTGAGGTCGGGATGTCGGGGCGCGGGATGTCGGGGCGAAAATCGACACCTCCTCGCCCCCTCTACTTCGCAGCGGGCACGGCCTGCGGAAACCCGCGCTCGGCCTCGTCGGCGCGCGTCACGTCCTGGCGCCGCGGCGCGAGCAGGGCGACGAGCACGCTTGCAGCAAAGAGGACGCAGGCGCCGACGAGCAGCGACGTGGACAGCCCGTTGACGAAGGCGTGCTCGGCACTCTCGAGCAGCGCCGTTCCGCGCGGACCAGCCTGATGGGCGATCTGCACCGCCGCTGCGACCGACTCCGTGGCGGCGTCTGCGGCCGGCTTCGGGAGCGTCGCCGTCGTTGGCGCGAGGTCGTTGCGGTAGCCGCTGTTGAGGACGCTGCCGAGCACGGCGATGCCGAAGGCGCCGCCGACCTCGCGCGAGAGGTCGTTCACGGCCGAGGCGATTCCCTGGCGGTGCGCCGGCAGGGAGGAGACGATGGCCGTCGTCGCCGGCGAGGTCGCCAGCGCCAGGCCGACTCCGGTGATCAGCGCGCCGGTGCCAAAGCGCCAGTAGGAGGAGTCGACTCCGAGCGTCGTGAAGACGAGGAAGCCGACGCCCATCAGGGCGAGTCCCGCGCCGCCGACGGTGCGGACGCCGAAACGCCTCGCGAGCATGGGCGCGCGCGGCGAGATCGCCATCAGCATCAGGGCCATCGGCAGGATCGACGCTCCGGCCTCGAGCGGCGAGTAGCCGAGGACGAACTGCAAGTACTGCAACGAGATGAAGAGGAAGCCGAACTGGGCGAAGAACTGGAGCGTCAGCGAGAGCGAGCCGACGCCGAAGCCACGGCCGGCGAACAGGCGCGGGTCGAGCATCGGCTCTTCGCGTGCCAGCTCGAAGAGGACGAACGCGATCAGGAGCAGCAAGCCGATCGTGAAGCCGGCCACCGTGACCGGGTCGAGCCAACCGTGTTGCGGCGCCTCGATGATCGCGAACACGAGGCCGAAGAGACCGAGCGAGGACAAGACCGCGCCGAGCGGATCGAGCCGCACGCGCCGCGGACTGCGCGAGGTCGGCACGATCGGAATCGCGGCGGCGAAGGCGAGCGCGGCGAGCGTGACGTTGACCCCGAAGACAGCCGGCCACGAGAACCACTCCAGCAGCGTGCCCGACAGCAGCAGCCCGATGATCGCGCCGGCGCCGGCGATGCCCGCCCAGATGCCGACCGCGTGGCCGCGTTCCTCGGGCGGGAAGACGTTCGTGATGATCGAGAGGGTCGTCGGCATCACCAGCGCCGCGCCGACGCCGATCACCGCCCGCAGACCGATCAGCGTCGACGGATCGTTGACGAGCATCGCGGCGACAGATGCACCGCCGAAGACGACGAGGCCGGTGAGCAGGATCCCCTTGCGCCCGAACCGATCGCCGAGCGCGCCTGCCGGTAGCAGCAGCCCGGCGAAGACGAGCGCGTACCCGTCGACTATCCACTGCAGCTGGCTCTGCGTCGCGCCTGTTCCGCGGGCGAGGTCGGGCAGGGCGACGTTCAGGGACGCGACGGCGGCAACCACCATCATCAGGGCCAGGCACATGACACCGAGGACTGCACGGCGCCGCGTTGCGGTGAGGTCTGGAGGGGTGCTGGGCGAATCCATGAAGCCTCCTTTGCCTGTTATGTCATCGTCCGATGACTTATATATCATCAAACGATGACTTCACGTCAACGTATTCCAGGAGACCGAGCGACCCGCGGCGAGCGCACCGGCCGCCGGCCCGGTCCGAGCACGACGCGCGCCGACATCCTGGCTGCGGCGCGGGAGAGCTTTGCCGAGCTCGGCTACGACCGAACTTCCGTCCGCGGCGTCGCCGGCCGAGCGGGCGTCGACCCGGCGCTTGTGCACCGCTTCTTCGGCTCCAAGGACGACCTGCTCGCGGCTGCGCTCGAAGTCGCCGTGAACCCTGCGGAGCGCATTCCCGAGGTGATGGCAGGTGAACCGGGCGCCCTCGGTGAACGCGTGGTCCGATACTTCCTCAGCGTTTGGGAACAGTCCCCGAGCCGCGAGGTGATGATCGGGATGCTCCGCTCCGCGGCCACGAACGAGCAGGCGGCCAAGCTCATGCGCGAGTTCTTCAGCAATGAGGTGCTGGCGCGTATCGCCGCGCCGCTCGCGGGCGAAGATGCCGAGCTGCGCGCGACCCTGATGAGCTCGCAGCTCCTCGGGCTGGCGACGATCCGATACATCCTTCGCATCGAGCCGCTCGCGTCGGTATCGCAGGAGATGATCGTCACCGCGCTCGCGCCGACGCTCCAGCGCTATCTGACGGGTGAGCTCGGCCTCAGCGAGCGGCCGTCGCGGGCGCAGGAATAGCGCTCACCAGGTCCCGCGCAAGCTCGTCGACAAGCCGTTGGAGCTCGGCTTGCTCGTCGGGGCGCCAGCCCGCGAGGAGCTCGCGCAGGCCCGCACATCGGGCCGCGACGAGCCGTTCGTAATCCTCCCGTCCACGCGTCGTCAGTGCGACCACGCCGTCTTCTCGCTCGACCAGCAACCGCTGTTGCAGCCGCTCGAGGGCCACGGCGATCTGGTGTGGGTCGACGCTCAGCTGCTCGCGCAGCTGCTCTTCCATCAAGGGCGCGCGTTCGCCCAGCCGCGCGAGCAGCCACAGCTCGGTCGGTGCGAGGTCGACGCCGGAAGGGGCCGCAAGCCGTTCGTAGAGCTGCCAGCGGTGCTCGCGACGGGCTAGATTCGAGAGGGAGCGCTCGATCTCACGCAGCGCGTTGTCGTCGCGGGCGCCGTGGAAGCCGTCGCCGACGTCAGGCGCCTGCGCCGTCGTCTTCAGCGGTAGCTCGGGCAGGAGCCAGCTGAGGAGGAACCCGACCACGGCCGTTCCGGCCGCAGCGAGGAACACCGGCTGGAGCGCGTCACTGATCGCCGTCGCGTAGACGGTGTGCACGGCGGCCGGCAGCTGCTTGAGCGCCGCCGGGTTCGGGGACGTCGGAACGTGCGCGCCGGCCGGGAGGCTCGCTGCGAGGTTGCCCGCGAGCTGGTTGGCGAAGATCGCGCCGAAGATCGCGACGCCGATCGAACCCCCGATCTGGCGGAAGAGCGTCGAGCCGGAGCTCGCGACTCCGAGGTACTGGTAGTCGACGGCGTTCTGGGCGGCGAGAACGAGCACCTGTATCACCAGCCCGAGGCCCAGGCCGAGCACGAACATGTAGACGCCTGCGAGCGCCGTCGAGGTGTCGACCTGCAGGCGTGAAAGAAGCGCGAGCCCGACGGCCATGATCGCGGTGCCGGCGATCGGGAAGGGCTTGTAGCGGCCGAAGCGGCTGATCAGCTGCCCGCTGCCGATCGAGGTGATCAGCAGACCCGCCATCATCGGCGTGATCAGCAACCCCGAGATCGTGGGGCTGTGGCCCTTGACGTCCTGGAGGTAGAGCGGCAGGTAGGTGATGGCGCCGAAGAATCCGAACCCGATCACGAAGCCGACCGCGCTGGTGACGGTGAAGACGCGGTTGCGGAAGATCTCGAGCGGCAGGATCGGCTCCGCAGCGTGCGCCTCGACGAACACGAATGCCGCGAGCAATGCGAAGCCCCCCACGATCAGAGCGATCATCTGCGGCGCGTCCCACGCATAGGTGGTGCCCCCGAGGCTCGTGTACAGCACGATCGCCGCGAGACCGCCCGCCACGAGGGCGGCGCCGAGGTAGTCGACGCTGTGGCTCACGCTCTCGGTGCGAGCCTGGAACGCCGTTGCGATGACCGCCAGCGCGACCAGCCCGATCGGAATGTTGACGTAGAAGATCCAGCGCCAGGACAGGTTGTCGACGAAGAAGCCGCCGAGCAGCGGCCCGAGCACGGTCGAGACGCCGAAGACTCCACCGAAGTACCCCTGGTACCGGCCGCGCTCGCGCGGCGGAATGATGTCGCCGACGACCGCGATCGTCACCACGAAGAGGCCGCCGCCGCCCAGCCCCTGGATCGCCCGGAAGACGATCAGCTCGGTCATGTTCTGGCTGATCCCGCAGAGCGCCGAGCCGACGAGGAAGATCACGATCGCCGCCTGAAGCACGCCCTTCCGGCCGTACAGGTCGCCGAGCTTCCCGTACAGAGGCCCGACGACCGTCGAGGCGAGCAAGTACGCGGTGACCACCCAGGAGAGCTTCGAGATGCCGCCGAGGTCGCCGACGATCGTCGGCAGCGCGGTCGAGACGATCGTCTGGTCGAGCGAGGCGAGCAGCAGCACCAGCAGCAGCGCCCCGAAGATGAGCCGCACCGGCTGCCGCTCGGCGACGCCCGCCGGAGTCGCGGCTTCGGTGCTCACGCGCGCTGCGGGACGCTAGGCCTCGCTCGGTTGCGCGGCGCATGCTCGCGCGCGAGGACCGAGCTGCTCAGCTCGCTTCTTCTTCGGCGGTCCGCTCGGCCGTCGGCAGCGCCTCGAGGCGCTCGTCCGGAATCGGCTTGCCGCTTTCGATCGAGCGGCCGAACGTGCCGGCGGCGAGTCGGGCCTCCGCACGCTCGACGGCGGCGAGCTGCTCCCGGAGGTCGTCCGCCAGGCCCTCGTCGAGCTCGTCCTGGTAGAGGTCAGAGGCCAGATTCCCCGGATCCTGGACGTCGGCCTCCTCGCCTGTGTCCTGGTGACGGAGCTGCGCGAGCGCCCGCTCGATCCGCTGACGCTCGTTCGCGAGAAGCTCGCGCGCGCGGTCGGGATCCATGACCCAAACCGTAACCGAACCTCGTTGGGGTCAGGTCTTGCATTAACGCATCAACGCAAGACCTGAACCCAGGAGGTACAGCTAACGTCACGAGGTGAGCTCCACTCGGGACACGGTCACGAAGGAGTACGCAACCGACGAGATCGTGGTCGAGTGGGAGCCGCGCCTCTGCTACCACTCGCGGAACTGCGTCCGCTCGCTGCCGCAGGTCTTCGACGAGAAGCGGCGGCCCTGGGTCAAGGTCGACGCGGCGAGCGCGGACGAGGTCGAGGCGGCGGTTGCACGCTGTCCCTCCGGTGCGCTGCGGACACGGCGGCTCGGCGTCCCGGCGCCGAGGCGCGAGGAGCCGCTCGAGCTGTGCGCCTCGGCGAACGGGCCGTTGCTCGTCTCGGGCGGGGTACGAGTCGTCGACGCGGAAGGCACGGTTCTCTACGAGGGCGAGAGGGCGGCGCTCTGCCGCTGCGGCGGCTCGAGCAACAAGCCCTTCTGCGATGGCACGCACAAGACGAACGGCTTCAGTGCCTGACGGCGTGCTGACGCTCTACCAGGCTGAGTGGTGCCCGTTCTCGGCCGCGGTACGGGAAGTCCTGACGGAGCTGGGAATCGACTTCGTGGCGCGGCAAGTCGAGCCGTGGCCGGACGAGAGGACGGAGCTGCGCGCGGTCGCGGGGACAGGTCAGATCCCGGTGCTGCAGAGCGAAGACGGTCGCCTCCACCGCGGCACGCGGGCGATCTTCGCCCACCTGCACGATCGTGACCCGTGGCAGTTCGCGTCCGTCCACCGCCGGCGGTTCGCCGATCACCGTGACGCGCGCGAATCGAACGCTATCGGGCAGTTGGTCGAGTACTTCCAGGGAACCGGCGAGCTCGAGGCCGGAGACGGCTCGGTTGCCGAGGCGGAGGTGGTCGACGTGCCGGAGGCGAGCCGGTATGAGCTTCGGCTGGGCGGGCGCCTGATCGGTCTCGCTGCGTACCGTCGTCGGGACGGCCGCATCGTCTTCACCCACACGGAGGTCGACGAATCCTGCGCAGGCCACGGCTTCGGCAGCCGCCTGGCGGCCGAGGCGCTCGACAGCGCCGCGCGACAGGGCGCCGACGTCGTTCCGCTCTGTCCCTTCATCGCCCATTACATCGAGGAGCATCCCGAGTACGAGCCGCTGGTCGCTACCGGTTACCGCAACGGTTGAGCCGGCGGCGTGCGACGATCTCCAAGGAGGGCACGATGGAAGACGAACGGATCCACGACCGCATCGAGCAGTTGGTGGCCGAGGAGCACGAGCTCTACGAGCGTGGCGGCGAAGGCGGGCTGAACGACGCCGAGCACCGCCGACTCGAATCCATCGAGGTCGCTCTCGATCAATGCTGGGATCTGCTCCGGCAGCGCCGTGCGCTCCGCGAGGCCGGATACGACCCCGATTCGGCGCGCGTGCGCGACCCCGGGGTCGTCGAGCGCTACGAGCAGTGACGAAGCCCGGCGCGCGCAACGCGCTGGGCTAGAGCTCAGCTGCTGGGCTCGCCGCGCTTGAGGACGGTCGTCGCGACCTTCAGACCGAAGCGCCCGGGCATTAGCACGACGTCCCACATCTGATTCACGACGCCGCCGCCAGGCAGGTCGTCCGCGATCGCCTCCACGATCTCGTCGGAGCTCTCGAGGATGTCCTGCCCCGCCTCGACCACGTCGCCTGCCATGTCGCCTGCGATGGGTACGGCGGCTGTCGCGATCTCCACCGTGATCGCCGGCGCAAGCCGTTCGAGCGTGTCGCGCACGGCCTGCTCGGCGTCGGCGCGCGCCTGCTCGAGGTCCTTCATGGTCTCTTCGGGCCCCGCGCTGAACACGCGCCACCACTTCCAGCCGGTCGCATGTCCGGCGCGCACCATCAAGGCGAGCAAGAGCGCGACCGCGACGGCGAGCCACGCCGCCCCGAGCACGAGTGCCGCCAGCCAGCCCGAGAGGACGTTCGAGAGCCCCCATAGCGCGGCCACGTTCGCGAACGCGAACGCCGTCACGAACGCGACCGCGGCGACCACGGCGCCGGCTAGGTCGCGAGCCGCTCGCCGTACCTCGGGCATGTTGCGGGAGGCCGCGAGCTGGGCCTCGCAGAACGCCAGGGCGCTCACGTCGCGCCCGAGCTGCACGAGGAGCTCGGTGACGGGCTCCTTCTCCTCCGAATCTGCCGTGTCGCCTGTCTCGTCCCGGCCGGGGGAAGTCGCAACGACCTCCACCGTCTCCATCACGAGCTCGCCTTCCACTTCGTCGGACAACTAACGGCCCTCGGGGATCGGGTGCGCGT
>JBKOYZ010000069.1:0-10909 GCA_046725655.1 Actinomycetota bacterium | reverse complement strand
GCCGACGCGGAAGCGGCCGCCGTCGAGCTCCTCGAACGCTCCCGCCTCGAGCGCCGCGCGCACCGGGCCGAGCTCCTTGCCGAGCTTCGGGCCGAGGACCGGAAGGTTCGGCTTCACGCGCAGCTCGGTGGCGTCGACCGGCCCGACCTCCACCTCCTTGACGCGTAGCTCTTCTCGCAACTCCGCCGCGTGCTCGTCCGAGAGGTCTGCTCCCTGGACGACTAGCCGCCGCAGCGGCTGCCGCACCTTCAGGGCCGCCGATTGCCGCGCGGTGTGCCCGAGCCGCACCACCGTGCGGGTCTCGGCGACCTCCGCGAGCAGGGTCTCGTCCTGCTCCCGCTCCTCCGGCCAGCCCGCCAGGAAGACCGACGCCGGCGCGCCGTCTGCCGCGAGGTTCCGCCACAGGTGCTCCGCGAGGAAGGGCATCACCGGCCCGACGACGCGGACGGCCTGTGCGAGCGCGTGCCAGAGCGTGCGCAGCGCCACTTCGTCGCCGTCCCAGAAGCGTCGCCGCGAGCGGCGGATGTACCAGTTGGAGAGATCGTCGACGAAGTCGTCGAACGCGCGGATCACGTCGACGGTCAGGAACGAGTCGTAAGCCCGCGTCGTCTCGGAGACCAGCTGGCGCGTTCGCGCGACGATCCAGCGGTCGAGCGGCTGGAGCTCGACGCCCTCGGGCCCCGCGTCCAGATCCTCGACGCGGGGCCCGAACCCGTCGATGTTCGCGTAGTCGACGAAGAACTTCACCGAGTTCCAGAGCGTCAGCAGCCGCCGCTTGACCTCCTCCGCGGGCCCGAAGCCGAAGCGGATGTTCTGCGTCGGCGGCTGCTCGCAGTAGAGCCAGCGCATCACGTCCGCGCCCATGCGTTCGAAGGCCTCCTCGGCCTCGATCAGGTTTCCCCAGGAGCCGTGCATCTCGCGGCCCTCGAAGTCGAGCAGCTTCTCGTACGTCAGCACTTGCCGATAGGGCGCCTCCCCGGTCAACGCCACCGACATGAACATCAGCGAGTAGAACCAGAGCCGGATCTGCTCGCGCATCTCGCTCACCCAGTCGGCGGGGAACCACTGCTCCCAGTACGAGTGATCGGGAAGGTCGGCGCCGGAGAGCCCGCGTGACGCTCCGGTCGCGTAGCCGCCCTCGACCCACTCGGGGTTCTGCCAGCCGAGCGTGGAGAAGGGGACGATGCCGGCGTCGAGCCAGACGTCGCCGACTTCGGCGACCCGGCGCACCCGCTCACCGCACGACTCGCAGCGGATCAGCACGCGATCGACCCACGGGCGGTGGAGCTCCTGCAGCTGGTCGAAGCCGTCGGCGGCCCGCTCCTCCAGCTCCGCCTTCGATCCGATCACGTTCAGCCGCCCGCACTGACAGGGGTAAAACGGCAGCGGCAACCCGTAGTAGCGGCGTCGCGAGATGTTCCAGTCGCCCATGTTCCGCAGCCAGTCGTCCATCCGCTTGCCGTACTGCGGCGGCGTCCAGTCGACCGTCGCGTTGGCGTCGAGCAACGGCTGCCGGATCTCGTCGACCCGGATGAACCAATCGTCGGCAACACGCCAGATCAGCGGCGTGTCGCAGCGCCAGCAGTGCGGGTAGCGGTGCTCGTAAAGGCCGACCTCGACGAGGAGCCCGCGCTCGCGCAGGTCGCCGACGATCTGGTCCGCAGCGTCGCCGGTCGACGTGCCGTGCAGCCACCCGTAGTCCTCATAGAACCGGCCGGCTTCGTCCACCGGCGTCAGCACCGATAAGCCGTGGATGCGGCCGAGCTCGAAGTCTTCCTGCCCTGCCCCCGGCGCTATGTGGACGATGCCGGTGCCCTCCTCGAGCGAGACCTCGTCCCACGGGATCACGCGGTGCTCGATCCCCTGTGCCGGAGGCAGGTGGTCGAACGGCCCGCGATAGCGCCAGCCGACGAGCTGCTCCCCGCCCAGCACTTCCACGAACGTCTCGTCGGGGTAGCGCGCGACGGCGACCCACTCGCCGTTGTCGCGCCGGCCGTACCGCGCCTCGGGATCGACCGCCGCGGCCACGTTCGCAGGCAGCGTCCACGGCGTCGTCGTCCAGACAACGAGGTACTCGCGCTCGCGGTCGAGCAGCGGGAACCGCACGAAGAGCGACGGATCGGCCCGGTCCTGATAGACGCCGGCCTGGGAGAGCTCGTGCTGGGAGAGCGAGGTGCCGCAGCGCGGGCACCACTCGGTCGAGCGGTGGCCGAGATAGAGCCACCCGCGCTCGTTCACGATCTCGAGGAAGCGCCAGATGTACTCGATGTTCGTGTCGCTGAACGTGAAGTAGTCGTTGCCCCAGTCCATCCACTGGCCGAGGCGCTTCGACGCGCGCGTCAGCTCCTCGGTCCAGTAGGCCACGACCTCGCGGCACTTGGCCGCGAACTTCTCCAGCCCGTACGCCTCGATCTCGCGCTTCGAGTTGAGCCCGAGCTGCCGCTCGACGCCGACCTCGATCCACAGTCCCTGGCAGTCGAAGCCGTTCTGGTAGCGCTGGTCGTAGCCCCGCAGCGCCTTGTAGCGCTGAAAGACGTCTTTGAGCGTTCGGCCCCAGGCGGTGTGGACGCCCATCTTCTTGTTCGCGGTCACCGGGCCGTCGATGAACGACCAGCGCTCCTTGCCGCGGTTCTTGTCGCGGAGCTGCCGGAAGACCTGCTCGTCCTCCCACCACTGCAGAATCTCCTCCTCCAGCTTCGGGTGGTCGGGGACAGGCGGCAGCGGGGCGAACATGTGCTCCATGTGGTCAGTCTAGGCTCCGGGAACAAGCGGCCCGGCTCGCGCGTTTGAGTCGTGAGCAACATAGGAAAGGAATTCTGAAATGAGCACTGCCGTCACAGAATCCAGCTTCGAACAGGAAGTCCTCCAGAGCGACAAGCCCGTGATCGTCGACTTCTGGGCCGAGTGGTGTGGCCCGTGCCACGCGGTCTCGCCGGTCCTCGACAAGATCGCGGAGGAGCGCGGCGGCGAGCTGCGGCTCGTCAAGGTCAACATCGACGAAGAGCCTGCACTCGCGCAGAAGTACGGGATCGTCTCGATCCCGACGATCGTGCTGTTCAAGAGCGGCGAGCCCGCAGCCGCCGCGATCGGTGCGCAGCCGAAGAGCGCGATCGAGCGTTCGCTCGGTCTCGCCGAGACGGCTTCGGCCTAGGGCCTAAGCCCCCTCGGCCATCTCCTTCTCGGGCTTCGGGGCAGGCGAGGCCGCGCGCGCCGCCGGCTCCTGGAGCAGGTTCAGCACCCGCATCCCGTGCACGTAGACGATCGCGCCGCCGAGCCAGCCGCCGAGCGTCATCGAGGCGAAGCCGATCAAGGTCAGGATGTAGGGGCCGGCATGCACGGCACCGTGCCTGTAACCCCCGTGACCGACGAGGACGGCGATCAGAAAGAACACCGTCGCAGTGACCATCGCAACCAGGTGGGCGGTCGCCGTGCGCCAGAGCGGCGTGTCGCGGCCGATCGTGAGCCAATCCGCGAGCCCGGCTAGTGCAGTCGGCACGGTGAAGATCAGGCCGACGACGAGCGCGAGCCACCAGCCGTGCGCCGCCGCGCGGTTGGCGACGCCGATGATGCTGGCGAAACCCATCACCGCGGCCGCGGTATAGGCGCCGATCGTCGCATCCGTGAGCGGAGGGTGGAGCGGGTGCCCGGGCAGGCCCCGGATCAGGTAGCTGAGCTTCATCGTCGCCTCCTTCGTCGAGCACGAGCGGTACGCGGTGGCTATCACCGCAGGAGGCCAATACGAACCGCGGCTAGCGGTTCGCGTTCTCGAGATACGCCTGGAAGGCGGCGTGCTTGGCGAGGTACGCCTCGAGCTCGGCGATCCCGACGCCGGCCCAGTCCTCCAGCCAGCTGTCCTCGAGGTCGGCTTCGATCTGGTGGAAGCCACGATCGCTCATGGACCGATGATCGGCCGAAGAGCGCGGCACGTAAATGAGCCGATCGGCCTAACTTGCGCGCTCCTGCGGCCTATAGGCTGGCGCGGCTCTGGCCGGATTCCTCGTGATCAATCCGCGTTCCGGTCGAGGTGGGCCGCGCGCAGAAGAGCTCGCGGATGCAGCGCGGAGCCGCGGGATCCGCGTTCATCTCCTCCGGCCCGAGGACCACGCAGGCGTGCTGGCGCGCCAATCCGACGCAGAGACGCTCGGAGTCGCCGGCGGCGACGGCTCGCTCGCCGCCGTGGCCGAGGTAGCTATCGAACGCGGCGTGCCGTTCGTCTGCGTCCCTTTCGGCACGCGCAACCATTTCGCGCGCGACCTCGGGCTCGACCGCGCCGACCCGCGCGCCGCGCTCGCAACCTTCGAGGGCGAGGAGCGCCGCGTCGACGTTGGTCGAGTCGGCGATCGCCTGTTCCTGAACAACGTCTCGTTCGGCGCCTATGCCTCTCTCGTGCACCGCCGCGAGCACGACCGGCGCCGGCGTGAGGCGTTCGCCGGCGTCCGCGCGCTGCTGCTGGCGGCGCAGCATCCGCGCCTGCTCGGGCTGACCGTGGACGGCGACGCTATCGCGGGGCGGGTGATCCTCGTCGCGAACAACGCCTACGAGCTGCGGCTTTTCGATCTCGGGGCGCGGCCGACGCTCAGCGGCGGCACGCTGCACCTCTACTGGGCGGACGGGGTGCTGCCGACGACGTGGAACCAGCGTGCGGGCGAGACGTTCACGCTCGTGGGCGGCGGGCCCCTCGCCGCCGCGGTCGACGGCGAACCCGTCGAGCTCGATTCCCCCGTCGACTTCCGCATCGAGCCGCGCGCGCTACGTGTGCTGGTGCCGCCAGGCGTCTAGCGCCAGCGCGACGCAGTTGAAGGCGAGCTCGCGTTCGGGGGGAAGCTGGTCGGGCTCGAACCAGCGCAGCTCGGAGACGTCGTCGGCGGCCCGCGGCTCGCCGCCGACGACGCGCGCCGTCCAGAACAGGTTGAGCGTCGTCTCCGCCGTCGAGTCGCCGCCGTAGCGGTCCATCCAGATGCCCAGGAAGGCGCCGGGCTCGACCTGAAGGCCGGTTTCCTCGCCGAGCTCGCGGCGCAAGGCGTCGAGCGGATGCTCCTGCTCGTCCACGAAGCCCCCCGGGAGGTCCCACGCGCCGAGGTGCGGTTCGATTGCGCGGCGCGTCAGGAGAACGCGGCCGTGCTCGTCGACGCAGACCGCGGTCGCCGTCGGCTTCGGGTTCGCGTAGGCGACGAACCCGCACGCGGCGCACGAGACGCGCGCCGCATCACCGGCGAGCTCGGCGCGACACCGGGGGCAGTAGACCCAACCATCGAGCTCGCCCATTCGTGTAGGTGTACACCTACACACCGACGGGAGGCCGCATGCACGACCAGCCGGAGCCGACACGCGAGGAGGAGGAGCAGGTCCCCGAGCGCCAGGAGGAGCACGAGGCGATGCGGGGCCCTGGGCACGAAGATCCGGCGGCGCAGCGGCCTGACCGCGACAATGCAGGACAGGACGAGAGGGAGATGCACGACGCCTAGGTTCAATCCAGCCACCATCCACGAGCTTCAGCGCGTAGGACTGCTCGCCCAGCTCTCCGGCGAGACGCTGCTGAAGCTCGGCCAGCGCATGCAGCGGGAGGAGGTGCCCTCCGGCGGAGCGGTCGTGCACGAAGGCGAGTTTCCGGGCGACCGCTTCTACGTCGTCCTCTCCGGCATCCTTGCAGTCAGTCAGGCCGCGATGGGACCACGCAGCGTCCTGCGCCCGGGCGACTACTTCGGTGAGGTCGCGCTGACGATGAAGCTGCCGCGCACGGCCTCGGTCCGGGCGCTGACGCCCGTAACGCTCGCCAGCTGCGACCGGAGGACCTTCGACGAGTTCATCCGGCCGCTCTTTTCCGAAGCGCAGCCGGCGGAGGGCTAGTGCACCCGTCCGCAAGTTCAGGCACGCGCCCGGCGGCGTCTCGCCGCCCGTGGCTGCGTCCTCGGTCGCCCCGATAGAACCACTATCGGGACTCCCTGCGTCCTTGCCACGAACGACGATCCATCCCCCGGATCACGCACCAAACTTACGGACGGGTGCACTGCACCCAGCTCGACTGCCGTTGAGCCGACAGCCGGGCTACCGGAGAATTCCGGTGTGCCCCAGCGAGTAGCGGCCCGGCTGCGGCCACACGCAGACGCCGTGCGGCCCGTAGCCGACGGAGATCCGGGCGAGGACGCGCCCGTCCTTCGTGCTGATCGCGTACAGCTGCGCGGTGTAGCGACTCGAGAGCCAGAGAACCTTGCCGTCCGCCGACACGCCGCCCATGTCGGGGCTGCCGCCGACGTTCCACTTGGTGACGAGCTTGCGCGTTGCGAAGTCGAGCACCGAGATCGTGCCTTCGTTTCGGTTCGTGATGTAGAGACGTTTCGCGTCCCGGCTCGGATAGAGACCGTGAGCGCCCGCGCCCGTGTGGATGAAGCCGATGACACGAAGCCGGTCGCCGTCGATCTCCCAGACGCCGTTCGAGGCCATGTCGGCGACGTAGAAGACCCGTCCGTCCGGTGACAGCTTCACGTCCTGGGGCATCGCGCCGCCCCGGGGCAGCGTGAGGACGCCGACGACGCGCTCGCGCCGCACGTCCACCTTCAGCATCTGGCCCGAGAACTCGCAGCTCGCGAGCAGATAGCGGCCGCCAGCGGAGAAGTCCACGTGGTCGACGCCGCGGCACGGGACCGACAGGGAATGATGGAGCCGCATCGTATGGGCGAGGCGAAAATCGAGTCGTTGGTTTCGCTCGGCGACCACGATGGCGTACCGACCGCCGGGCGTGAAGTAGAGGTTGTACGGGTCCTCGACGTGCACCGCCGGGCCCTTGGGCCGGCTCGTGATCGGGCTCACCGGAGTGAGGCTGTTCCCGGCGTCGTTGTCCACCCAGAGCGTCTTCAGGTCGTACGAGGGCGTGACGTGCTGCGGCAGCGCCCCAACCGCGTAGTGAGCGACGATCTTGAACGTGCGCTGGTCGATGACGTCGACGGTGTTGCTGGCGCTGTTCGGGACGTAGACCCGAGGCGGCGCGCCGCGATCGGCCGGGCTCAGCTGGTTTGCGCCGTCGTAGGCGTAGACCCCGCCCAGCGCGAGCGGCTTCACCCGCGCCTTCGCGGGTTCCTTCTGCGGGCGTGTGCTCGGAACCAGCCTGGTCACCCTGGACGTGGGCGACTGACCGCGACCACCCGCGACGACGAGCGTGCCGCCGAATGCGGTGGCGGCGGCGTCGGAGAGCGGCCTCGGGAGGCGTCCGACGATCGCGATCTTCCGTGTCAACGGGTCGACTGCCACGATTCGTCCCGACGGCGTCCCCGGCTGCGCCGAACGACCGCCGACGACGACGGCACGGCTCCCCAGCTCAGCCCCGGCCGCATGCGTCGTGGGAGCCGGCAGGTTGCCCAGCCGCTCAACCCGGCGCGTGCGAGGATCGAAGGCGTAGACGACGCGGCTTGCGGTGGCGTTCGGCAGCGAACCGCCGGCGACCACGATCCTGCCGGAAGCGGCCGCTACCGCGGCGTAGCGAAGGGGCACCGGCAGCCGGGCGACGACGTGTGCGCGCCGTCCGGGTCGCCAGGCGACGATCGTGTTCAACCAACGCGCCCCGGTGTAGCCGCCGACGACGTAGGCGCTTCCCCGGAGCCCGGCAGCGGCGTGATCGCTGCTCGGCGCAGGTAGCGATCCAACACGGGTGGCGGCCCCGGTTGCAGGGTTCACCCGGAGGATCTGGTCGAGTTGGCGCACGCCGTCGCCGCCCCCGAACTCGTAGACGGAGGAGCCGAGGCGAACAGCGGCGCCGTCGTGGAACTTCGTCGGCAGCCGGGCGATCGTGCGGGCGTGGCCGGAGGAGACGAGCCGGACGTCGGCCGTCGAGGTGTCGGCCGAGTCGAGGCCGCCGAGGAGCACGATCCTCCGCCCGACGACCGCAAGGGCCGCGTCCTGGACGGGAGCGGAGAGCGAGCCGGCCGGGTGCGGGACGAGCCGCAGCGGGCCGGCTCGTAGCGGCGGCTTTCGATCGCGGGCGGCGGGCGCTTTTGCGGCCTGCCGCGTCACGGGCGGGTCGTCTCCGTCACGGTCGGCCGCCGCCCAGATGGCAGCCGCGGTGGCGCCGGCCAGAACGAACAGCACTGCTACGGCGCCGTAACGCCGCACAGCCCGGCGCCGCGCTGCGCTCGGCGGCCGCCTCGCTGGCGTGAAGGGCGCCGCCACGGCCAGCAAGGATGCCTGACGGCCTAGACGACTGCGCCGCTTCGCCCGTGCTCCTCGAGCACGGCGTCGGCAAGCCGCGGCCAGGCTTCCTTCGCCCAGTCGTCGAAGCGGCGATCGCTCAGGCAGGCGCAGGCGATCGCGACGTCAGGATCCACCCAGAGGAAGCTGCCGCTCTGGCCGAAGTGGCCGAAGGTCCGCGGCGAGTTTCGCTCACCGGTCCAGTGCGGGCTCTTCGCGTCGCGGAGCTCGAAGCCGAGCCCCCAGTCGTTCGGCTCCATGCGCCCGAACCCCGGCAGGACGCCGACGAGACCGGGAAACGCGACCTGCGTCGCTTCTGCAAGGGTCTCGCGCGCAACCAGCGTCGGCTCGAGCAGCTCGCGCCCGAGGGCGAGCAGGTCGTCGAGGCTCCCTGCGATCCCCCACGCCGGCGAGCCTTCGAGCCGTGCCGAGAGCCGGAGCGAGTCGAACACCGCGGCCCGGAGGTAGTCGCCGAAGGGCATTTGCGCCGCCCGGGCAACCTCGTCGGCGAGCACCTCGAAACCGGCGTTCGAATAGATCCGCCGCGTTCCCGGCTGGGCGATCGGCGCGCCCGCGTCGAGTGGGAGCCCCGAGGCGTGCGCGAGCAGGTGGCGGACCGTCGCGCCCGGCGGACCGGCGGCCGCGTCCAGCTCGATCGCACCCTCTTCGGCGGCGACGAGGGCCGCGAGCGCGGTCGCAAGCTTCGTGACCGACGCCCACGGAAACCGTGCGCTGCGATCGCCATGCGTGGCGACGGCACCGGCGCCCGCCCGTGCGACCCCGACGGCGGCGCTGCCGACCGGCCACGCGTCGACCTGCCTCAGCGCCTCCACGCGGCGCGATACTAGTGCCGTGGAGAGGCAGGTCGTCCCCGCCGATTCGCCGTTCGCGCCGACCGTCGGGTACTCCCGCGCCGTCCGCGTCGGCGACCAGATTCACGTCGCGGGAACCGCGGCCGTGATGCCGGACGGAGCGCCGCCGCCCGCCGGCGCGTACGCCCAGGCCAGACGCTGCCTCGAGATCATCGTCGCCGCGCTCGCGGAGCTCGGCGCCCGGCCCGAGCACGTCGTTCGTACCCGCGTCTACGTCACCTCGGCCGACCACTGGGAGGAGATCGGCCGCGCGCACGGCGAGGTCTTCGGCGAGATTCGGCCCGCCAGCGCGATGCTCGTGATCACGGGGCTGCTCGACCCGAGGTTCCTCGTCGAGATCGAAGCCGACGCAATCGTCGCCTGACAGGGCGCCGAAAAAGCGTCGACCGTGTAGATACTCCCCGGATGAAGCAGATCTACCCGGCCACGATCACCGGTAAGAGCTTCGCTCCCGGCGGCAGCGTCCTCGACCACTCCTTCGGCGAGAGCGATCCGTACACGCTCGGCGTGGAAGAGGAGTACATGCTCCTCGACTCGCGCACTTTCGACCTCGTCCAGCACGTCGACACGGTCCTCGCCGCGATCTCCGGACACGAGCTCGAGACACAGGTCAACCCGGAGCTGATGCAGTCCGTGCTCGAGATCGCCACGCCGGTCTGCCGGACGGCCGGCGACGTCGACCGCGAGCTGAGGCGGCTGCGCGGGTACGTCGCTTCCGTCGCGGCGGGCGACGACCTACGCGTGGGCTCGTCGGGGACGCACCCGTTCAGCCTGTTCGAGCGGCAGCGGATCACCGCGCGCGACCGCTACCGGCACCTCGTCGACCAGATGCAATACGTCGCGCGGCGCGAGCTGATCTTCGGGCTCCACATCCACGTCGCCGTCGACGATCCGGAGAAGGCGATCCAGGTCGTGAACGGGCTCCTCCCGCACCTGTCGTCGCTGCTCGCGCTCTCGGCCTCGTCCCCCTTCTGGCGCGGCGAGCCGACCGGCCTCTCCTCGAGCCGCCAGACCGTGTTCGCGGCCTTCCCGCGCTCGGGCCCGCCGCCGCGCTTCCGCGACTACGCCGACTACGCGGAGGTCGTCGGCCAGCTCGAGAAGACCGGCTGCATCGCCGACTACACGCACATCTGGTGGGACATCCGCCTCCACCCACGGCTCGGGACGGTCGAGATCCGGATCTGCGATGCCGTCAGCCGTGTCGAGGACGCGGTCGCGCTCGCCGCCTTCTGTCAGGCGCTCGTGAAGCACTACTGCGAGCGGTACGACCGCCGCGAGGAGATCCCGTCGTACCACCGGATCCTCACCACCGAGAACAAGTGGCTGGCCGCTCGCTACGGTCTCGAGGCGCCCGTGATGGACCTCGCAACCGGCAGGCGCAACCGCGTGCCTGTCGCGCAGCTCGTCCGCCGCACGCTTCGCGACATCGAGCCTCACGCGCGCGAGCTGGGGTCGGAGCGGGAGCTGGAGGGGATCCGCGAGATCCTCTCGACCGGCAACGGCGCCGAGCGCCAGCGCCGTGTCTTCAACGCGAACCGCGACATCGTCGAGGTCGTGCGCGAGATCGCGGACGCGACCGAAGCCGCCGCGGTCCCGGCGGCAGCCGTCTGACTACGGAGTTGCCTTAATCCCTGACTGCCTCAACCCCGACGATCGAGACCGACGGTTCGGCTCGCGCACCGCACAGCTCTTTCGGGTGTTCAGTGGCATCGCGCCGTGCGCGAGTTGCGGCCGGGCCTCTGGCACTGGGAGTCGGAGCACCCGGAATGGACCGAGGATGAGCCGTGGCACAAGGTCGTCTCGTCCTACGCGATCGCCGACGACGAACGTCTGCTGCTCTTCGACCCGCTGGCCGTTCC
>JBKOYZ010000111.1:0-14639 GCA_046725655.1 Actinomycetota bacterium | reverse complement strand
TCCAAGTAACAGACTGTTACCAAGTCAGACGGGCGCGCGGGGGACACGGCCCTGGGTCGAATGCCGCAGAAAACGCGCACTCCGGCGCTTGCTCCGGTTCGGGATCCAAGTAACAGACTGTTACTAAGTTCGGCCGGCGAGCGCGGTGGGGCGTTCGGCCCGGCGGTACTCGACCGTGTAGCCGAGCGAGCGCGGGATCGCGAGCAGCCCTTCGAGATCGAGGTCGATGCGCGCGCCGGCCTTCTGCGTCACCTCGTCCTCGATCGGCAGGTCGAAGTCGTCGGCGCCGTAGTCGAGGGCCCGGAAGGCCTCCTCGTTCTGCGTGAGGACGGAGGTACGGACGTGCTCGACGTTGTCGAGGAAGATCCGGCTCAGTGCGATGTGCCGCCAGTACTCGTGCGCGTCGATCTCGCGCCCCCCGAAGGCCGTCCCGTACGGCTTGTACGTCCAGCAGAGGAACGAGAAGAGGCCGTCGAGACCGTCGCGCAGGCACTCGTCCTGGAAGTCGCGCGTCCGCTGCAGGTGCTCGAGCCGCTCGTCCAGGGTCTCGTCGAAGCCGATCACCATCGTCGCGGTCGTGCGCATGCCGCTCTCGAGAACCGCGCGCTGCGCCTCGAGGTACTCGCGCACCGTGTACTTCCACTTCGCGTGGCGGGCGCGGAAGTCCTCGGTCAGGATCTCGCTGCCGCCGCCGGTGACCCAATGGACGCCCGCGTCGCGGAGGCGGGCGGCCGCATCGGCGTGGCTCAGCCTGGCGCGGTCGGCGAGGAAGACGAGCTCCGCGATCGTGAGCGCATAGAACTCGACCCGGTCGCCGTAGCGCTCGCGAACCGCGGCAAAGAGGTCGCAGTAGTAGTCGAACGGCAGCCGCGGGTTGAAACCGCCGTTGAAGGCTACGAGATCGCCGCCGAACTCGAGCAGCTCGTCGATCTTGGCGAAGACGTCGTCACGTGAAAGGACGTAGCCGCCGTCCTGGTTCGGGAGGACGTAGAAGGCGCAGTAGTCGCACTGGGCGACGCAGACGTTGGTGTAGTTGATGATCCGCATCACCATGTAGGTGGCGCGGCCCGGGTCGTGCCAGCGGGCGCGGACGCCGCTCGCCATCCGCTTCAGCTCCTCGTCGGACGCGTCGTTCCAGAGCGTCCTGGCCTCGTCGAGGCTGATCCGCGCGCTCACGCCGACACGGCCTCCTCGGTCGGCGCTCCGTCGCGGGGGAGCACGTCCATGAAGGAGCTGACGGAGAAGACTGCGTTGCCCGCCCCGGCAACGCCGTAACCCGGGGGCGGCTTCAGGTCGTGCCGAGCGAGCGTCTCCCGGTAGGCATGGAGCAGGCGGACGTGGTACTCGAGCGGGGCGCCGTCCGGGTTGTCGCGGCCTAGCGGCGTCGTCGGCTCGGGGCACCAGGTCGTGAACCGCGGGGTGATGCCGCGGCTCATGAAGTAGTCGAGCCCCTCGACCGTGCTTGCGATCGCCTCGCCGATGTCCGTGAAGCCGAACGGCTTCGCCATCTCGACGCCCGCGACGAAGTTCGGGATCACGTGACTCGGGCCGAAGACGTCCGCCGCGTCGAAGATCCGGCGGTGCCACTCCTCGCGCCCGACGTAGCGCTGCTTGCCGGGGGAGATGAGCTCGAACAGTCGCTTGTCCCAGACCTCGTAGTTCGGGTGGTAGATCGAGATCCCGTAGTCCTTGTAGCGCTGCACCTCCGCCTTCGGCAGCGCCTGCGCGACGACCTTGCCGATCCAGCGCCCCGGGAACCGCTCCTCGATCGCCTGCGCGTAGCGGCCGTAGAAATCGGCCTCCGGGAGACCGTCGACAGTGCTCGTGATCGAGCCGCCGGTGAGGGTGTAGGCCTTGCTCGCCTTGGCGGTGTCGTAGCGGTCGATCAGCGTCAGCGCCTCGAGCACGTCCTCGACCGGCTTCACGCCGGTGTAAGGGCGCCCGGCCTTGCGGTGCTGGCGCCAGTTGTGGTTGATGTCGCAGAAGCCGCACTCCTCGCGCGCGCCGAAGTACTGGCAGAGGCGCAACACGGTTAGGTAGATCAGGTAGCCCCACTGGATCGTCGGCGCCGTCTCCATCACGGTCTTGCCGTTCGAGAGCGTGTGGCGGTAGTACTCGGGCATCGGCGGCAGCGCGGCCTGGGCCAGGTCCCGGCCCTCCAGGGAGAGGCGCAGGCCTCCGTCGACGCCTGCGACCCGGTACGGCGACGTCGGGTTGACACGGACGGAGACGATCGTCCGTCTCAGCGCGTGCGGGCCGCCCATGAGCGCGATCTCCTCGGGCGGCCGGCGCTTGGCCGCCGGGCCGAGCTCGGCGAGCGGCTTCTGGTCGAACGAGAAGATGAAGTACGACTTCGGCTTGACGTCGCCCTCGAGATTGTCGGTGAGTGCGGAGTCGTCGAACGCGATTCCGGTCCGCAAAAGGTCTTCCTTGAGCACCGCCTCGGGCGGGACGTCCGGAAAACGCGCCATCAACCCTTCGACGAGAGCGGTGCGCGTTTCGGGAGGCGCGGTGCTCACGGCAGCAAAGTATCTGTGACGCTCCCGCGCCGTGCTGATCCGTCAGCCCTCGAGCTTGGCCGCAAACGTCCCGAGGCTGTCGCTGCCGTTGATCCGGATGCGGTCGAGCGTGAACACGCCGTCGGCGACGCTCGCCTCGCCCTCGCGCGTGGTCGTCGCGCCCCGAAAGCCGGCGGCGCGGACGGCCGCGACCACCTCGGCGTCGTAGTCACCGGCCGGATAGCAGAAGAAGTCGACCGGTATGCCGAGACGGCGCCGGATCCAGAGCCGCGAGCCCGCGACCTGCCGGCGTAGCTCGCGCGCGTCGAGTGTCGTCAGATCGGGGTGCGTCAACGAGTGCGCGTCGATCTCCCAACCGGTGCGCACCAAGGCGCGAAGCTGCGGGACGGTCAGCTTCCGGTCGAGCACGTTCTGAACGGCCAGGTTGAGGACTCCCGGCCAGTGGAAAGCGGAGAGCAATGGACGCGCGTTGGTGAAGTCCTCGCGGTAGCCGTCGTCGAACGAAAGCACGACGGGCCGCGGCGGCAGCGCGAAGCCGCGGCGCCAGTAGTCGTACGCGCGGCGCAGCGAGACGGCGTGATAGCCGTGGCGCCGGAGCCAGCGGAGCTGCGCCACGAAGGCGGCACGCTGGACATAGAGCTCGGGGAACGGCGCGTCCGCGGGCGGCGTCCCGATCACGTGGTAGTTCAGGATCGGCACCGGCCGATTGTGCGGAGTGACGATCCGCGGTTGGGCCGGCCGCCGTGGCCGCGCCGCGGCCGTCGTCGCGGTCGAGGTCAGGGTCGTCCCCGTCGTCGGCGAGCCCTGCTTCGCGCTCGACGCGCACCCGGACGACGTGACCGCCAGAACCGCGAGCCCGAGAGCCAGGAGCGGCTTCACGTCGGGATCTTCGCAGCGGATTCCGGTACCTTGCGGCGGGGTCCGTGCTTCGTCGAGTTCTCATCGCTGCGCTCCTCGCCGGCCTCTTCGCCGCGCCCGCCGACGCTGCCACGCGGGCGTTGATGCCCGGGGTCACGTACACACGACAGATCGTGTTCACTCCGCACGGCGCGGTCGTCCTGCACGTGCTAGCTGCGCCGCGGCCCGGCGGGCTCTGGGATCTCCGGCCCGCGCTCTCGGACCTGGCCATCAACGGACGTGCCAGGGTGACCGCGATGCAGCGGGCCGAGTCGTCGTCGGCCACTGTCGCCGGCGTCAACGGCGACTTCTTCGACGCCCGGGACGGCCGGCCGGCCGGGATCCTCATGCAGGACCGGGTGCTGCAGAGCGTCCCCGACTCGACCCGCTCGAGCATCGGAATCTCGGCGGGCGGGATCGACGTCCGTCACGCCGCCTGGAACGCCTTCTGGCAGGGCCGTGGGCAGCGCCGGCCGCTGACGGGGCTGAACGAGCCGGCGAATCCGGGCGGGATCTCTCTCTACACGTCGGCGTGGGGACCCGCGACGCCGCCGGCGGCGGGAGCCACCGAGGCCGTGATCTACCCGTTTCCGGCGCTGACTCCCGGCGCCGACCTGGGCGGCCCCGTCGTCCAGTTCACTCAAGGAGGGAACACGCCCATCCCGGTCGGCGGCGCCGTCCTGTCCGCCAACGGCGGGTCGGCGCTGAAGCTCCAGGCCGAGGCGCCGCCGGGGGCGCGCGTGCTGATCCGCTACGTCCTGAGCGCCGGTTGGTCATCGGCCGTGGACGCGATCGGCGGCGGGCCGTTGCTCGTCAAGAACGGAAAGGCTGTCTTCCGCGCCTTCGAGAGCTTCGCGCCCTCGGTACTGGCGCCGCGGTCGGCGCGCACCGCGGTCGGACAGCGCCGGGACGGCTCGATCGTGCTCGTCGCGGTCGACGGCGGTCAGGTCGGCTACAGCGTCGGCCTCACCAACTACGAGCTCGCCCAGCAGCTGGTGCGCCTCGGCTGCGTCACGGCGGCAGGTCTCGAGCCGGGGCCGTCGACGACGATGGCCTTCGACGGCCAGCTGCTCAACCGCCCCTCGGACCCCTCGGGCGAGCGTGCGGTCTCCGATGCCCTCTTCGTCTACTACTACGGCGTTTATGCGCCTGCGCCGTCGGATCCCGTGCTGTCGCCGAACGGCGATGGGATCGGCGACCGCGAGGCGCTGAGCTACAAGGTCGTCCGGCCCTCCACGGTCACGGCGAGCATCGTCGGCCCCGACGGCCGGGCGCGCTTCTCGCAGACGGGCCCGCAGGCGCCCGGCACGTACAAGTTCACCTTCGCGGGCACCAAAGCCGACGGCAGCGTCGACACCGAGGGCCGCTGGCACTGGGTCGTGACCGCGGTGGACGATCTCGGCCGCCGGTCGAGCGTCGACCAGCCCTTCTCGCTCAACAACACGCTCGGCTTCCTGCGCGTTCCGGCGACGGCGGTTGTCGGTGTGACGCGCCGCCGAATACCCGTCGCGACGTTCGCGCTCACCCGCCCCGCGAAGGTGACGACGACGATCGAGAGCTCGGGCGGCCTCCTCCTGCGCAAGCTCGGAAAGGCGACCCTGCGGCCCGGAAAGCTGCGCGTGCGCTGGGACGGGCGCGACCAGCGGAAGCACCTCGTCTACGGAGGCAGGTACGTCGTCCGCGTCCGCGCACTGAACCAGTACGGGCTGACCGAGCTGACGCAGACTTTCCGCGTCCGCCGCGGGTAGACGCTTAGACTCGCGCCGGTGCTCGCCTCCCTGACGAGCTCCGTAACGTCGTTCATCGGCGACCACGGGCTCTACGCGATCTTCCTCCTGATGGTCGTCGACGCGGTCTTCCCGGCCGCGAGCGAGCTGGTGATGCTCTACGGCGGCGCGCTCGCCGCCGGCGCCTTCGCCGGCCAGGACGTCGTCCTCTTCGGCCACAAGATCGACTCGCACTTCTGGGCCTTCGTCGCAGTCTCGCTCGCCGGCGTGCTCGGGAACACCGTCGGCTCGTTGATCGGCTGGGGAATCGGAGCCTACGGCGGCCGGCCGCTGCTCGAGGAGCGCGGCCGCTGGTTCCACCTCGACCATGCCAAGCTTGCCCGCGCGGACCGTTGGTTCGACCGGTATGGCGACGCCGCCGTCTTCCTCGGCAGGATCACCCCGGTCGTGCGGTCGTTCATCTCGATTCCGGCGGGCGCGCTTCGCATGCCGGTCGGCCGCTTCACCGTACTGACGTTCCTCGGTTGCATCCCGTGGTGCTTCGGCATCGCGGGCGTGGGCTGGGCGCTCGGCAGCAACTGGGACCGCTTCCACCACGATTTCCGATGGGTCGAGTACGCGGTCGTGCTCGCGGTCGTGGCGCTGATCGCGTACCTGATCTTTCGATGGCGCTCGTCTACACTGGCTCGCCGTGCCGGTCCCTCTGGTTGACGTCCGGGCCCAGTACGCGCGCCTGATTCCGGAGATCCTCGAGCGCGTGCAGGGTGTGCTCGAGTCCGGCACCTTCATCCTCGGCCCGAACGTGAGGGCGTTCGAGGAAGAGGCGGCGGCCTACCTCGGCGTTCAGGAGACGATCGGCGTTGCCAACGGCACCGATGCCCTCGTGCTCGTTCTCGACGCGCTCGAGATCGGCGCCGGCGACGAGGTCGTCTGCCCGTCGTTCACCTTCTACGCGACCGCAGAGGCGATCGTGCGCGCCGGCGCGACGCCGGTTTTCGCGGACATCGACCCCGCCACGCTCAACATCGATCCCGAGGACGTGGCGGCAAAGGTCACGGAGCGGACGCGGGCGATCATGCCCGTGCACCTGTTCGGCCGTCCCGCTCCGCTGGCGGAGCTCGTTCGCCTCGGCGTCCCGATCGTCGAGGACGCGGCGCAGGCCTTCGGTGCCGCCGGCGTCGCGACCACAGGCGTCGCCTCTACCTTCAGCTTCTTCCCGACGAAGAACCTCTTCGCCCTCGGCGACGGCGGCCTCGTCGCGGCGACGGACGAGGAGCTGGCCGAGCGGGTCCGCATGCTCCGCTTCCACGGGTCGAAGGACAAGCAGACGTTCGACTACGTCGGGACCAACTCCCGGCTCGACGAGCTCCAGGCGGCGGTCCTGCGGCTGTTCCTCGGCGAGCTCGACGGCTGGAACGGCGCCCGGCGAGAGGCGGCGGCGCGCTACGCGGAGCTCGGCCTCGGCGAGTTCTGCGAGCTGCCGGAGGACGAGCCCGGCCACGTCTACCACATGTTCGTCGTGCGGACGCCCGAGCGCGCCCGCATCGCGGAGGCGTTGTCGTCCGCCGGAATCGGGAATGCTTCCTACTACGTGACGCCGCTCCACCTGCAACCTGCGTTGAAGGATCTCGGCTACGAGGAGGGCGCCCTGCCCGAGACCGAGCGGGCATCGCGCGAGAACCTCGCGTTGCCGCTCTGGGCAGGAATTCCTCCCGAGGCCCAGGAACGGGTCGTATCGATCGTCCGGGAAGCATCCACCGTCGGCGCGGCCCCGTGATACCCGTCAATCGCCACCGCTTGTGGCAGCTGGTCGCCGACGGCGCGCTCGTCGCCCTGGCCTGGTGGCTTGCCTTCGAGCTCCGGTTCGACCACGGCGTCCCCGTCTACTACGACACGCTCTTCAAGCGGACGATCCTGATCGTCGTCGCGATCAAGCTGTTCGTCTTCGTCCTCTTCGGCTTCTACGACCGCTGGTGGCGTTACGTCTCGACGCGCGACATGTGGGGCGCGGCGCGCGGCGTCACGGTCGCCTCGCTCGTCGCCGACGTCACCGTCTACTTCTTCTCGCCGGTTGCCGAGGTGCGCCTGCCGCGTTCGATCGCAGTGATGGACTGGCTCCTCTGCCTTGCTCTGATCGCCGGCTCGCGGCTGCTCGCGCGCACCGTCTTCGAGCGGCCGGCAGCGGGACGGCTGGTCGCGCGCGGGAAGGAAGTGCTGGTCGTGGGGGCGGGCGAGGCGGCGCGGGACACGATCCGCGAGATGCACCGGACCCGGCAGCTCGGCTACACCCCGATCGGGCTCGTCGACGACGACCCGCGCAAGAAGAACATCCGCGTCCACGGAGTCCGCGTGCTCGGAACGACGGCCGACCTGCCGCACCTCCTGCGCGACAACCGGCCGGACGAGGTGCTGATCGCGGTTCCGTCCGCCTCCGGCGAGTTCCGCCGCCGTGTCGTCGCCATCACGGAGGACGAAGGCGTCCCGGTCAAGACCCTCCCGGCCCTGCACGAGCTGATCAGCGGCGACATCGAGCTCACCGGCCAGATCCGGCCGGTCCAGGTGGAGGACGTGCTCGGCCGCGAGCCGGTCGACGTCGAGCTCGAGTCGGCCGCGCCGTACATCGAGGGCAAGACCGTGCTCGTGACCGGCGCCGGCGGCTCGATCGGCTCCGAGCTCTGCCGCCAGCTGACCCGTCTGCGACCGCAGCGGCTGATCCTGGTCGATCTCGGCGAGACCGGCCTGTTCGAGATCGAGCGCGAGCTCGTCGACGAGCGCGGCTTCACGGCCGCCGTCCCGGTCCTCGCCGACGTCGGCAACGCCGTGAAGATGCGGCACGTCTTCGAGAGCTACCGCCCGCGGGTGGTCTTCCACGCGGCGGCGTACAAGCACGTGCCGCTGATGGAGGCGAATCCGCTCGAGTCGGTGCGCAACAACGCGCTCGCCACGAAGGTCGTCGCCGAAGTCGCCGTCGAGTTCGAGGCCGAGCGGTTCGTGCTCGTGTCGACCGACAAGGCCGTTAACCCGAAGACGGTCATGGGCCAGTCGAAGGCGGTGTGCGAGTGGATCGTCGAGGCACACGGCACTCGCGACGACATCGCGACGCGGTTCGTCGCGGTCCGCTTCGGCAACGTCCTCGGGTCCTCCGGCAGCGTGATCCCGATCTTCCGGCGCCAGATCTCGAAGGGCGGCCCCGTCACCGTCACCCACCCCGAGATGACGCGGTTCTTCATGACAATCCCTGAGGCGGCCTCGCTCGTCATCCAGAGCGGCGCGATCGGCGGGAAGGGCCACGTCTTCGTACTCGACATGGGCGAGCCGGTCAAGATCACCGACCTCGCGGAGCAGATGATCCGCTTGTCCGGCAAGGAAGCGAGCGAGATCGCGATCGAGTTCGTCGGCACGCGGCCGGGCGAGAAGCTGCACGAGGAGCTCTGGGCGCCCGGCGAGCAGGTCCAGGACACGCCGCATCCGAAGATCCAGCGCGTCCGGGGGCCGGTCGTCGACGCAGTGTGGCTCGACGAGGAGCTGAGCGACCTCGAGCGGCTGGTCGAGGCCGGCGAGACGCTCGAGGTCGTCTCACGCCTGGCGGCGATGTCGCGCCGGCCGCGCTATGCGGCCGACCGGCACGAGGACTCCGTCCTCGAGGACACGCTGCACTAGACCTCGAACGGCGGCCGGACCTCGAGCTCGTCGGGGAGGCAGCGGACGGCGACGAGGCGCTGCGGCTCTCGCGGGAGCTCGATCCCGACGTGATCCTGATGGACGTCCGCATGCCGAACCTCGACGGCGTCGAGGCGACACGCAGGCTCGTGGAGAGCGGCGCCGCGCGCGCGTGCTCGTGCTGACGACTTGGCCCACGGCCTCTCGAACGCCGAGCTCGCGGAGCGCCTGTACCTGACCGAAGCGACGATCAAGTCGCACGTTTCGAGCATCCTCCGCAAGCTCCGAGTCCGCGACCGAGTCCAGGCCGTCATCACCGCCTACGAGGCCGGCCTCGTCAGGCCGGGGCTCTGACGAGGCGGCACGATCTCGTCACGCTTCCGGCACGAGCACCGTCCCGTCGCCCGGCTAGGGTGGCCCGGTGGACGCGGCGGCGATCTTCGACGGGCTGAACCCAGACCAGCGGCGCGCGGTCGAGACCGTGCGCGGGCCGGTCTGCATCCTCGCCGGAGCCGGCTCGGGCAAGACGACGACGATCACGCGGCGGATCGCGAACCAGGTGGCGGTCGGCGCGTTCGCGCCGGAAGAGATCCTGGCGGTCACATTCACCGACAAGGCCGCACGCGAGATGCGGGAGCGGCTCGAGGCGCTGGGCGCGGCGGGCGTCCGCGCGCGCACGTTCCACTCGGCCGCGTTCGCGCAGCTCCGCTGGTTCCGGGGTGAGCCGCCGGGGCGGATCCTCGCTTCGAAGGCGCTGCTCCTGCGGCAGATCGGCAACACGCTCCCGCGGCCTTACAGGTTCCGGCCCGCGGTCGATCTGGCGACGGAGGTCGAGTGGGCGAAGAACCGGCGCCTGACTCCGGACAGCTATCGCCGCGGGCTCGACGGGCACGAGCCGCCGATCCCAGACGACCTGATGGCGCGCGTCTTCCGCGAATACGAGCGGCGCAAGGCGGAGGGCGGAGCGCTCGACTTCGAGGACCTGCTCGCTCAGGCGATCGGGCTGCTCGAGGACGAGCCCGAGGCACTCGTGCAAGTTCGCGACCGCTACCGCGCCTTCACCGTCGACGAGTACCAGGACGTCAACCTGCTGCAGCAGACGCTGCTCGAGCTCTGGCTGGGCGAGCGAGACGAGCTCTGCGCGGTCGGGGACGACTATCAGTCGATCTACGCGTTCACCGGCGCGACGCCGCGCTACCTGCTCGCGCTGCCGCAACGGTTCCCGCACACGACCGTCGTCCGTCTCGAGGCGAACTACCGCTCGACGCCGCAGGTGCTGTCGCTGGCAAACCGCCTCGTCCCGAAGCTCGGTGGCGCCGAGAAGCAGCTGCGCGAGACGCACGCCGCGGGCCCTGAGCCCGACCTGCGCGCGTTCGAGGACGACAAGGCCGAGGGCGCGTTCGTCGTCGAGCGCGTTCGCGAGCTGCACGCCGCCGGGACCCCGCTCGAGGAGATGTCGGTGCTCGTCCGCCTCAATGCACGCTCGGCGGACTTCGAGGAGCTCTTCAGCGACGCGAAGATCCCGTTCCAGGGCGCGGCGCTCTTGACGCGCGACGCCGCCCGCCAGCTGCTGAAGGCGCTCGGCGGCTCGACCTCCCGCTCCGTCGCCGACGAGGTGCGGCGGCTCGCGCGCGAGCACGGCTGGCTGAAGGACCCGCCGGAGAAGCTGGGCGAGCGCGAGATGACGCGACAGAACGATCTCGCCCGGCTGATCCGGCTCGCCGAGGAGTTCGACGACGGGGTGCGCAACGTCACGGCCTGGATCGAGTGGCTCCGCGAGCGCTTCGACCACGGCGCCCAGGGCGGCGTCCACCTGCTCACGCTCCACCGGGCGAAGGGGCTCGAGTGGGACGCGGTCTTCCTGCCGCGGGTCGAAGAGCGGGAGCTTCCCTGCAAGCAGGCGCTCGGCGACGCGGACGCGATCGCCGAGGAGCGTCGCCTTCTCTACGTCGGCATCACCCGTGCACGCAAGCACCTCGCGCTCACGTGGACGCGCCGGCCGAGCCGCTTCCTGGGGGAGCTCGGCGTGACGACGCGTCGCGAGGCGGCGCCGCGGCGCTCCGACGAAGAGCTGCCGCCGGCCTTCCGGACGCTGAAGCAGTGGCGGCTCGACCGGGCGAAGGCGGACGAGGTGCCGGCCTACGTCGTCTTCCACAACTCGACGCTGGAGGAGATCGCCGAGCGCGGGCCAAGGACGCTCGTCGAGCTCGCCAGCGTCCCCGGCGTCGGGCCTTCGAAGCTCGAGCGCTATGGCGAGGAGGTGCTTGCGGCGTTGGCAGCCGGGTAGCGGTCCTGCCCGGATCGTTGAAGTTGACGTGTCCTCTGTGATTAGGTTGCCCCGGCGTGGGAGAAGACCTGCCGCAGGAGCTGGACCGCGCGCAAGCGGCTATCAGAGAGCAGAAGAGGAGGGATCGATGAGCACACAGGCCTATTCCGGCCTCAACCGACCGGGCTGGCTCACCTTCGCGGCGATCGTCATGTTCGCCGTCGGCGTGCTGCGCTTCATCTCGGCGCTCTACTACTTCGCCGACAGCACGAGAGTCGCCAACGTCAGCGCCGGTGCCTTCGGGGACCACCTGTTCCTCTGGGGTTTGTGGGACCTCCTGATCGCGGCGCTCGCGATCTGGGCCGGCTTCTCGCTCCTGAGCGGGAACACCTTCGGTCGCATCGTCGGCTACGTGTGGGCGATCGCGGTGATCGTGGAAAGCTTTCTCCTGCTTGCCTACGCGCCCTGGTTCGGCTTCGCGACGCTGATCCTCGCGACCCTCGTGATCTACGCTCTGTCCACGACGTCCGATTGGAGGGACACGACCGGCTCCGAAATGCGTGGCCCGGCAACGCCGTGAAATCGAGTCGTCGCTCGCGAGTTTCGGAAGGGTGACGCACATCCGCCGACGCTAGCCGGGACGGCGGATACAAATCCGCACCAAGCGTCATTTGCAGCGGAAACGCGCGGCCGCTTCCAATCCTTGCCGGGCCTAGACGGCCTCCCGCCAGCGGAATACACTCGCCGGTAGGGAGGGCACTCCAGTCCGCGTCCCCTTCGTCAACGACGTGGCTCAGGTTCTTTACCGGCTCGGGATGCTCGCGGCCCGCTGGAAGTGGGTCGTTCTCGGCGCGTGGATCATCGCCGTGGCCCTCCTCATCCTCCTCGCCGGTCAGTTCGGCAGCAACACGAGCAACAACCTTCGACTCCCCGGTACCGACAGCCAGGCGGCGTCGGATCTGCTCGCGAGCCGCTTCCCCCCGCAGCAGAACGGCAGCAACCCGCTCGTCTTCCATACGCGCACGGGCAAAGTCACCGACGCCGAACCCAAGCAGGCGATCGAGGCCTCGTACGCGAAGGTCAAGAAGCTCCCGCACGTCGCGAGCGCGGTAGACCCCTTCAGTCAGCAGGGCCAGGCCCAGATCAGCAAGGACAAGCAGACGGCGTTCATCCCCGTCCTGCTCGACGTCGGCGGCAGCGATCTCACAGACCCGATCGCCCAGAGCGTCCTTGACGCCGGCGATCCGGGCCGCCGAGCCGGGATGCAGGTCGCGGTGGGCGGCTCCGTCGGGAGCGAGCTCTCCGAGCCGGCCACGGAAAGCAGCGAGGTGGTCGGCCTGATCGCCGCGATGATCATCCTCGCGTTCACCTTCGGGACGTTTGTCGCGATGGGACTTCCGATCGTGTCGGCCGTGTTCGGCCTCGCCACCGGCCTGACGCTGATCGTGCTCCTCGGCCATGTCGTGACCGTCCCCACGATCGCGCCGACGCTCGCGACGATGATCGGGCTCGGCGTCGGGATCGACTACGCGCTCTTCCTGGTCAGCCGCCACCGCTCGAATCGTGCGCAGGGGATGCAGGTTCACGAGTCGATCGCGTTGGCCGTCGCGACCTCGGGAAGCGCCATCCTTTTCGCAGGCACGACTGTGGTGATCGCGCTGCTGACGCTGCTCGTGGCCGGAATCCCGATCGTCACATCGCTCGGCTACTCGTCCGCGGTCGCGGTCGTGACCGCCGTGCTGGCGGCGCTCACGCTGCTCCCGGCGGTGCTGTCTCTCGTCGGAGCGCACATCGAGTCGGCCCACCTCCCGTCATTCCTGCGCCCGAAGCCGAAGGGGCTCGACGGCGGCTTCTGGGGCGGGTGGGCACGAGCGGTGACGACGCGTCCGTGGTGGGTCGCCGCCGGCGCGGTCGCGTTCCTGATCCCGCTGATCGTCCCGTTCTTCTCCTTGAACCTCGGCCAGGAGGATGTGGGCGCGACCCCGAAGTCGACGACGGAACGCCAGGCGTACGACCTGATGGCCGACGGGTTCGGCGTCGGCTACAACGGCCCCCTCCTCGTCGCGATCAAGCTCGGTAGCCCCGCAAAGCCGAGCAGCCAGTACACCAGCCAGAAGAAGCAGGCCACGAGCCTTCAGAACCAGCTCGAGCAGGAGCAGAAGCAGGGGAAGACCCAAAAGCAGCAGCTGACCGCGCAGTCGAACGCGCTCAACCGTCAGGCGCAGCAGCTCCAGCAACAGCAGAACCAGCTGGAACAGCAACAGGGAAGCCTCAAGGCCGAGCAGGTGAGGCTCGAGAGCGAGGCCAATGCGGACAAGCAGGAGCAGGCGCAGCTCCAGGCGACGGCGAACCGGCTCGAGGCGGACCAGGTCGCTCTGACGAAGCAGATCACGGCAACGGGCTCCCAGGCGCGGCAGATCGTTCGTCAGGGGGCGAAGGTGACGAAGCAGCTGACGTCGGTCGTCCGCCGGCTGGGGAAGAACCAGGCCGAGCAGCGGAAGGTGGAGGCGCAGCTACAACGCGTGAAGAGCCCGAGCGAGAGGGCCCGCTTGCAGGCGAGGCTCCGCAAGCTGCAGAAAGAAGAAACCCGCCTCGAGCACCAGCTCGACACGCTCGTCAAGCAGGAGCAGGCAAACCGCGAGCAGTCGCAGGCCCTGCTTGCGCAGGCGAAGAGCCTCCGAGAGAAGGAGGTCAGCGTCGCCAATCGCGCGATCACGCTCGCGCACCAAGCCGCCGCGCTCGCCACCGATGCCGTGTCGCTCGTCAAGCAGAAGCAAGCGCTCGTCCAGCAGGCGTCGAACCTGCAGGTCCAGGCGGCGAAGCTCCAGACGCAGGCGGCGAATCTCCAGACGCAGGCGGCGCAGCTCCAGACCCAGCAGGTCAAGCTCCAGGGCCAGCAGCAGACCGCGCAGGGCCAGCAGCAACAGGCCGAGCAGCTCAAGAGCGAGCTGACGAACGAGTTGACGAAGGCCGGAGGGGACGCCCGCGGGACCGATCCGCGCCTCGTCAGCCTCCAGGATGCACTCGCAGACACGGACGGGGTAGAGGTCGTATCACCCCCGCGGATCAACAATCCCGACGACGCGGCGACGATCAGCGTGATCGCAACGACCGCGCCGGCTGCGACCCAGACCGCCGACCTGGTCAAGACGCTGCGTAGCTACACCATCCCCCAGGCAACGGAGGGCACCAATCTTGATGCATTCGTCGGCGGTCAGACGGCGAGCTACGTCGACCTCGCCAACGGGATCTCCTCGAGGCTGCTGCTCGTCATCGTCGTCGTGATCGGGCTCAGCTTCTGCATCCTGCTCACGGCCTTCCGCTCGCTTATGTTCGCGCTCCAGGCGGCGGTGGCGAACGTCCTCTCCGTCACGGCGGCGTTCGGCGTGCTGACCGCTGTTTTCCAGAAGGGGTGGGGACTCAGCATCGTCGGACTCGACGCGCCGCGCGGCACCGACCCGATCGCGAGCTACGTGCCGTTGATGATTTTCGCCGTGCTGTTCGGGCTGTCGATGGACTACCAGGTCTTCCTGATCAGCAAGATCGAGCAGCACCGCGCCGAGGGCGGAA
>JBKOYZ010000084.1:0-3260 GCA_046725655.1 Actinomycetota bacterium | reverse complement strand
TCGGCGCAGAAGATCTCCTGGAACCGCGCGGGGTCGATCGACGCTTCCACACTGCCGTCGGGCAACGACGTCGGGCGCACGAACGGGCCCATGGCGAGCGACGGAAAGCGCTCTTGGAGGTCGTTGACCGACTCACCCTCGTCGGGCGCGACGCCGGCGACGTACACGAGCCCGGCGACCTTGTCCGAGCTGCCGGCGACCGTGATCACCGCACCGCCGTATGAGTGGCCCACGAGGACGATCGGGCCGTCGAGTTGGTCGATAACCGACGCCGTGTAAGAAGCGTCGTGCGGGAGACCGCGCAGCGGGTTCGGCGGCGCAAGAACGGTGTGACCGTCCCCGACGAGCCGGTCAAACACCGGCCGCCAGCTCGATGCATCTCCGAATGCGCCGTGAAGGAGAACAATTGTCGGATTGACCATCACGAGTTCCTTTCGTTCCGAGGGGCAGTGAGTCAGATGAAAATACGCGCGTAACTGAGCGCGATCTATTGCACGATGGTGTCGGTCGATACCTTGGTATTAGGCGTGCGCGACGAGCGAGACGTCGAGTGCTGCCGCGGCTCTGACCAGGTCTGCCAGAGAATCGACTTGCATCTTGCGCATCACCCGGCCTCGATGGGCCTTCACCGTGATCTCGCTAATACCGAGCTTGAATGCGATCTGTTTGTTCAACAGGCCGGAGACGACCAATGCCATGATCTCGCGTTCGCGTGGCGTGAGTGATTCGTGACGGTCTCGAAGCACATGCAATTCCGATTCGTGAGCACGTGCAGCGCGGCTGCGCTCGATCGCCAGCCTGATGGCAGTCAACAAGACTTCGTCGCTGAACGGCTTGGTCAAGAACTCGACTGCGCCGGCCTTCATCGCCTTCACGCTGGTCGGTACGTCGCCGTAGCCCGTAATGAAGATGATCGGCACACCTGCCCGATCGACAATCCGCTTCTGGAGATCGAGCCCATTGTGGTTGGGTAGCGAAACATCGAGAACGAGACAGCTCGGGCCGTCGATGGGCGACCGTGCGAGGAAGTCCTCCGCCGAGACGAATGTCTCCGGGCGCCAGCCGGCGGAGCGGATCAGCAACTCCAGCGATTCCCGCACCGACACGTCGTCGTCGACGACGAAAACGACAGGTGCCTCGCCTGGTGAGCTCATGTCAGCGCGGCGCCGACCGCATCCAGCAGGGCTGCGTCGCTGAACGGCTTGACCAGGCACCGTACGGCCCCACGCGCGAGCAGGCGGCTAAGGACAGAGGCGTCTCCGTAGGCGGTGATGAACACGATTGGGATCTTCTGACGGCGCCGGTTCAGTTCCTCCTGGAGGTCGGGGCCAGACATTCCTGGCATCGCGACGTCGAGAAGTAGACAGCCCGTTGCGCCGACGAATTCCGACGCGAGGAACGCTTCGGCGGATGCAAACGCCTCGGCGGCAAAACCGAACTGTCGCAACAAGTCCGGCAGCGCCTCGCGCATGGACTCGTCGTCGTCTACGACCGACACCAATGAGGGCCTGGGGATCATGAGTGCCTCATCGTGGTGTCGCTCCGTCACGCTTTCTGGCTGACTGGAATCGAAAACAAAAAGGTGGCACCTGGACCGTCGTTCGGCTCTGCCCAAAGACGGCCGTGATGTCTCTCGATGATGGAGCGGCTGACCGAGAGGCCGATGCCCATGCCGTCGCTTTTCGTCGTGTAGAAGGCGTCGAGCAGCTTGCTCATGTTCTGAGGGTCGACGCCGACGCCGGCGTCACGCACGCTCACGCGCACACGATGGCCGTCGTCGGCTTCGGTTCTGATCAGCAGCTGCCGCGGCCGATCGTCCACCGCGGCCATCGCATCGCTGGCGTTGCGGACCAGGTTCAGGATGACCTGCTGGAGCTGAATGCGATCCCCGGTGACCGTTGGCAGATCCTGGGCGAGCTCCAACTGAAGCGATACGTCATTTCGTTGAAGCTCGCTCAACAAGAGCGCAGTCACCTCTCGCGTGGCCCCGTTCAGGTCGACTGATTCGGTCGCCAATTCCTTCTTGGTGAACAGGGTCCGCACTCGCGCGATCACCTCAGCCGCGCGGTTGCCATCGCGGATAGTCCTTCGTGCGGTCTCGCGCGCGCCGTCGACGTCCGGCGGGTCCGCGGCCAGCATCCGTAGACAGGTGCTCGCGTTCGTGATGATGCCCGAGAGCGGCTGGTTCACCTCGTGTGCAATTGACGCAGTCAACGTGCTCAGGGCCGAAACCCTGGCGACGTGTGCGAGCTCGGACTGCGCCTTCCCGAGCGCCTGCTCCGACAATCGCCGCGCCGTCACGTCTTGAACCGCGCCGATGTACTCCAGTCGCCCGTCCTCGTCGCGGATGCCGTGAGCAACCATGTGCAAGTGCTTGATCGACTGGTCGGGCATCTGCAGCCGGTGCTCATGCTCGAAGTCGGTACCGGCGCCTCGCGCCCGCTCGATTCTGTCACGCAGCAACGGCATGTCTTCCGGGTGGACCCGAGTGCCGATCAACTCGAGCGTCACGGGCACACCTGGGTCGAATTCGAAGATGCGATAGAGCTGTTCTGACCACGTGATCTCGTCTGTCGAAACCCGCCAGGAGAAGCTGCCGGTCAAGCTGAGGCGCTGAGCCTCCGCGAGAAAGGCTTCGCTGCGCCGCAACCCGTCTTTGCGTTCGGCGATGGCACTCAGATCGTTGGCGGCCTTCGCCTGCTTGCGCGCCGTGACGTCCTCGAAGGTCAGCAGAACCCTGCGCTCTGGATGGCCCGGCAATGTCAAAGGATGGGCGTGGAGAATCAGCCTCCGGCGACCCTCTCCCGGAAAGACCTGCTCCACCTCAATGGGGTCGAACGCACGGCCGCCGGCAAGCATCCCTTTCAGTCGGGTACGCAACGAGGCAAGTTCAAAGAACATCGAGTAGAAGGCGCGATTGCCGGACTGGATTCGCTGGTCGGCGCTGAGCACGGCGAGAGGATCAGGAACCGCGTTGAGGATCGCCTTGGTGCATTCGCGCTCGTAGATGACCTGATCGATGCTTGCACGGAAAGCGGTCACATTCGTGAACGTCAGCACGGTGCCGCTGATCTGGCGCTCACCGTTCGCGTAGGGGGATATGCGGAGGACGAACCAGCTATCGCCCTCGCGAAAATCCACCCGCGCCTCGACTCCGCTTGCGATGACCTCGCTGCATTGCTCTTCCAGACTCGGCAAGCCGGCGAGGCGCGAGATATCGCGTGACGCTCGACCGATGTCCGATGGGGAGAGGCGAAACT
>JBKOYZ010000160.1:0-14328 GCA_046725655.1 Actinomycetota bacterium | reverse complement strand
CGTAAGGCGGCGAGGATCGCGATTGCGGCATTGAGGCCGGTCAGGACGTCCACGAGCGCGACGCCGATCTTCGCCGGCGGCCCGTCGGGCTCCCCGGTGATGGCCATCAGCCCGCTCTCCGCCTGGACGATGAAGTCATAGCCCGCCCGTTCGCGAGGCTCGCGCCGGCCGAAGCCGGTGATCGAGCAGTAGACGACTCGCGGGTTGCGCGCCTGGACGGCCTCGGCGTCGAGGCCGAGGCGGGCGGCGGCGCCGGGCCGAAAGTTCTCGATCACGACGTCGGCCTCGGCGCAGAGGTCGAGCGCGAGCTCGCGGCCCTCGGGTCGCTTGAGGTCGATGGCAACGCTGCGCTTGCCGCGATTGACGGAGAGGAAGTACGCGGCCTCGCCGTCGGCCCAGGGCGGCCCCCAGGTGCGCGTTTCGTCACCTTCGCCCGGCCGTTCTACCTTGACGACGTCCGCGCCGAGATCGGCGAAGAGCATCGTCGCGTAGGGGCCGGCGAGAACACGCGAGAGATCGACGACACGCACGCCGTCGAGCGGCTCAGCGGACGACGGCAACCGCCTCGACCTCGATCTTCGCCCCGGGTACGGCGAGCGCGGAGATCTCGACGAGCGTGCTCGCGGGCCGCGCCTCGCCGAAGACCTCCTGGCGCACCGTGTTGATCCGGGCGCGGTCGTCGACGTCCGTGAGGAACACGGTCACCTTGACGACGTCTGCGAAGGTCGCGCCGCCGGCCGCGAGGACGGCGCCCATGTTGGCGAACACCTGCCGCGCCTGGACGACGACGTCGTCGCCGCCGACGAGGCGACCGGCCTCGTCCACCGGCACGACGCCCGAGACGAAGAGCAGTGGCCCGTCGGCTCGCACCGCGTCGGTGTAGTGGCTGAGCGGCTCGGGCTGCCCCGCCGCTCGGATCTCCTCGCGCTGCGTCACGGCAGCACGAGCACGCGGCCGGGCGAGCCGGCGAGGCTCGCCTCGATCGCCTCGTTGACGTCGTCGAGCGGGAACTTCGGGCCGACGAGCGGCTCGAGTCGGAGCGCGCCGGTCCGCACGTGCTCGAGCAGCACGGGCAGCGCCCGGCGCGGATCCTCGGAGCCGTACATCGACCCGGTCAATTCCTTCTCGCGGCGCACGAACTCGGCCGGGTCGAAATCGAGGCGCTCGCCGGCGGCGGGCAGCCCGACGAGGACCGCGCGGCCGCCGTTCCGCGTCCAGCGGAGCGCGAACTTGCTGGTCTGCGGAGTGCCGACGGCGTCGAGCGCCACGTCGGCTCCGTCCGGCGCGACCTCGCGCAGGGCCTCCGGAAGGCCCTCGGGCGTCGCCGTTCGGGTCGCGCCGAGCCGCGCCGCCTGCTCGAGGCGTGCCTCGAGCGGGTCGACGCAGACGATTTCGGCCGCGCCGGCGATGCGGGCGCCCTGGACGCAGAACTGGCCGACGCCGCCGGCGCCGACGACGAGGACGACCGAGCCGGGCTCGGGCCGGGCCTGGAACAGGACAGAGCCGACGCCGGTGAGCGCGGCACAACCGAGCAGCGCCGCGTGCTCGAGCGGCACATCGTCTCCGAGCGGCATCGCAACGTCGGCGTCGACCGTCAGCCGCTCCGACAGGGCACCGGTGGCCGTCCCGCGGTAGACGGTCTCGCCGTCCGCCTCCAGCCCGGTCGTGCCGTCCAGGAGCGTCCCGTTCCCGATCGCGCGCTGGAGCTCGATGCACGCGGCGGGACGCCCGCGCCGGCAGTCGGCGCACTCTCCGCACGACGGCGCCCACGAGAGCACGACGCTGTCCCCGGGCCGCACCGAGTCGACCTCGTCGCCGACGGCATCGACGGTGCCCGCGCCCTCGTGCCCGAGCACCATCGGCTTGGGCCGGTCCCACTCGCCCTTGACGACATGGAGGTCGGTGCCGCAGACGCCGACGGCCTTCACCCGGACGAGCACCTCGTGCGGAAGCGGCTCGCGCAGGTCGAGCTCCCGCACCTCGAGCGGCCGCCCGGCGCCGTGGAAGAGCGCCGCCCGCGTCTTCACGCGGCTATCCCGTCACTTCCCGCCGATCGCCGAGACGAGCGCGTCGCAGTTCGTCACCGTGGAGACGTTCTGCAGCGCGTAGTTGATCGACGCGTTGTGCCAGTCGGCGTTCATCGTCGAACAGCAGTCCTCGGGCACGAACATGAAGTAGCCCTTGTCGGCGCCGTTACGCGCCGTGTGCTCGACCGACATGTTCGTCCAGGCCCCGGTGACGATGACCTGGTCGCGCTCGAGCCCGCGCAGGAGCGACTCGAGGATCGTGTCCTGCCACGCGTTCATCCGCATCTTCTCGACGACGAAGTCGCCGTCCTGAGGCTCGAGCCCCTCGGCCGGCTGCGCGCCCCAGGTGCCCTTGACGAGCGCGTTGTTGTTCGCGACGCCCTCGAACAGCGGCGCGTTCACCTTGAGCCCGCGCGAGCCGTCCTCGACGACGTACCAGACATGGATCACCGGGATTCCCGCCGCTCGGCAGGCCTCGGCGAGCCGGCGGCAGTTTTCTACGGCGTTCTGTTCCTTCGCATGTTCCGGTGCCCCGGAGTCTTCGAAGGCGCCGCCTTCCATCATCACGTCGTTCTGCATGTCCTGGATCAGCAGTGCCGCACGGTTGCGGTCGATGTTGACGCTCTCGTTCTCGCTCATCTGCCTCCCTTGTGCCTCTTCAGGTAGTGCTGTTCGAGTTCTGGGTCGCGAGCACCAAGCCAGGGGCTGCACTCGCCCGCGGCGAAGGCTGATTGCCTTGGCAAGGGCGAGGGTGGTTGCTGGCGCCGCGTGATCGCGGGCCAAAACCGGACGTGTAGTGCCTGAAGAGCACTAGCTCGCCATGAACGGCTCGCGGCGGCCGCGTGTCTTTGTCTTGACTCGGTAGACGGACGTCGTGGCCGGCACGAAGAGCCAGCTCCAGTCCGGCCCGCCCCAGTGGAGGTTCCCTACGCCCTCGGGAATCTCGACGATGCCGAGATGCTCGCCCGCCGGCGTGAAGACCCACAGGCCCTTCGGCCCCGTGACCCAGACGTTGCCGTGCTCGTCGCACTTCATCCCGTCGACGAGCTCGCCCGACTCGAGGTCGCCAGTGCCGATCCCGTCCGCGAGGACGCGGCTGTTCGAGATAGTGCCGTCGTCGGCCACGTCGAAGACGCGGATGTGCGCCCGGTCGGTGTCGTTGATGTACAGCAGCGACTCGTCGGGCGAGAAGCAGAGCCCGTTCGGCTGCACGAAGTCGTCCACGAGCAGCTGCGGGTCGCCGCCGGCGGGCGGGAGCCGGTAGACGCCCTGGAAGTCCAGATCCTGCTCGCGCTCGACCCCGAAGACCGGCATCCGGCCGTACGTCGGGTCGCTGAAGTAGATCGCGCCGCTCGAGTGGACGATCACGTCGTTCGGGCTGTTCAGCTCCTTGCCCTGGTAATGCGTGGCGAGCACCTCGCGCCCGCCGCCGGTCCCGTCGGGATCCAGTCGAACGACCGAGCTCGTGACGTGCTCGCAGACGATCAGACGCCCCTGCGCGTCGAGCGTCATCCCGTTTCCCTTGTTGCTCGGCTTTGCCACCTCGGTCACGCCGCTCTGGTCGTCCCAGCGGCGCCGTGTGTCGCCTGGCATGTCGCTGAAGAGCAGGAAGTTCCCGCTGGGGTTCCAGATCGGCCCTTCCGTGAAAGTGAAGCCGGTGCCGATCTGCTCGACCTCGGCGTTCGCGTCGATCAGCTCGTGGAGCTGATCCGACTCCGCCCGTACGCTCACGGCCGCTCCTTTCGTACGAGTTTGGCCTGCCGCGCGAACCTAACACGGCCGCGCCAAGGCGCGGGGTTCAGTCGACCGCCTCGGCGTGGATCCGGGTCTTGCTGTCGCGCAGCCGTCCGCCCGAGCGGCCGGCTCGAAGAGCGACGATCTCCGCCAGGATCGAGAGCGCCGTCTCGGGCTGCGAGTCGGCGCCGATGTCGAGCCCGCACGGGCCGGAGATCCGGTCGAACTCCGTCTCGTCGACGCCTTCGGCGAGCAGCTTCTCGCGTCGGCGGTCCTGGTTGCGGCGCGAGCCGAGGGCGCCGACGTAGAAGGCCTCGGTCGCGAGCGCCGCTTTGAGCGCGGGGATGTCGAACTTGGCGTCGTGGGTCAGGACGAGCACGGCCGTCGCGTGGTCGGGCCGCACTTCCGCGAGCGCCTCTTCCGGCCACTCGACGATCAGCCGGTCGGCGTGCGGTATTCGCTCCCGCGTGGCGAACTTGGCGCGCGCGTCGACGACGATCGTCTCCCAGCCGAGCAGGCCGGCCGCTTGGCAGAGCGCGTCGGCCGTGTCGACGGCGCCGATGATGACCAGTCGCGGCGGCGGCCCGTAGACCTCTGCGAACACACGCGCGTCCTCGAGCTCGAGGAGGCGGTTACGCGCACCGCGGATCAGCTCGCCGGATTGTTCGAGAGCCGTCTGCGGGACGCCGTCGCCGACCACCTCGCCGCTCTCGAGCGCGAGCGCCTTCGCGCCGAGCGGCTCGCCTTCGATCACCGTGAAGACGACGGCGCGCTCGTTGCTGTCGATCGCCTTCAGCAGGCGGTCGGTGACCACACGGCTCATTCGTCGTCGAGCGGCTCGACGAAGACGTCGATCTCGCCGCCGCACGGCAGCCCGACGTTCCAGGCCTCCTCGTCCTCGATCCCGTAGCTCAGCAGCTTCGGCCTGCCCGTCTGCAGGACCTCGCAGGCGTGCTCGAACACGTCTCCTTCGACGCAGCCGCCCGAGACCGAGCCGGCGAGCTCGCCGCTCTCCGATACCGCCAGCTTCGCGCCGACGGGGCGCGGGGCGGACCTGCGTGTGGCGACGACCGTGGCGATCGCGACCCGCTCGCCGTTCGCGCGCCACCGCTCGACGTCGCCGAGGATCTCTTTCATGCAGCATGCCTCCTCTCGATGCCCATCAGTACTTCGCCCAGCCGCTCCAGGCTGGCGAGATTGTGCCCGGGCAGGAACCTGTCGACGTGCGGGAGCGCTGCGCGCATGCCGGCGGCGAGCGGCTCGTACTCCGGATGGCCTTTCAGGGGGTTCGTCCAGACGACGGTGTAGGCCTGGCGCGCCAGGCGCGCCATCTGCTCCTCGAGTAGCCCGGCGCCGGCCTCCTCGCGCTCCCAGCCGTCGGACGCGATCAGGACGACGGCTCCGCGCGTCAGGGCACGACGGCCCCAGTCGTCGTTGTAGGCCTTGAGCGAGGCGCCGATGCGGGTCCCTCCGCACCAGTCCGCGACGCTCCGCGACGCCTCCTGGAGCGCGCGGTCCGGGTCGCTCGTCTCGAGCGCCGGCGTCAGGCGGGTCAGGCGCGTGCCGAACGCGAATGCCTCGACGCCCTTGCCGGAGCCTCGAACCGCGTGGACGAAGAGGAGCAGCGGGCGGACGTACGCCTCCATCGAGCCCGAGACGTCGCAGAGCACGACCAGCTTCCGCGGCACTCGGACGCGCAGTCGGTACTGGCGGTGCACCGGGTCGCCGGCAGCCTCGAGCGACTCGCGGATCGTCCGGCGCAGGTCGAGCTCGCGGCCGCGGTGGTGGCGGCGGAGCCGACGGGAGCGGCGTCGGGGGCGCTCGGCGGCGATCTCGGCTATCAGCGTTCGCACGTGGTGGAGCTCGTCGGGGGTCATCGCGCCGAAATCCTTCTTCCGCAGGATCTCCTCGTAGCTCCAGCCGCGGGCGGCGGGCGAGTCGTCGGCACCGTTCCCCTCCTGAGCGCGCTCGCCGCTGTGGACGGGGCGGAGCACAGTGGCCTGTGGCGGCGGCGGCACCTCGAACGGCGAGTGCGGTGCCCGGAGGAACCAGGCGTCGAAGGCGCGATCGAAGATCGCGAGCTCGTCGTGGCGCGTCACGAAGTTGGCGCGCAGAGCCCAGTAGACGTCGTCCCGGCGCGTCAGGTCGACCTGGTCGAGGCCGCGCAGCCCGTCGGCGATGCGGCCGGGCCCGACCTCCAGTCCGGCCTGGCGCAAGACGCGGCCGAACGTGACGACGTGGCCGACGACGCCGTCAGCCTGTGGCAACGCGCGCCTCCTCGAGCAGGTCGGCGAGCGCGGCGTCGCGTACGCCCTGCAGGTCCTCGTGGTGCTTGAGCACCGAGCCGAGCGTCGACTCGACGACGTCGGGATCGAGCTCGCGGCTGCCGAGGGCCGCGAGCGCCTGCGCCCAGTCGATGGTCTCCGCGACGCCGGGCGGCTTCTCCAGGTCGAGGCGGCGCAGGCCCTGGACGAACGCCGCCGCCTGCAGCGCGAGCCGCTCGGGGACGCCGGGGACGCGCAGTCGCACGATCTCGACCTCGCGCTCGAGCGAAGGATGGTCGATCCAGTGGAACAGCGCCCGCCGTTTGAGGGCGTCGTGGAGCTCGCGCGTCCGGTTCGACGTGAGGATGACGACCGGCCTGCGCGCCGCCTGGATCGTTCCGATCTCGGGCACCGTGATCTGGAAGTCCGACAGCACTTCGAGCAGAAACGCCTCGAACTCCTCGTCCGCCCGGTCGATCTCGTCGATCAGGAGGACGACCGGCTCCTCGCTCTCGATCGCCTCGAGCAGCGGCCGGCGGATCAGGAACTCGGGACCGAAGAGCTCTTCCTCGGAGACCGTCCCCTCCTGGGCCGCGCGGATGTGGAGCAGCTGCCGGGAGTAGTTCCACTCGTAGACGGCATGCGCGACGTCCAGGCCCTCGTAGCACTGGAGCCGGATCAGGCGTGCCGGCAGGACCCGCGCCATCGCCTTCGCGGCCTCGGTCTTGCCGACGCCGGCCTCGCCCTCGAGCAGCAGGGGCTTTTCGAGCTTCAGCGCGAGGAAAAGGACACTCGCAAGGCCGCGGTCGGCGAGGTAAGACGCGTCGAACAATCCCGCCTGGAGATCGTCGATCGTCCCGAAGGTAGGCGTCGTCACCGCTCGGAAATCGTATCCGCGGTGGGTTCGACACCGCTTTTGCGATTTCGACGGGTTGGTTAGGATCGCTCACGTCGACCCGACACATCTCCTGCGCGCGATTTGACCAACCTCACCGACGTCATCGTCCCCACCTCCGCAGAGGACGCCGCGGCTGCATTCGGCGACGGAGCGGGCGTGACGGTGCTCGCGGGCGGAACGATCGTCATGCCCGAGATCAAGCTCGGCCGGGTGCGTCCGGAGCGCACGCTGTACCTCGGGCGGGCCGGGCTCGACCGGATCGAGCGCTCGGGCAAGACGTACCGAATCGGCGCCGCGACGCCGGTTTCCGCCCTCGTCGAGGGCGCGCCCGAGCCGCTGGCGAAGTTCGCCGCCCACGTGGGTGACGGGGAGGTGCGGCGCCAGGCGACGATCGGCGGCAACCTCTGCGCACCTGCGGCCGAGACTATCTCCCGCGGCGATCTGCAGGCACCGTTGCTAGCGCTGGACGCGCGCATCCGCTCGGCCGGCGCCGGCGGCGAACGGAGCGACTCGGTAGACGAATTCCTCGCGGCCGGTCCGGGCGGAAGGCTCGTGCTCGAGATCGAGGTCGACGAGCCCAAGCGTGCGGCGACCGCGTCCGTCCGCCGCCCGCACGCCCACGCGTACACGATTCTCAGCGTCGCCGTCGCGGAGACGGCGGACGGGGTCCGCGTTGCGATCGCCGGCGCCGGGCCGCGCGCGGTCCGGGCCGCGGCGGTCGAGCAGGCGCTCGCGGGCGGGGAATCGCCCGAAGACGGTGCCCAGAAGGCGTTGGACGACCTCGACCTGCACGACGATGCGGTCGCCTCGGCCGACTACCGGCGCCGGGTGCTGCCGTCCCTGGTGGCCCGCGCTCTCGGAGATCTCTCGTAGCGAAAGGAACTCGATGCGGCTGACCGTCAACGGAATCGAGCGGGAGCTCTCGACGGCCCCGCTGGACACGCTGCTGAACGCGCTTCGCGAGGAGCTCGGGATCACGAGCCCGAAGGCCGGCTGCCAGCAGGGCGGCTGCGGGGCGTGCACGGTGCTCGTCGACGGCGAGCCGAGACGCTCCTGCCTGACGCCGCTCGTCGCCGTGGACGGTGCGACCGTCACCACGGTCGAGGCACTCGGGGAGCCCGGGAAGCTCTCGCCGGTGCAGGCGGCGTTCTACGAGCAATACGGCCTGCAATGCGGCTTCTGCACCCCCGGCTTCGTCCTCGCCGCCACGGCGTTGCTCGAGCGCAACCCGAGCCCGAGCCGCGAGCAGATCCTCGAGGCGCTCGCCGGGCACATGTGCCGCTGCACCGGCTACGTGAAGATCGTCGCCGCCGTCGAGGCGGCCGCGCGCGGCGACGTCTCCGAGGCCGCCCTCGAAGCCGGCGCGACCGGCCCCAGCCGTCGCGAACCGGAAGTCCTCGTCCCAGGGAGCCCCGCATGAAAGCTGTCGGCGCACGACTTCCCCGCTACGACGGCGTCGGCCACGTCACCGGCCGGACGCGCTTCGTCGACGACGTCCGGATTCCGGGGACGCTCTGGGCGAAGGCCCTCCGGTCGCCGCATCCGCACGCCGGAATCAAGCGCCTCGACACGAGCAAGGCGGAGAATCATCCGGGCGTGCGCGCCGTGATCACTCAGACGGACGTGCCCAAGAACGTCTACGGGCACCTCGAGGCGCTCGGAGTTCCCGCCGACGAGCCGTTGCTCGCCGAGGACGACGTGCGCTACAAGGGCCAGCCGATCGCGGTCGTGGCCGCGGAGGACGAGCCGACTGCGCTCGCGGCCGTCGACCTGATCGAGGTCGAGCTCGAGGAGCGGGAGCCGGTGTTGGACATCCGCAAGGCCTTCGACGCCGACGTGAAGCCGTTCCACCAGTGGGGGGCCGCGTTCCCGCACTACGGCCCCTACACGAGCCGCCGGATCCGCAAGGGTGACGTCGACGGCGCGTTCGAGCGCGCCGACCTGATCGTGCAGGGCGTCTATCGCCCGCAGGCGATCGAGCAGCTTCCGATTGAGCCCCAGGTCGGCCTCTCGGTGCCGGAGCCGGACGGCCGGCTCACGATCTACTCCTGCACGCAGGCGATGTACTTCTCGATGGGCGTCGTCGCGGCGCACCTCGAGTGGCCGCTCAACAAGCTGAAGTTCGTGGGCGGCACCGTCGGCGGCGGCTTCGGCGGCAAGGTCGACACCGCGACCGAGACGATCACTGCGCTCCTCGCGCTGAAGGCGAACCGGCCGGTGAAGTGGCGCTGGACGCGCGAGGAGGAGTTCCTCTGCTCGTCGACCCGCGCGCCGTGGCACATGGAGATCGCCGACGCCGTGACGAGCGACGGCTGGCTGCTCGGGCGGAAGATGATCACGCTGCACGACGCCGGCGCGTACACCCGGTTCTCCTCGTACGGCGTCACGAAGCACTCGTTCCACCACACCGGCGCCTACACGATCCCGAACCTGCGCTTCGACGGCTACGTCGTCTACACGAACCGCTCGCCGACGTCGGCGATGCGCGGATTCGGCGTCACCTCGGTGTCGTACGCCGCCGAGATCCAGATGAACCGGATCGCGGAAACGCTCGGAATCGACCCGCTCGAGCTGCGGCTCAAGAACGCGAACCGGATCGGCGACCTTTCTGCCAACCGCGTTCGGCTGAGCGACCCCTCGACGGTGCCGGTGGTGCTCGCCGCCGCGGACCGGATCGGTTACGACCTGGCGCCCGAGTTCAAGCAGATGACGAACGAGCCGCGCTCGGGCGACCTGCTTCCCGAGCACCTGCTGGCCTCCGTCGCCCACGACGGCGGAGCCGAGACCGACGGAAGGGGGGCCTGATGGCGAAGCATCGAGGTCGCGGCATCGCGACGATCGAGTACCCGACCGGGATGAACCAGAACGGCGACCCCAGCCAGGCCTGGATCAAGGTCAAGCCGGACGGCCGCATCGACGTCTTCGCCGGCACCGTCGACATCGGGCAGGGATCGAGAACCGTCCACACGCAGATCGTCGCCGACACCATCGGCGTCCCCTACGAGTGGGTGACGATGGACAACACCAACACCGACTCCTCGCCGATCTGCACCGGCTCCTTCGCCTCCCGCGGCACCTTCATCGGCGGCAACGCCGTGCGCTTCGCCGCCGAGCGGGTGCGAGAGCGCATCCTCGAGATCGCCTCGAAAGAGATGGAGATCGACGCCGCCGACCTCGAGATCGCCGACGGCGAGGTGGTGGCGAAGGGCGCGCCCGACCGCAAGCTCGGCCTGGCCGAGGTCGCAGCGGCGGCGACGTGGACACACGGCGACCTGCTCACCGGCTCCGGCGCTGCCTTCAAGCCGTATTCGAACGTCGACGACGACACCGGCGAGGTGGACAGCACGCCGCACTCGGCGATCTCGTACGCCGCCTGTGTCGCAGAGGTCGAGGTCGACGACGAGACAGGTGAGGTGCGCGTCGAGAAGCTCGTCCAGGTCTACGACGTCGGGCGGGCGATCAACCCGACGCTGGTCGAGGGACAGATCGAGGGCGGGGCCATGATGGGCCTCGGCCTCGGCCTGCTCGAGAGCTCGTACCCCTACTACCCGTCGGTCGAGCACCGCGGCGAGCAGTTCGGCGCCTATCTCGCGCCGACGCTCGAGGATCTGCCGGAGCTCGACAACGTCATCCTCGAACACCCGTCCGCGGACGGGCCCTACGGCGCCAAGGCGATCGGCGAGATGGCGAACAACGCGCAGCCGCCGGCGATCATGTCTGCGATTCACGACGCGCTCGGGGTCTGGATCACCGAAGCGCCCGCGACGCCCGAGCGCGTGCTGAACGCGCTCGAGGAGCGGAAGGAGCCGCGCCGAGACGGCAAGCACGTCGTCTACGACGAGGAGATCTCGATCGCGGCGGTCTCTGAGAATCGCGGCAAGGGCGCCGACGGCGAGGGCTTCCTGCTCCCGGATGAGTAGCGCGGCGCAGGACGTCTCCCCGTTCCGCACCTGGAACGGGATCGACTCCTTCGAGCTCTTTCCCGGGGTCAGGCTGCACGCGATCGGCGGCGAACAGGTGCTGCTCTGCCGCGTCAGCTACGACCCAGGCAAGTCGGTCGAGCGGCACGCGCACGAGCACGCGGAGCAGGTGATGGTGATCGTCGACGGCGAGGTCGACATCACCGTCGGCGACGACCGGCGCCATCTCACCGCGGGCGACGTCTGCGTGATGAACCGCGGCGTCGAGCACGAGCTCTACTCCGAGGGCGGTGTCACGTTCTTCGAGGCGCTCGCACCGGTGCCGCTCGACCACGTGCCCGACCGCGAGCGCGACCTCGTGCTCGGCGAGGACGGCGGCTCGCAGCACGTCGAGCGGTAGGCGCCGCTGCGCGTCCAGCTCTTCGCGACGTGCCTCGGCGATCTGGTCTTCCCCGACGCGGTCGGGGACGCGGAGCACCTGCTCCGCGCCGCCGGCTGCGAGGTCGAGTTCCCGCGTGGTCAAGTCTGCTGTGGCCAGCCGGCGTTCAACGCCGGTCACACAGCGGCGGCCCGCCGCGTCGCCCGCGGTTTCGTGCGCGCGTTCTCGCGCGACGCCCCGGTGGTCGTGCCGTCGGGCTCCTGCGCAACGATGCTCTCCCATTACCTGCCGGAGCTGCTCGACGTCGAGCAGTTCGAGGTTCGGGAGCTGTCCGCGTTTCTCGACGCCCGCGGCCTCGAGCCGGGCGGGACGAACGACGGCCGGACGGTCGCCTACCACGACTCGTGCCACATGCTGCGTGAGCTTGGGATCGCCGAGGCGCCGCGGCGCCTGCTCCAGCGATCGGGCGCGGTGGTCGCCGCGTTGCCGCGGCCCGACCTCTGCTGCGGGTTCGGCGGCACGTTCTCGGTGCGGCAGCCGGAGATCTCGGCTGCGATGGCCGACGACAAGCTCGCAGGCGCGGGGGCGGTGGAAGCGCTCGTCACCGCCGATCCCGGCTGCCTGATGCAGCTGCGCGGGCGAGCGGAGCGCATCGGCGGACCACGCGTCGTCCACCTCGCGACCGCGCTCGCGCAAGGGGTGGCTTGAGCGCGCTCGGGCAGCCGCGCGAGCGATTCCGGAGCTCGGCGGCCGGCGTGCTTCAGAACCCGCACACACAGCAGGCGCTCGACGCGGCAACCGCGCGGCTCCGCGACGCGCGTCTCGCCGCGTGGGGGCTGCTGCCCGACGTCGAGGAGCTGCGCGAGCGCGGCCGCGAGATCAGGCAGCAGACGATCGCCGACCTCGACCGGTACGTCGACGAGTTCTCGCGGGCGCTCGAGCAGCGCGGCGGGCAGATCCACTTCGCCGCCGACGCCGAGGAGGCGACCGCGGCGATCCGCGAGATCTGCCGCGCTCGCGGCGCCAAGCTGGTGGCGAAAGGGAAGTCGATGGCGAGCGAGGAGATCGGCCTGAACGAGGCGCTCGAGCAGGACGGCCTCCGTGTCGTCGAGACGGATCTCGGCGAATACATCCTCCAGCTCGCCGGCGAGCACCCGGCTCACATCGTCGCTCCCGCGATCGAGAAGACAGCCGAGGACGTCGCAGCGCTGCTCGGCGCCGTCGACGGGACCGAGCTGCGACCGGAGCTCGAGGAGCTGACGGCGGCGGCGCGGCGGCAGCTGCGCGAGGTCTTCGAGAGCGCCGACGTCGGCATCACCGGCGCGAACTTCGCCGTCGCCGAGACCGGCTCGATCGTGCTCGTCACGAACGAGGGCAACGGCCGGCTCGTCAGTGCGCTACCGCGCACGCACGTCGTCATCCTCGGCATGGAGCGGCTCGTGCCGACGACGCGCGACCTCGCCGTGCTCCTCCAGCTGCTCGCCCGGAGCGCGACCGGACAGCGGCTGACGACGTACACGACCGTTCTCACGGGCCCGCGCCGCCCCGGCGAGCACGACGGGCCCGACGAGCTGCACGTGATCGTGCTCGACAACGGCCGCTCGCAGCTGCGGCGCGGTCGCTACCGCGAGATGCTGAGCTGCATCCGCTGCGGCGCATGCCTGAACGTCTGCCCGGTCTACCGGAAGTCGGGCGGCGACGCCTACGGGCCCGTCTACTCCGGCCCCATGGGCGCCGTGCTCGTGCCGCTCCTGGTCGGCCTCGAGCGCGCCCCGGCACTGCCGCACGCGTCGTCGCTCTGCGGCGCGTGCACGGACGCGTGTCCGGTCAAGATCCCGCTGCACGAGCTGCTGCTCGACCTGCGGCGCGACCTGGTCGCCGAGGGCGTGGCCCCGCTGTGGGAGCGGACGGCGTTCCGACTGTGGGCGCTCGCCTGGTCGACGCCGTTCGGGTACCGGCTCTCGACGGCGGCTGCGCGTCTCGGCGCGCCGCTGGCCGCGCGGCTGCCCGGCCCCGGCCGTTCCTGGTCCTCGCAGCGCTCTCTGCCCCGGCTCGCCCGCCGCCGCTTCCGCGACCGCCGACGATGAACGATCTCGTCGAGCTCTTCGCCGAGAACGCCGCCGCGGCCGGGTTCAGCGTCCATCGCGAGGGCGAGCCGCCGGAGGAGCCCTCGCGGGCTCTCTACGCGCTCGCCGACAGCGGCAGCGTCGTCCTCGCGGCCTCGCCCGAGGAGCCCCGCGCGAAATCGTTGCTCCCGTTCACGCACTGGACCGTCGTCGAGCGCGAACGGGTCCTGCCCGGCCTCGACGAGCTGTTCGCCCGCCTCGGAACCGATCTGCCGAGCGCGCTCGCGATCGTCACCGGGCCGAGCCGCAGCGCAGACATCGAGCAGCGGCTCGCGGTCGGCGTGCACGGTCCGGGCGACGTGCACGTGCTGATCTTGTAGCGTCGCGCGCCGTGGCTCTTCCGATCGACCGGCCGCAGAAGATCGTCTGCATCGGCCTGAACTACCGGGACCACGCCGAAGAGCAGGGAACGGAGCTGCCCGCGGCACCGTTGCTGTTCGCGAAATGGCCGAACACGCTGATCGGTCCCGGCGAGCCGATCGTGATCCCGCCCGTCACGAAGCAGGTCGACTACGAGGCCGAGCTGGGCGTGGTGATCGGCGAGCGTGTGCGCGGCGCCTCGCCGGAGAACGCGCTCGAGGCCGTTGCCGGCTACCTCTGCCTCAACGACGTATCCGCGCGCGACCTCCAGTTCTCGGACGGGCAGTGGGTGCGGGGCAAGTCGCTCGACACGTTCTGTCCAGTCGGGCCCGAGCTCGTGCCGGCGGGCGACGTCCCCGACCCGCAGGCGCTCGTCATTCGCGCGCTCGTCAACGGCGAGGCCCTGCAGGACTCGACGACCGCGAACATGATCTTCTCGGTCGCCGAGATCGTCGCGCACATCAGCCAGGCGATCACGCTCGAGCCGGGCGACCTGATCGCGACGGGAACGCCGGCCGGCGTGGGCGCGTTCCGAGACCCGCAGGTCTGGCTTCAGCCGGGCGACGAGGTGACGATCGAGATCGAGGGTGTGGGTGCCCTCACGAACCCCGTACGCGGCG
>JBKOYZ010000071.1:0-3340 GCA_046725655.1 Actinomycetota bacterium | reverse complement strand
GGGTTCCGATCCTTCGTAGCCGGCGTTCTCGAGCGGGCGGGCTACAACACCCGCGAGTTCGAAACCGGTGATTCGGCAGTTTCCGCGGCTGCGGAAGAGCAGCCGGCCGCAGTCCTGCTCGACGTTCAGCTGCCCGGCCTGAACGGATACGAGGTCTGCCGCCAGCTTCGCGAGCTCCACGGCGCGGAGTTGCCGATCGTCTTCGTCTCGGGCGAGCGCACCGAGGGGCTCGATGTCGCCGCGGGGCTGCTCGTCGGAGCCGACGATTACCTCGTCAAACCCGTTGATCCGGGCGAGCTCGTCGCCAGAGTCCGCCGCCTGGCCGAGCGGCCGAGCGTGAACGGCGACGTCGCGTCGCAAAACGCCAGGCTGGCGACGTTGACCCAGCGAGAGCACGAGGTCCTCGATCTACTCGCGGAGGGTTACCGCCAGGACGAGATCGCGAGCAAGCTCGTGATCAGCCCGAAGACGGTAGCGACGCATATCCAGCGGATCCTCGGCAAGCTGGATGTTCGCAGCCGCGCCCAGGCCGTCGCGCTCGCGTTGGGCCAGGACGTTTCCGGCCACATCGTCATCTGACGGCTGCTGCGAGCTAGCGCATGTGGGGCCGCCGGACGTCCTCGCGCGCCGCGAACAGCGCCAGCGCCGCGATCAGCGTCGTCACGGCGTCGCTCGCGACGCACCACTCGCAGACGGCGCCGATGACGGCGAGCTGAACGACGAGGAGGTAGGCGGCGAACGCAACGCCGGCGAGTGCGATCGATAGCGTCGCGGCCCGGCCCTCGATCCCACCGTGGATCGCGCTCGCGAGGATCCCCACGAACGCGAGCAGCCCCAGCAGCGCCACCGGCACGCCGAAGATCTCCGCGTAGCGTGAGTGCTGCACCGTCTCGCAGCCGCCCGTCGAGCACGTGATCGACACGCCCGCGTAGTGGACGTACGTGAGGTAGCCGGCGATCGCCACGCCGACGAGCGCGAGCGCGGCGACCGCTGTCCTCAGCCGCGCCTGGCTCATCGCAGCTGGTCCTCGATCGCCGCTCGGAAGGCGCCGATGTCCAGCGACGTGAGCGGGAGCGGCTTGAGCGTGCCCCCGGTCCGGCCGACCATGAACGTCGGCGTACCGCGCACGCCGTCTGCAGCCGCCTGCCGTTGTGCCGCCTCGATCGCGCGCGTGACCGAGGCGCTGTCACGGGACGCGAACACAGGCGCCGCATTCGCGCCCGCGGCAGTCACCACGTCGCGGAGCAGGGCGTCGTCGATCCAGGCGTTCTCTGCACCCTGGTTACGGAAGAGCAGATCGGCGATGTTCCAGAGCTTGTGCTGGGGCGCCGCAGCGAGAGCGGTTCGAAGCGCCGTCTCGGAATCGCGGCCGATGAACGCGAGCCCGCGGTAGACGAGCCGCACCTTGCCAGTCCTCACGTAGTCGCGGACGATCGTCGGCAGCACGTCGCGTGCGTACGCGCCGCAGAACGGGCACTGAAGGTCGGCGTACTCGACCATGGTCACGGGCGCATCGGCCCGCCCGAGAGTCGTTCCGTCCTGGGGGATTCCGCGGAAGAGGGCGGCGGTCTCGGCCACGCCGGTGATTCCGGTCCCGGCCGTGGCCTTCTGCTCCCCGCGGTGCACCGAGATCTGACTGGCGAGGATCAGGACGGCCGCCGCGAGCGCCGCCACGGCCATTGCCGCGCCGTATAGCCGGCGCGGAGACGTTAGGAGCGGCGGCGCGGGCGCGGGCCGCGTTGCCGCGGGACGTCGCCGCGCGTCGGTGCGCCTGCGCGGTGCCTGAACCCGCGTCGGCGGGACCTTGGTACGAGCCATACCTCCAAAGGTATCGACGCGTGCGTCCGCCCCCGCATCAGTAGCCGGTCCGAGTCGGCTCGCGGAAAACCACGGATGCGGGGGCGCACACCGCCTGTCCGCTGAAAGCGGACCAGTGGAGGGGGGTCTGGGGGAACCGGGAGGTTCCCCCAGCACACCTAGACCACGCTAGCGCCGCTCGCGGTCGCGCCCGCGGCCGCCCCGGCCGCCGCGGCGATCGCGCGGGCGTTCCTCGCGCTCCTCGCGCGGAGGCGCGTTCTTCGCGCGCTCGATCAGCTCCTCGGGCTGAACCATGTTGCCGTTCTCGTGCTTGGCGATCAGCTTGAGGCCGATCCGGCCGCGCTCCTTGTCGACCTCCTGCACGAGGACGTCCAGCACGTCACCGCGCATGATCACGTCCTCGATGTGGCCCACGCGGCCCGGACCGACGTTGGAAACGTGCAGCAGCCCGTCCGTGCCCTTCGTCAGCTCGACGAACGCGCCGAACTGCGTCGTCTTGACGACCTTGCCCGTGTACTGGTCGCCGACCTCCGGCTCCTTCGTCAGCGCCGTGATCGCGGAGATGGCGGCGTCGGCCTTGTCGCCCTCGGTCGCGTAGATGAGGACGTTGCCGTCCTCCTCGATGTCGATCTGGACGTCGTGGTCGGCCTCGAGCGAGCGGATCGTCTCGCCGCCCTTCCCGATCACCATCCCGATCTTCTCGGGGTCGATCTTGACCGAAGAGATGCGCGGTGCATGGCCGGCGAGCTCGTGCCGCGGCTCGGGAATCGCCTCGAGCATCTTGTCGAGGATGAACTCGCGCGCGCGCTTCGCCTGCTGGAGCGCGTTGCGGAGGATCTCCTGCGTGACGCCGGTGATCTTGATGTCCATCTGCAGCGCGGTGATCCCGTCTCGCGTGCCGGCGACCTTGAAGTCCATGTCGCCGAGGTGGTCCTCCGCGCCCTGGATGTCGGTGAGGATCGTGTACTCGTCGCCCTCCTTGACGAGGCCCATCGCGATCCCGGAGACCGGCGCCTTGATAGGCACGCCCGCATCCATCAGCGCGAGCGTCGAGCCGCACACCGAGCCCATCGACGAGGAGCCGTTCGACTCGAGCGTCTCCGAGACGAGCCGGATCGTGTACGGGAACTCCTCGACGCTCGGGATCATCGGCTCGAGGGCCCGCTGCGCGAGCGCGCCGTGGCCGATGTCACGGCGCTTCGGGCCGCGCATGAAGCCGGTCTCGCCGACCGAGTACGGCGGGAAGTTGTAGTGATGCATGAACCTGCGCTCCTGCTCCAGCGAGAGGTCGTCGATCCGCTGGCCCTCCTTCGCGGTGCCGAGCGTGAGCAGGGTCATGATCTGCGTCTGGCCCCGCGTGAAGAGCGCCGAGCCGTGCGGGCGCGGGGCGACGCCGACCTCGCAGGTGATCTGCCGGATGTCCTCGGTGCCACGGCCGTCCGGGCGCCGCTTCTCGACCGCGATCTTGCGGCGGACGAGCTCCTTGTAGATCGCCTCGGCGGCCTTCTTGATGTAGCTGCGG
>JBKOYZ010000108.1:0-4069 GCA_046725655.1 Actinomycetota bacterium | reverse complement strand
GGGGTTATCGCTATTCCGTAGTGGCTCGAACGAGGCGCGAACGACCCGCTAGACGCGCTCTACGGGCTTCGCCGAACTGAACTTGGACTCAGCGGACCGTGAAGGTGCTCTGGCCGAGCAGTTGCCCGTAGACGCCCTTCGAACGGAGCCCGAAGCCGGGCCAGACGTACCAGGTGTAGAGACCATTCTTCAGCGCAAAGCGACGGCCGGTGTAGACCCACCTCCGCCTCACGGCGAGCTTCTCTACGTTCGGCCAGGCGCTCAAGACCTTCTGCGTTCCGTAGTACAGCTGAACGTTGTAGTAGGTCGCCTTTGAGATCGCCGTCCACCTGAGCAAGGGCGGCCGCCTCACGACGCGGCCGTCGGGCGGCGCGCGCATGAGGACGCTGGGCCGGACGACGAGCGTCGCGCCCCGCGAGGCGTTCCTGGCGTGGTCGTAGCTCACGACGGCGTAGCGGTAGTACTGCCCGTTTTTGAAATGCACGTTCGTGTATCTACCGCCCCTGCCCTTGTACACCACCGTGGTCGGCCGACTCTTTGGGCTCGTCGCGACCAAGACCTCGACGTGATCGAAATCGGAATCGGCCGGGGGCGTCCACGCAAGCCGGAGAAGGCCGTAACCGACACGTCGCCTCAGGCGCGTGACGTTCCCGGGCGGCGTGTGATCGGTCGTCGCGGGCCCGACACCGACGATCTGCCACGAGTACGAGGCCGGGGAGGCATCGCTGTTTCCGGCTGCGTCCACAGCTGCAACGCGGAACGTGTGGCCGCCGTCGCCGAGCCCAACATAGGCTTGCGGGGAGGCGCAAGGCGAGAACCCCGCCGCGTCGAGGCTGCAAGCGAATGTCGAGCCCGCCTCGCTGCTGCTGAAGTTAAAGCTCGCAGAAGCATCGGTGCTCGTCGCGGGGGGAGTCGAGACGATGGATGTTTCCGGCGGAACGGTGTCGATGATCCATTGGTACGAGGTCGTCGGGCCGGTGTTGCTAACAGGCGACCTGGCGCGCACTGAGAAGACGTGAGAACCATCCCCGAGGCCCGCGTAGACAAGCGGGCTGACGCAAGAGGCAAAGACACCTCCGTCCCGTGCGCACTCGAACGTGCTGCCCGCTCTCGACGTAAAGCTGAAGTTCGCCGTCCTCTGGTTCGTGAGAGGCGGCGGTTTGTCGCCGAGCATGACGATCGGATTCACGGTGTCAACCGTCCAGCTGTACGGCGCGGACGGGCCGCTCGAGTTGCCCGCGGCGTCGTTGGCCTCGACAACCAACGTGTGGTCACCGTCGGCAACCGTGTAGTCCTGAGGGTTCGAACAGGGCGCGTATGCGGCGCCGTCGAGCTGACACGCGAAGCTCACGCCCGACTCTGCATCGGAGAAGACGAAGTGTGCGTTGCTCGAACCGCTTGGATTCGCAGGCCCACTGGAAATCGTCGGCGTCGGGGGCGGCGTGGTGTCGATCGTCCACGAGTAGGAGGCCGCCCCACTCTCGTTTCCCAACGCGTCGACGGCTTTCACGTAAAACGTGTGCGGCCCCTCGGCAACACTTGCGTAGGCCTTGGGGCTCGTGCATGGCGGAAACGCGCCTTTGTCGAGACGGCAATCAAACGTGACGCCGGGGTCCGCATCCGAGAAAGCGAACGTCGGGCTGGTGCTGTTGCTGACGAGTCCTGGCGCCGCGTCGATAGTCGGTACCGGCGGCGGCGCCGCCGCGATCCACGGGCGGCTGACGGCTCCGGGTTGGTCCGACGCTGCGCTCGAGGCATGCGGCAGGCCGGTGGCAAGCCCCGCAAGGATGATTGCCAACGCGTAAGCACGCATCGTGAGCAGAGAACGACGGCGAGACTTGCCGGCGTTACCCACGTTGGCTCCTGCGGGCTTCGACGCCCCCTGGGCCTTCATCCGTCGATCGAACGTGCCGTGTCTCACGGGTTAGCCGCCCTCCCCGTTGCCGCAGGTCGAAGCCTCCCGACAGTAACACCACTCCGGATGAGAAGGAATAGGCGCCGGGCCCGGCTCGGCGGCGATCTAGGTGCCGCCGACTTCATTCTTCCGTAGCGAGGCGCGTGGACGCATAGAACCTCCTGCAGACGGGTAGCGGCTTCCCGTCCAGTCATTTCTTTCAGGAGGGGACGATGAGAAAGCTGCGATACGTCGTGCTCGCAGCCGCATGCACCTGCCTCGCCGGGGTGTTGTCCGCGCTGGCGCTCGCCTCGAGCTCAGCGGGCGGCGGCCACCAGCACGCCAAGGCGGCCTCGCATGTTTCCGGCGATGTGCGCAAGATGGTGCACGAGGTCAGCGCCGCCAGGATCGAGAACTCGATCAACACTCTGGCGGGCTTCGGGACGCGCCATACGCTGTCGTCGCAGACGGACCCGAACCGCGGGATTGGCGCCGCGACGAACTGGATCTACGACCAGTTCCAGCAGTATGCGGCTGCATCGAACGGCCGGCTGACGGTCGAGAAGCAGACCTTCATCCAGCCGCCCGGCCCGCGGAACCCCAGCCCCGTGGCGGTCACGAACGTGATCGCGACGCTGCACGGGGCGCAGCCGGAGTCGGCCAACCGCGTCTACCTGGTTAGCGGTCACATCGACTCCCGCTGCACCGACGTGCTCGACTTCACCTGCGACGCGCCGGGCGCCGACGACGACGCCTCCGGGGTCGCCGCAGTGTTGGAGCTGGCGCGGGTGATGTCGAAGCACTCCTTCGACGCAACGATCATCTTCGCCGCGTTTGCCGGCGAGGAGCAAGGCACCTTCGGCTCGATTCACTTCGCGCAACAGGCCAAAGCAGCGGGGATGAACATCGCAGGGATGTTCTCGAACGACATCATCGGCAGCAGCCTCGGCCAGAACGGCGTCCGCGACCGCCGCGACGTTCGGTTGTTCGCGCAGGGGCCGTGGCCGGACGAGACTCCGCAGGAGGCAGCGACCAGGCGGACGATGGGCGGCGAGAACGACACGCCGCCGCGCGAGCTCGCACGCTTCATGCGCGAGGCCGCCCAGGCCGCAGTGCCCAAGATGAACGTCTGGATCATCTACCGGCGCGACCGATTCCTTCGCGGGAGCGACAACGGGCCGTTCCTCGACCAGCGCTATCCGGCGGTGAGGCTCACCGAGCCGAACGAGGATTACCGGCACGAGCACCAGAACGTCCGCGTCGAGAACGGCGTCCAGTTCGGCGACCTATCGCAGTTCGTCGACTTCGGCTACACGGCGAACGTGACGAGGGTCAACCTCGCCTCGCTGGCGGCGCTTGCGAACGGCCCCGCAGCGCCCCAGGGCGTCAAGGTCGAGGCCGCGACGCTGACCGTCGACACCACGCTCGAGTGGCAGCCCAACAGCGAGCCTGACCTGGCGGGCTACGAGATCGTCTACCGCGACACGACCGCGCCGTACTGGCAGCACACGATCGAGGTCGGAAACGTTACGAGCTACACCGTCAAGGGGATCACCAAGGACAACTTCCTCTTCGGCGTTCGCGCCATCGACAAGGACGGGAACCGGAGCGTCGTCAGCTTCCCAGTCCCGAAGTAGCTCCACCGGCACGAACGGGCGCCCGTCCTGCACGGACGGGTGCCCGTCTCCCCCAGGTCTAGCTGCCCGCGAGCGCCGCCCGGCCGACATGCCGCTGCTTCCTCGGAGACGTCGTATCCCCTGACACACGAGAATGGAATACGCCTCGAGATCGGCAGTTGTCCCCCGATAACAGAGATCGCGCGAAGGAGGAGTCGGGATGAAGATCGGGATCATCGGCGCGGGCAAGATCGGCGGCACGCTTGCCAGGCACTTCGTCGCTGCCGGGCATGACGTCGCGGTCAGCAACTCGCGTAGTCCGGAGACGTTGGCGGGCCTGGTCGAGGAGCTCAATGGCGGAACACAGGCAATGACCGCCGACGAGGCCGCGCGGTTCGGTGAGGTCGTCGTCGTCTCGGTGCCGTTCGGTCGTTACCGCGAGCTCCCGAACGAGGCGGTCGCGGGCAAAGTGGTGATCGACACCAGCAACTACTACCCGCAACGAGATGGACAGTTCGAGGAGCTCGACACCGACCGCACCACCTCGAGCGAGCTGCTG
>JBKOYZ010000186.1:0-10282 GCA_046725655.1 Actinomycetota bacterium | reverse complement strand
GATGCCCTCGATGCCGCCGTCTTCGAGATCTGCGACGTGCACGGGCGCATCCCAATGCACACCTCCGTCATGCGAGGTGACCGTCATCACCTGGTCCTCGAACTCGTTCGGCTCCTCCCAGGCTGCCGCGTGCTGCTGGTTGATGAAGCCGACGACGACATCGCCGTTCGGCTCTACCGCCGAATAGGAGAAGAAGCTCTCGTCGCAGGCTCCGGCCGGGCCGACGGGGCCTTGATTCGCCGTGCAAAAGGTCGGATTCGAGCCCGAGATCTCCTGCGGCCTCGACCACGTCTTGCCGGCGTTGTCGGAATAGGAGAGGACAACCGGCGAGCGCAGGAAGACGCCCTTGCTGAACTCGAGCTGGTCCCAGCTCAGGTAGAGCCGCCCATAGTGCGGCGAGGACGGGTAGTTGTCCGCCGAGAGCCACTCCTTGTCGAGGAAGACGCCGTTCGCTGACGGACTGATCGAGGCGTGGCCCGTCGCGACCGTGACCGGAGGCTTCCAGGTCAAGCCACCATCGTTGGAGGTCGAGACGGAGACGTCGATATGACCGAAAAAGGGCCCGCGCTCCCCGGCTGCGGCGCTCAGCTGCGCCATATGCGCGGTGCCGAACTTCGCGTCAAACGCAGGCGAGGGATCTCCGTTTCCGCTGCTTGCCCCGTTCCCCATCGGAATCTGGCCGTCTGTCCAGGTCTTGCCGCCGTCGAACGACGTGAAGAAGCCGGTCGGCACTCGCTCCTGGATGATCGAGCCCTTGAAGGTCAGGAAGTAGTCGTTCGAGCCGGCCAGCAAGTGGTCCGGGTTCGTCGGATCGGTGGCGATCGGCGTCTCGTTGTCCGGCGAGACCGGATCGTCACAGCTGATGTCGATGTTCGCGGTGGGGTCCCCACTCGCCGTGCACGTGCTGTTAGGAAGCGATCCCCCTCCTGCGCCGCCTCCGCTGCCAAGCAGTTGGGCGAGTTGGCCCGATAGATGGCCGTACTCGCTCCCCTCGATCGGATTCTCGTCCGCAGCCGCTAGCGCCGGGAGCGCGAGCCCGATCAACACCAGAGCGAAGACCGCAAGGTGGCGTTTTGCTCGCATGGTGCAAGACCTCCTCTCCCCGTATGTATGGCCGCTGATAGTAATGCCAAAATGTAGAGATCGAGTTCACAAGTAACGGCCGGCCCGATTTAGATCGGGCCTGATTGCGATCGCCGGCGAGGGCGACCCCGCATACCGCGGTCACAAAACGACCAAGGAGTGTTTCCGTTGTGCGGGGGTGGCACCGCTACCCGGTGGCGCATCGACCAGCTGGCGGATCGACTCGGATCGAGCCGACCACATCCGACCACGCGTCTCGGCGCCGCTTCTCTTGCGGGCGTCGGGCGGCGACCGCCAACCATGGAGTCGGTGCTTCTCGACTTGCCGAGGCCCGGCGCCCACTGAACCTTGAGGGCCGGCCCCCGGTCCTGCTTGTGCTCAGCAAGCGCCGCTTCTACCGCATCCAGACCACCGGCCGTCGAATCGCGCGGTCGCATCCACGATGGCACCGATGGATCGACCACAGCGCCTCCCGCTGGAGCATTCGCAACCAGCTCCACCGACTCGCGACGGTCGCTATGGGTTGACCGTGAACGGCCGCATCATGTCGTTGTCTTCGTGCTCGACGATGTGGCAGTGGTGGACATAGCTCTGCGGGGCCGTCACGCCTGCTGGCAGCTCGAACTTCGCCCGGACGGTGGTGAAGTAGCCGGGGTTCGCCTTGACCGTGTCCTTGAAGCCGCGTTCGCTCGGGTCCGGGGACTCCATCGGACCCGTGGCGAACGGGGTCGGGTCGATTCCGCCCGGGACGCCGTTCGGGCCTTCGTGGGCCTCCTCGTACGCCGCTGCGTCGAACGGCGTCCGGCCCACCACCTGGAAGGTGACAAGATGGGTGTGCATCGGGTGCGTGTCCCCTGTCACGTTCACGTAGACCCAGTCCTCGACCGTCCCGACCTCTGGCGCCTCCGTCACGGGACCGTCCTCGAAGTGGACGCCATTCAGGTTCAAGAACCAGCTCGGCTCATCGACGTCGATCTCGTTGAGGGTGATGTAGCGAGTCCTTACCGGATCGTGCAGGTCTGCCCTCCGGCCGCCGACGAGGGTCGTCGGGATCGACGGCGCCACCGGCGTCGTCTTCCCCACCCGGATCTGCATCACCGCCGCCAACGGCGGCGCCGGATTCGAGACCGGCGACGGTGGCTTGCTGTTCTTCACGTGCGTCGTCCGGGCCGGGATCTGGCTGAAGTCGACCAGCACGTCCGCCCGCTCCGCTGGCGCGAGCACCAGCTGCGTCACCGGCACCGGCTGGTCCCACATGCCGCCCTCGGCACCGATCTGCCACATTCGCGCGCCGCCGATGTCGAGGTTGAGGATGCGTGCGTTGCAGCCGTTCAGGATCCGGAACCGGTACAGGCGCGGCTCGACCTCCAGGAATGGCCAGACCTTGCCGTTGACGAGCATGACGTCGCCGAAGTACTCGCCGATCCAGGTTACGCCCGAGATATCGCTGGTCGGGTAGAGGAACGTGCCGTCCGCGTTGAACTGTCGGTCCTGGACGACCAGCGGGATCTCGTACGGCCCCGACGGCAGCCCGTTCGCGTTGTCGGGCCCGCCGGTGTCGGACTCGTCGTAGAGGATGTAGGCGGCGGCCAGCCCGGCGAAGACGTTCAGCCGGGTGGCGCCGAGGCCGTGGTCGTGGAACCAGAGCAGCTCGGCCGGCATCTGCGGCTGCTGGTTGGTGTAGTGGACGTGCTGGGTCTCGCCGTTGACGAATCCGTTCGGAGTCACCGCCGGGTTGCCGTCGCTCGCTGCAGCGACGAAGCCGCCGTGCAGGTGGGTCATCAGCCTCACCACCTTGTCGTGCGTCGGCGTGAGCTGCGTGTCGACCGGGATCCAGTCCGGGTACGTCGAGGGCAGGTTGTTCTCGAAGCTCACATCGAGGGCTGTTCCGCTGTGGCCGACCACGGCCATCCCGAACGAGCCCGCCTGGCCCGCGAGCCCGGAGCCGTCGTCGTAGGCCCACAGTGGCGTCGGCGGAAGCTGCGGGTGCAGCTGCCTGCTGATCTCCTTTTGGACGAACGCGTACTCGTTCGTCCCGCTCGGGGTGGCGACCACGATTCCCGCACCCGGCAATGGCACCGGATCCAGGTACTTCGTCAGTTTCAGGCCCGGCGCGGCGCTCGCCGCTGGGGTTCGTGCCCACGGCAGGAACAGCGCTGCGCCTCCGGCCGCGCCGTATTGAAGGAAACGTTGCCGTGTAAGGGTGGTTGGCATCGCCGGCCTCCTTGCCGCAGTTACCGTAGTCCCAGAGTCAAACGGGACGCCGTAAAGGTTCGCGGACTACCTGCTTCCCCACATCCGGCCAATCGCGGATGCCGGAGGCGGGTTTTTCCACAGTTCCGCGTTGCCGCCGAAGTCCAGCTCCCGCTCAGGCACGTTCTTCGCGTACAGCTCGACTAGCCTCACGCGCCATGAGGGTTCCGGCACACGCCGCTCGGCGGTTCCTCGTCGCCCGCCACTTCCTCGCACCGGCGCGTTCGCTCGAAGGTGGTGTTGATGCTGTCCGTGAGGTCGTTCGCCGCCTCGGCTCGGTTCAGTTCGACCCGATCGCGGTCGCCGGACGCAACCACGATCTTGTACTGCACGCACGTGTCGCGGACTACGACCCCGCCTGGTGCGAGCGCGCCTACCAGCAGCGCGAGATCTTCGAGGTGTACAACAAAGGTCTGTCGTTCGCCCTGACGAGCGAGTTTCCGTGGTTCCGCGGAGTTTGGAGCCGCAACTACGCGACCATCCTCGCCGAAAACCGCGCCGTAGCCGAGCACGTGCTCGAGCGAATTCGCGTCGACGGACCGCTCGCGTCGTCGGACTTCAAGCGCGAGCGGGGGCCGACGACGGATTGGTTCGGAATGCCGACGAACGTCGTGCGGGCGGTGCTCGAGGCGTACTGCTTCACCGGCGTGCTCGGTCTCGCCCGACGCGACGGCAACCGCCGCTACTACGACCTCATCGAGCGACTGTTGCCTGCCGACGTCCTCGCGCACAAGGTTTCGCTACGCGAACAACTGCGACACAAGCTCCTATCTCGCTATCGCGCGCACGGCCTGCTCGGCATCGGCAGCGGCGGCGACATCTTCGGCGGCCTCGGCCCCGCGAAGCCGGACCCAGAGCGACCGCAGCATCCGGGTCGGACCGCGTTGCGCGAGCATCTCGTCGAAGAGGGGGAGCTCGTTCCCGTCGAGGTCGAGGGCGTGCGCGGCAGGCGCTTCGTCCTGCGCGACGAGGCCCGACTCCTGGAAGCGCCGCCGGAGGCGCCGCCGTCCGTGGCGTTCCTCCCGCCGTTCGACCCACTCGTGTGGGACCGCGCTCTCCTCGGATCGCTGTTCGGTTTCGACTACGTGTGGGAGCTTTTCCACCCGCCGGCGAAGCGGCGCTGGGGCTGGTACGTCCTTCCGGTCGTCTTCCGCGACCGTTTCGTCGCCCGGATCGAGCCGCGCATCGAGCGTGACGACGGCCGCGTGCGCGTCCTCAACCTTTGGTGGGAGGATGGTTTCGCGCCGCGCCGCGTCGAAGGCTTCGTCGACGCAATGCGCGACGCGCTTCGCGCCTACCTCACGTTCGCCGGCGCAAGCCAGATCGAGTGGGCACCACAGCTCAGAACCGAGCGACGCCTTTTTCTCGCTCGCGCCGCATAGGCTCCGGCACCGCTCCCCAGACGCATTTTTGGAAGAACTTCTTGAGTGAATAGCCGAGCGAGGGGCGACTGCGTTAGCCGCCCCTCCTGCTCGGCTTCAACCCGCTTAAGGAGCCGACGTCCAGCCGAAAATATCGCTGTTACCGAAGTTCGGCGCGCAGTCGATTTGCGGTGCCGGACGCGGGACTGTGCCTCCCGTCTGAACTGACAGCCGGTAGGCATCGATGGCCGGGCAATCGGCCGCGTTGCGGACGTCGTTCCAGACGGCGGCGCCGTAGCTATTGGTCGCGATTGCGTACACGTAATCGCCGAGGAACTCGAGGATCAAGTTGTTCTGACTCGAGCCTCGCGGATCACCAACCGCGCCCCGGTGCACCTGCGCAAACGCACCGGGCACGCCCATTGAAACTGTCGCCTGCTTGACCACTCCGACGAGACCGCGTGGGCTGCTCGTGTCCGTGCGGAAGGGGGTCGTGAACGCGTTGTAGACGACATAGACGGTCGAGCCATCGGGTGAGATCGCCGGCGCGGCGTAGTAACCGCGGTCGCCGGCCGACTCGATTGACCGTGGCGCTGCCCATGTCCCCGGGTTACCGCCGCCCGTCGAATAGGTGAACATCACATGCTCGTGGTTCAGGCCGTCGCCGCCGCCGGCCCAGGCGTTGACGATCTCGTTCGTCGCTCCGGCTCCGGTCGGCGCACCGTTGGCGATGCTGACGCTCGGGGACGCCGAGAGATCGTTACGCGCCCCCGCGATCCCGTCCTCGACACAGCGGTCGACGTTGCCGTCGAAGCTCAAGGCGAAGCAGGGATCGGTGACGCGGTACAAGGCCATCGGCCGCGTCCAGCTCAGCCCTCCGTCGAACGACTTCACGAGCATGTGCGTGCCCTGCGGAGGCAGGAACGTGAAGGGCGACTGGAACTGCTCGTAGAAGGCATAGACAACCCCGTTGGAATCCGTCCGGATCGTGCAGCCGGACTGCCCCCACATCGTCGGAGGCACCGCGTGCGCCGGCGTGACCTGCTTCTGGCTCCACGTGTCGCCCCCGTCGCGCGAGGTGGCCACGTCAAGTGCGCCGGCCCCGTTCCCGACGAAGTTCTCCCAACACACATACGCATTGCCGAAGAACGGACTCGAGGTTGCGTTGTCCGCCCAGATCTGCTCCTTGTCGGCGAACGTGGCCGAGCTCTGCTTGCTGACTCGGACGGGCATCATCCAGGCCGACTTGTCGTTGGCGGCAGCTGCCTGCGCATTGTCGGTGCGCGAGACGTAGATCGCCTCGACGCCCTTGAAGGTCTCGTCCCTTCCCGAGCCGAAGTTCGAAGTCAGGTTGGCGTAGTAAAGGCGCGACCCGTTCGCCCACGAGAAGGTCCCGTTTGCACTTGGCCGCGGCCCGAAGGCGACAGCAGGATCGCCGTCGGAGACGAGCCCGTTCTCGTAGTACCAGGGCAAAGTGCCAATCGGCCCGACCGCCGGTTCGCACCCGGGATCTGGGCCGACCACGCCAAGGCAAGCGCGTGCCGACCAGCCAGTGTAGGTCGGCTGCGTCCAGCTCTTGCCGGAGTCGAACGAGAAGTAGACGCCCGAAACCCCGACCCCGGGCGTGAACGGACAGGTCGTATCGTCGCCGGCGTTACATGCCTCCATATCGATGTTGTCGTTCGCGCCGGCGACCAGCACGTTCGGATGGTTCGCGTCGACGGCGAGGGCCGGCTCGTTCTGCTTGTTCTGCGAGAACGGGCTGGACGGGCTGCCAACGTTGACGATCCGATCGCCAGCAGCTGCAACTGCCCCCGGGGTCACGATCACCGCAGCGACCGCGAGTGCAGCGAGCAGGACGAGCGGGATGAAGGCTCTCCTCATATCTCCCCCTTCGTGGAAGAACGCCAATGTGATGGTGCCCGGCTTGGGGAGCACCTGCAACACCGGTCTGGCGACGGCTGGCGAAGAGGTAAGCACCCGTTCGCGCTGGACGAGGCTTTGGCAGCCGTTGCCCTCTCCGCTCATCCAGGACGACACGGCACGTGGGCTGATCGCCTCCGCGCCACGGAAACGCTGGCGAACCGCGGCATGGGCAAGCCGAAGGAACGCCTCGAGCTCGAGACGAGCGCGGTTGACGGCACGCCACCCGCTAGGGCCGTGCGTACAAACAGGCGACGCAGCCGCTGAGCGTCAAGGTCGGTGCGAACAGACGCTACGTCAAGAACGATCAGCCCACGACGCTGGGCCCGCTGGCGCTAAACGACCAAGTTGTCGTCAAGACGATGGCGAGTCGCTGCGACCTTCGCGCCGCGACCGATCCGGGGTTGCTGCCGGCGCTGACGGCGAAGATGGTCGTCGTGCAGATCCCAGAAGCGACGGAGGGCTAAAGCTCGTACGTCTCGCAGGACGACGAACGCCAGAGGCGCCCTAACGGGCGCCTCTCCAGTCTCAGTCATTTGCGGTCGTAAACCCAGGCGCGAACTCGAGCGTCTTTCGAAAACGAACGCTCGAGACTGACGGAGCGCAACCGCGCAACGGCGGCCGTTCTTGTATGCACGCCTAGCTTCGCGAAAGCGTTCTCGAGATGCCCGCGGACTGTTTCCCTGGCGAGATCCACAACGACTGCGCCACCTGCGCGTTCGTCATCCCCTCCCCGACGAGCTCGAGGCGTAGCGTGAAGTGCGGGCCGGGAGGATGGGAAGCGTCCTAGCGCCCGGCCTCGAGGCTATCCAAGCCACTCGGCTTCGATGACGCCCTCGAAGGGTCCGTGACCGGACTCGACGACGAGGACGCGATAGGACTCGGAGTCCTGCACGAAGGTGTCGTCGACTGAGAGCGGCGCGTCCCGCTCGGTCGTGAATCGTTTCTCGCCACCGCCGTTCGCGACGACTAGAACGTCATAGAGCATCGTTGTTGGACGGTAGCGTCCAACTGCGTCGCATCGTCGGGGTAGAGCGACGGCTCGCGTAGCTCGCGTAGACCGTGCTTCCGAGGAGGAAGCGAGAGCCCCGCTCGCGGACGGGGCTCTCGTTTGGGGCGTCTCAGTCGCCGCCTCCGAAGGTGCCCGCGAGTGCCGAGCCCCAAGCCATGTTCCGGGGTTTGAAGGTCGAGAAGGGTGTGATCTGCGTCAGATCGCTGCCGTCCGGGTGGATCTTCTCGAGCGAGTTGAGGTCGCCCTGCTCGATCCGCAGGAGGATCCAGTTTCCGTCGGGCGAGTAGGAGTTGCCAAGGGCGCGGGTGCCGCCCGGCGGGTAGTCGGTCACCGCCGTCAGGTCGCTGCCGTCGGGGCGGATCGTGAAGGTGTTGACCTGAGCGATGTCCTCCTTGGCGCTGATGAACATGATCCGCTGGCTGTCCGGCGACCAGTCCGACTTATTGCCGACCTGGGTCGAGTACGGCACCAGCTGTCGCAAGCCGCTGCCGTCGATGTTCGCATCAAAGAGCGCCGAACCATCGTCGGAGAAGCAGGTGAACGAGATCATCTTCCCGTCGGGCGACACCTCTGGGTCGGTCACGCCGGTTCCCTCACAGTCGCTGACGAAGCGCCGGTCGTTGCCGTTCAGAGCCATACTGAAGATGGCGTCGCGGCTTACGCCGTCGAAGCCCTCGTAGAAGATGCGGTGGCCGTCGGCGCTGAAGGTCGGCGAGGCCTCACAGGCATCGCCGTTCGCGAGCGGCAGAATTCGCAAACCGCCGCCGTTTCGGTTCACCGTCGCGATGTTGCAGAAGTCGTTTCCGACAGGGTTCGCGGGGTCGAACTCGAAGACGATCCGGTTGCTCTGGGGCGACCAGTGCGGCAGGAACGTGAAGCCGGGCAGGTTCGTGAGCTGCCGCTGGCCCGTTCCATCGGGCCCAATCGTGTAGATCTGCGCGCCCTGTGGCTCGTCGGAACGGAAGACAATCAGCCCGTTCGGCCCAGGAACGGTCGCACCGCCCGCGGCGGGGAGCGCGAGCGCGATGAGGACGGCGCAGAACCCGGCAAGGGCAAGAATCCTTCTCATGCCGACATCTCCTTCTCCCCCCAATGACCACGGGTCTCGCCTGCCGCAGGGCGGAGAACGATCGTGGCACGCACCGCTGGGGCCGTCAACCGCCGCGAACTCCCGGAACGCGACCCTTCCGCCGCAGACGGCCTTGCCGCATCAGGTCGGGTCACGATTCTGGAACAGCCGTAGGCGGACACCGACTGGATTCGAGCTTCTAGCGAACTCCTAACTGGTGGCGCATCCTCTCTCGCACCTAGACGAACGCGCGTCGCCGTTCGATCTTGCCCTGATCGCCTCGACCTCCTGGCCATAGCGCCATCATCGAACGCGGGTGAGACGTGCCAACGCTCGTCGCAGAGATCGAGCGTGTCGAGCAGCCTTCGCCGCTCGGCGTACGGGAGCGCCATCGTCAGCTGCCCATCGACCGCGAGCAGGTCGAAGACGACGAACGTCAGCTTGAAGCTGTAATCGCCGTTCAGGATCCGATGGCAGACGGCCGGGAAGTCGGGCCTGCCGTCGCCGTCGAAGCTGACGAGCTCGCCGTCGAAGACGCCCTGCGCTGGCAGCTCCGCGAGCTCAGGCACGAGCTCGGTCATGTCCCAGCCGCGACGGCTGCGAACCTGGAAGTATCCTCCGTTCGGACGAGCGCCCGGAAGCCGTCCTTGACCTCGAACGCCCACCGACCGCGCGCCGGAATCGAACCGGACCGCGCAAGCATCGGTCGGGGCAGCCGCAGCACTGCTTTAGTGATTATTTAGAGGAGTGACCCACGTCTATGGAGGGCACGCGAAATGCTGTCGAGGGTGAACTTTCTTGAGACCGACTCGGCCAGAATCGATGACGTTGCGCGGGTTGTGCGAGACGTCGTTCATCCAGCGATCAGCAGCGAATCCGGCTACGCCGGCTACATCGTGCTTGGCAATCGCGAGACCGGGCATGCGATCGGGGTAACGCTGTGGGAGAACGAGGACGCACGTGAGGCGAGCGATGCAAAGGCTCGGAACATCCGCCCCCGCGTCGAGCAGGAGACGGGAGGTGTGATGCGAGATGTTAAGCAGTACGAGGTCCTCTTCTTCGATGTCCGCGACCTCTAGCCGCATCGCTCGGATCCGCCCGCGCGAATAGCGCCGCGAGGGCTGCGGCGAAAGCGCGAGCACGCTATGCGCCTGTGACGAATGACCTAGAAGCGGACATGTGTCATCGCGCGGCCATGGTCTGCGCCGGCAGTGACGTCGACGATGATGATCGCACCCTTCGGCGCCTGCAGGGTGTGTGCTCGCGGAACACCTCGAACGATCCGATCGGTCGGCTGCTATAGACCCAGGCCGGGTCGTTGCAGCCCCCCAGCGTCAGCGCCGCGTCTCGGTGGCGGTCGCCGACGATACAAACTGGCGGACTGACGAGGCGAGACGGAGCGGGTGCGTCTCTTTCGACACCCGCTCCGATCGCCACGCCGTTGCCTACGGATCGAGCAAGTGGGGCCCGACGACGTTGCAGAAGGCCTCGAAGTCGCTGAGCAGGTCCGGATGCGGACCGTGTAGCCCGGAGAGGCTCCGCGAGATCAGGTCTCCGAACGGCTCGTCGGGGTTGCCCGTG
>JBKOYZ010000038.1:0-12665 GCA_046725655.1 Actinomycetota bacterium | reverse complement strand
AGGCCGAGGCCCTCCGCGTATATCGCGAGACGCGGACGATGCTCGTCGACGAGCTAGGAATCGAACCGAGTCAGGCGTTGCAGGAACTCGAGCGGGCGATGCTGCGCCAGGACCCCACTCTGACTGCTCCAAATGGAGACGTGGGCTGGTCCGGTACGCCACCGCAGCGCGCGATCGTGGTCGCCGCAGCCGACGAGAATGGGCTCGAGGACCTCCTTGCGATCGCAGAGCCGCTCGCGCGCCGGCCGAACCGCGAGCTCATTCTCACCCGTCTCCTGCAGGATGGCAGCGAGCTCGCCGCAGCGAACGCGGCGCTGGCAGAGCGCCGCCGCACGCTCGCGCAACGCGACGTATCGTGCCGCGTCGCCGCCTACACGACGCCTGGACCGGGCGGCGAGGTGGCCCTCCTCGCAGCTGAGCAAGACGTCGATTTCACCCTCGTGGACGCGCCTCCAGAACTCCTCGAGGACGGCGATTTCGGCGAAGAGTTGGCAGTGATTCTCGCCCGGGCGCCTTGCGATGTCGGCATCCTGGTCGGCAGCGTCGGCGCCCGGATCGGGCCGATCGTGACTCCTTTCGGCGGGGTCGAGCACGACTGGTCGGCGATCGAGCTCGCCGCTTGGCTCGCCGCGACGCTCGGGACGTCGCTGCGCTTGCTCGGAACCGAGGCCGACGCGACGCTCGGGCGGCGAGACGCCAGCAGGCTCCTTGCCCGGGCTTCACTGCTGGTGCAACAAGTGGTCGGGATCGTCACTGAGCCACATCTCGTTCAGCCGGGCGAGCAGGGTGTGCTCGACGCCGCGAGCGATGCCCGGCTGCTAGTGATCGGGATGTCAGACCGCTGGCGGACCCAGGGCATCGGCTCCGTCCGGCTCGCGGTTGCCACTCGGGCCCGCGTGCCGACGCTCTTCGTGCGACGCGGCCTCCGGCCGGGCGTCGTCGCTCCGGATGAGACGCTCACCCGCTTCACCTGGACGCTGGCATCCCAGCACGGCGGTGCCGGCGGGTGAGGTTGACCGACCGCTGCCGCTCGCTTTCGGAAAGCCGGCTCGACCTCAGGTCACAATCGTCGGTGCCAGGATCGCCGCTCGCGACGCAAGGAGAGGAGCAGAAATGGTCGAGGAAGCCCGCCTTGAAGAGTTGGCCTCCGGCTTAGCGCCTGCGAACGACGGCTGGTTCATCGTCAACGTCCGCGACGCGGCGTGGGAGACGGGCCCGTTCGGGGCCGGCTGCTTCTTCGAGAGCGAAGCTGCACCGTTCGCCGAGCTCGGCATCAATCTGCGTGTGCTCTTGCCCGGGCGCTCGAGATGGCTGTACCACGCCGAGTCGAACCAGGAGGACTTCCTTGTCCTGGTCGGTGAGTGTCTCCTGCTGATCGAGGGCGAAGAACGGCCGCTCGGGGCGTGGGACTTCGTCCACTGCCCGCCGCACACTGAGCACGGCTTCGTCCCTGCCGGAAACGGTCCCTGCGTGATCGCCATGACGGGCGCTCGAGCCGCCGGCTGGCCAGAGGAGGGCACCTTCTATCCGCGCTCCGACCTCGCCCTCCGCCACGGCGTGGGCGTCGAGACGGAGACGAGCTCGCCGCGCGAGGCGCAGGCCGGTCAGCCAGAGTGGCAGTACAGGCGCCCGGACGACCTGGACCCGTTGCCCTGGACGTAGCAGCAGTCGTCTGCATGAGCACTACTTCCGACGGCCAAGATGGCATACCTGGTTCTACGGCACTACCCGCAGAACCCGGTGCGGCAACTCGCTCCTGGAGACTCAGCCGAGGAGCCGTCTAAGCGCGATCAGGGCGAGTGAGCCCAGAGCGACAAGCGCCACCAGGTCGGTCCGGGTCGAGATTCGCTTGAACTCCGAGCTGCCGTCGCGGACCTCGATGTAGCCGACCGGGCTGACGGCTACCCCGCCGCCTCCACCTCTCCCGGAACCTTGGCCTTCCTCTCGGGTTCCGGAGCCGCCACCTCCACCAAATCCGAAGCGTGCCTTCGCAACCGGGACCACGGTCACGCCCTCTCGCTCGACGGGCTCGCCGAAGATCGTCGACGCCTGCGCCTTTTGGCCAACCGTCTGTGCAACCCGCTCGAGGAGTTCGTTCACCAGCTCTGATCGTTCCTCAGCTGCCACCGCCATCAGAGACTCCTTCCCTCGCTTACGCATTCATGGTGCCGAACCGGAGAAAAGCAGGCCGGAGAAGATCGTGGCGACTTGCGAGAGGGCTGACGCCACTCGTAGAGCGCATCCGGCTCCTGCTCCACGGTTTCCCGCGCCGTTCGTGGTCCTGACGAGCCGGAAGCCGTGTCGTTCGTAGAACCTGCGAGCACCCTCGTTTTTCTGGAATACCCAAAGCTCGAGGCGCTCCGGCCGGTGCCTCTTCACCTGTTCAAGCAGGGCCGTCCCGACGCGACAGTACTGAGCCGGCGGATCGACGTAGAGGTGTGTGAGCTCGTCGCCGCTGACGCCGGCGAAGCCGACGACGCGCCCGTCTTCCTCCGCCACCCACAGCTCCGCTCGCTCGAGAAACCAGCCACCGAGCAGCGGCCGATCGTCCTCGGGGATGCGCGGCAGGTAGGCCATCTCGCCACGGGCGCGAACGAACACGTCGCTGATCGCCGGCGCGTCATCGCGCGTCGCAGGTCGGATCATCGACCTAACTTACGCGCGTGCGGCGACGCACCAGGGCTGGACGTATGGCTCGTCGGCGAGAGCCACCGCTGGGCAGCCGCCGTGATCGGGGTGCTCGGAATCGCGACCCTGCGGCCAAGGCTCACCGAGTAACGCGTCCATGCCGGCTGGCGCTTCTACCTGCTGCGCCCGTGATCACCGAACGGGCTCAGGCTCAGGGCTCCGGTCACTCCGGCTGGCCGGGCTGCACCGGGCCGATCCGATACGGCCGCATCATCTCGTTGTCCTCGTGCTCGACGATGTGGCAGTGCCACACGAACTGACCGGGCGTGCGGAACTGCCCCTTCAGCCGCGTGACCTGACCCGGGTAGGCGATGACCGTGTCCTTCAACCCGATCTCCCATGCCTCCGGAGACGTGATCTCGCCTGTCAGCTGGATCGGCTGGACGACCTCTCCCTCTTCACCCGTCGTCACGAGCCCCTCGCGGTTCACGACCTCGAAGGTGATCTCGTGGATGTGCATCGGGTGGGCGTCGGCCGTCGTGTTGTAGAGCTCCCACACCTCCGTGTCGCCGGTGTTCGGGTTCTCGCTGACCGGGTCGCCCCACATCCTGGCCTCGGTGTTTCCGTCGGCATCGACGATGCCCAGCATCGCCTCGGCCGGACCGTCCCAGTACTGAGACGCCTGTTCGGCGAGCGCCACCGGGCGCGTCGTCGCAGGGGAAGGAAGCGGCGCGATCGCCGGTAGCACCAGGAACATCGGCGGTGTGGTCGGATCGGGGGCGACAGCGGGCACGACCCGGAACTGCATGATCTGGCCCGTCGTCTGAGGATCCGCCGAATCGAAATCCCCGGGCGGCTCGCCGCCGCCGAACGGCTCGTCCGGGCCGATGTTGGCGAGGATGTACTCCCCGACCGGCACGTTGGTGAAGTCGACGATCAGGTCGGCTCGCTCGGCCAGCCCCATCAGCAGGTTGTTGCCGTTGTCCGCGGTGAGGTTGACCGGCGCCGCCAGGAAACCGCCCTCGTTGCCGATCTGCCAGACCTCGACCCCGGGGATGTTGTTGAAGTCGAGGATCAGGAAGCGCGACTGGCAGCCGTTCAGGAGCCGGAGCCGGTAGCGCCGCCGCTCGACGGTCTGGAACGGCCACGTGTTCCCGTTCACCATGATCATGTTCCCGAAGAACTCCGGATTCCAGGTCGGCGAGAGGTCGGTGAACGGGATGAAGCCGGGGTCGTCGGCCGTGGCCCCGTCGAAGAACTCCCGGGTATCGGGATAGAAGAGCGAGCCGTCGCTGTTGAACGAGCGATCCTGGATCGCGATCGGGATTTCGTAGTAGGTCTTGTTGGGCGGGAACTTGTCGCCTTCCATGGGCGCCGGACCGGGAAGGACGGCGGTGGTCCCGGTGCGGCTGTCGACCACCGTCTTGTCACCGGCCGGCCCGCCGCGGACGAGGTAGAAGCCGGCCGGGCCGGCGTAGACGTTGAGCCGGGTCATCCCCAGCGCGTGGTCGTGGTACCAGATGGTCGAGGCGCGGTTCTCGTTCGGGTACTCGAAGACGGCGAAGCCCCGCCCCCAGGTGACGCCGTAGGCCGCAGCGGCCTTGCCGGCGAAGAACTCGTACCAGGTCCCCTCAGTGGCGTAGCCGCCGGGGATGTTGCTCGCGTCGGGGAGATACCAGGCTTCGGCGTAGCCGTCGCTGTCGTCGTGCACGCCTACGGCGCCGTGCACGTGCGTGACGATCGGAACCGGACCCGTGTAGCGGCCCGGCGTCTCGGTGAACGTCGGACGGCTGTCGCGCGCGGAGGTGCCTCCGGGCGGGTTGGCCCAGTGGAGCGTCGGGTCGACGGGCAGCAGGTGCTGGAGGTAGTGCCCGTTTGCGTCGTTGAGATCGTTGATCCACTTGACCCGAACCGGGCGCTTCCATTGCGCCTCGATCGTCAGCGACGGCGCGTGGTGGAGGAGCAGGCCGTTTCTGCTCGCGGAGCGCACGGCGCCGTATCCCCAGACGGTAGTCATCGGGAAGCCCGAGGGCAGGATCTGCTCATCGAGCTGCTTCATCGAGATCTCGTAGTAGTCTGCGGGCTTCCCGCCGCGCAGCGTGATCGTGCCTGCCCTGGGCATCACCGGCGGAATGAGCATCGGAGTCTGGTATTTCGGAACGCTGAGCGGGTCTAGCGTCCCGCCCGGCAGCTGGGCGAGCGCAACGGGTGCGCTCAGGCCCGGAACCCGACCGAACAGGTAGAAGCCGGCGCCGGCGCCTCCGACCCAGGCGATGAACTTCCGCCGCGAGAATCGTACGGTGTCCATGAGTTACTCCTCCTCCCTCCAGGAGGCGCCGCAGCTCCCCGCCGCGTCAAAAGGTGGTTCAGCTGTACGGTGCCGCATCGTCTTCCTCTTCCGAGTTCATTTGAACACGATGCTCGCTGTCCTGTCAATGGTGTCGCGTTAGTGAGACGTTTATGTCTCCTAAGTCGTCGATAACACGACATTCGCACGGCACGAGGCGGGGAATCCTCCTCGCTGCGGCGCGGGTGCTCGCCGCACGCGAGTCGGCCAGCATGGCGGATATTGCAGCCGCGGCCGAGATCACACGCGGGACGCTCTACCGTCACTTTCCGGGTCGGGAGTCCCTCATCAAGGCGCTCGAAGCGATGGCGAACGAGCAGGCCGAGAGCCGCCTCGCCGAGGCGAATCTCGATCAGGTTCCGGTCGAGGAGGGGCTCGCGCGCGCGACGCGCGCGCTGGTCGCGGTCGGGCAGGACTTCATCGTTCTCTTGCGCGAGAGGCGCCCTCCGGAACCGGCCTTCACCGCGCCACTCGAAGCGCTGCTGGAGCGAGGGCGCGCGGGCGGCCAGATCCGCATCGACGTCCCGCTCGCGATCCTCGTCGAATCGCTGCTCGTCCTGATCGGTGCATGTGTCCGCGCCGGCAAAGCCACCGGAATGGGACTGGAGGACATGAGCTCGACGGCGCTCCAACTCTTCCTTGCAGGCGCCCACGCCGACGCCGACCGATAAGCCGGGGCCTTCAGCGCGCTCCCAGTGGAAAGAAAGGCGCCGGTCGGCATGGTCGAAGACGGCGCGGCCGGAACGGACACTGTGATCCGCGCCGACACGGTTCGCCGCTACGCCGACGAGGCCGGCTTCGCCAGCCGCGAGGTGCTGCCGATCGAGAACGACTTCTGGCGGTTCTACCTGCTGCGTCCCTAGGGCGGCGCTTTCGGTGGCAAGCCCCACGCCCGGACGGGCCGAGGTCTTGACCCCTGGTACGCAGACCACGACAGTGTCCGTCGATGCAGGTCGACACCGAGCGTCTCGACCGGCGGAAGATCCTCGCGCTCGGGGCGATGGGTGTAGCGGTGCTCGTCATCGCCAACGATTTCACGGCGCTCAGCGTCGCGCTGCCGGCGATCGAGCACGATCTCGACTCCGAGCTCTCCACCGTGCAATGGGTGATCAACGCCTATGCGCTCGTGTTCGGCGTGGCGATCGTGACGGGCGGCCGCTTGGCCGACATGCTCGGGCGCCGGCGAATGTTCGTCCTCGGTGCCGCGATCTTCGCCTTCTTCTCGGTGCTTGGGGGCGTCGCGCAAGGCGCGCTCTGGCTGATCGGGTGCCGAGCGGCGATGGGGATCGGCGGCGCACTGATGTGGCCGGCGATCCTGGGGATGACGTACGCGATCTTGCCGCGGTCGAAGGCCGGCCTCGCGGGAGGGTTGATCCTCGGTGCGGCAGGCTTCGGAAACGCAATCGGCCCACTGGTCGGGGGACTGCTGACGGAGACCCTGAGCTGGCGCTGGATCTTCTTCCTGAATGTTCCGATCGCCGGCCTCGCGGTGCTCCTCACCGTTCGCGCGGTTCCCAAGGACGCGACGGAGGCCGACCGGGGCCGCCTCGATTACGCAGGAACAGCCGCGCTTTCGACGGGGCTCCTCGCGCTGCTGTTCGCGCTCGACCAGTCGAGCTCCTGGGGCTGGGGAGATATCCGCACCCTCGCCCTCCTCGCCGCATGCCCCCTCCTGCTGGCGATCTTCGTCCTGATCGAACGCCGCGCGGGCGAGAGCGCGCTCATCCCGAAGGATGTCATCGCCAACCGAGCCTTTGCCTCGGCCTGCCTCGCCGTCCTGTTGATGTCCGCCGTCTTCTTCGCCTCGCTCCTCTACCTGCCCCAATTCATGACCAAGGCACTCCACTACTCGGCGCTCGGTGCGGGCGCAGGCCTCGCGCCGATGATGTGCATGTTCGCGGCGACGTCCTTCGCCGCGGGCCCGCTCTACGGCCGTCTCGGCCCGAAGCTCATCATCTCGGCCGGCGCCGTCTTCATCACGCTCGGCATCCTTCTGCTGTCGCGGCTCGACGCAAGCAACGGCTACGGCGCGCTCGTCCCGGGGATGGTCGTGCTCGGCATCGGGATCGGGCTCTTCTACTCGTCAATCACGACGGCCGCGGTCACCGCGCTGGATCCTTCGCGCTCGAGCCTCGCCGGAGGCATCGTCTACATGTTCCAGATCGCCGGCGGGGCGGTCGGGCTCGGGCTTAACACGGCGATCGTGACGTCAGGCACGGAGGCGACGATCGACGGGCTCGTGAACGGGATCAACGACGCCTTCCGGCTCGACGCTGCGCTCGCCGCTCTCGCCGTCCTGGTGGTGGTGGTGCGACGGGTGCAGCCACTCCGCCCGACCACGGCCTAGGTTGCTCGATCGCCGGTCGCGACTAGCGAACACGCGCACCGCGCAAACGCGGTAAAACAGCACCAACGCACACAGAGCTCCCGAGGAGGCAGTCACATGGAAGCTCACGTCGGCGACAGCATCGTGGTCGAGTCCGAGCGCGTCGGTCAATCGGCGCACAGCGGCGTGATCGAGGAGGTGCTCCGCGACCACCCTGCGCGCTACCGGGTGCGCTGGGAGGACGGCCACGAGAGCATCGTCAGCCCGGCGGCCGGAGCAGCGCGCATCGAGCCGCAGCAGCAGTCGCCAGCCCAGTAGCGGATGGCGACCGAGGATCTGACCCGCGCGCTCGACGAGGCGGGCACGGCCTACGAGCTGCTCCCCCACGCGCGCACCGAGTCGGCGCTCGCGGAGGCGCAGGCGCTCGAGCTGTCGCCCGACGAGGTCGGCAAGACGCTCGTCATAAAGACGGCCGACGGATACCTGCGCGCCGTCGTGCCCGCCTCGTGCCGACTCGACGAGCGCAAGGTTCGCGACGTCGCCGGCGGCAGCAAGAAGGACGTGCACCTCGCATCGGAGGACGACCTCCGGCGCGACTATCCCGAGTTCGATCTCGGCACCGTGCCGCCTGTCGGTGGCGCGCGGCGCGATCCCGTCATCGTCGACAGCCGGGTCGAGGCGCGCGAGTCCGTCGTCCTCGAGGCCGGGTCGCACGAGCAGTCGGTCCGGATCGCGACCGCCGATCTCGTCCGCGCCGCCGGGGCCCAGGTCGCGGACATCTGCAGAGCAGAAACCGACTAGGCGCTCGGGTTCAAGGGAGAGGACGCTCGCTCAACAGACGCTCCTACGCCCGCCGAGCCTCTTGCGCCAGCTCCCAGGCGTCGTGGCGCAACGCTTGAAAGCGTTGGCATCCTTACCATCGAGCACATGACGATCCAACGGATGGACCACGTGGGCATCGTCGTTGACGATCTCGCGGCCGCGACTGAGTTTTTCGTCGAGCTCGGGCTCGAGCTGCAGGGCGAGGGGCCGGTCGAGGGCCGCTGGGTGGATCGCGTCGTGGGGCTCGAGGGCGCCCGGGCGGACATTGCCATGATGAAAACTCCGGACGGCAACGGACGACTCGAGCGACGAAGTTCCACACGCCCTTGGATCAAGGCGGCAACCGACACGCGCCGGCAAACACACCGGGCATCCGCCATGTCGCATTCGCCGTCGAAGACATCGACGCCGTCGCCGGCCTGCGAGCCCGTGGCGCGGAGCTCGTCGGCGAACTGGAGCGCTACGAGGACAGCTACCGGCTCTGCTACGTCCGCGGCCCGGAGGGGATCATCGTCGAGCTGGCCGAGCAGATCGGCTGACGGGTCGAGCGACTGATGGAGTGGATAGCCGACGTCGAGAGCAGCCCTCGCCTCGAGTGACATGTCCGAACGCTGGCCCAGGCGAGCCCGCTCCGGCTCACCTGCTCGGGCTCGCGTGAGATCATTGCCGCTAGGCCTTCACGACATCGTTCAATTCATCGAAGCTGATCGAGGGCATCGGGGCACCCTCCGGGAACGCCGGCTTCACCGACGTCTCGAACCACGCCTCGAAATCGGCTTGGGTCTCCCACATCTCCGTCACCCGCCAGCCGCCGGGGCTCGGGCCATTCCCGTGCACGATGAACCCCTTCGCGCTCGTGATGTCATCGAGGACCGGCCGCATGCCGTCGATCATCTCCTGCGTCCCGCCTGGAATCTGCGCGGTCATCAAAACTGCCATCGCTTCTCCTTCGCTCGGTCGTGGGTGCCCGATCAGGTCACTGCCTCTACAGAGTGAGCAATGCGCGCTGGGACCGAGCGCTCAGGTGACATTTCCGAAGACTGGTCCAGCCGACGCACTGTTACGTGAGGTCACTACGGACTTGCGATTACTCCTTACTGTCCGCCGACAAGCACCTCGCTCCTGAGCTAGCCGCGTTCGGCCGGGCGAACGCGTATCCGCCAACGGCGCACGGACCCTCGGTTTTGATGGAGGTGATGCCGGAAACCAGTGAAGAAACCCCGAAAGGAGCGAGATGGGCACCAAAGTTGCAGATGTCATGACGCAGAGACCGCGTGCCGTGACGCCTCAGACGCCTTTGAACGAGGTCGCCGAGGTGATGGAAACCGAAGATGTGGGAGCGGTTCCGCTCGTCGAAGGCGATCGGCTTGTGGGGATCGTCACAGATCGCGACATCGTGGTACGCGCCATCGCCAAAGGCAAAGATCCGCGCGGAATGCCGGCGTCCGACGTCTCCTCGCGCGAGCTTCTCACCGTAAGTCCCGACGACGATCTCTCGGAGGCGCTCACGGTTATGGCGCAGTACCAGGTGAGGCGTCTGGCCGTGACCGCCGAGGACGATCGCCTCGTCGGTGTGGTTTCGCAGGCCGATGTCGCCCTGCAAGGGAAAGACAAGGACACCGGACAAGTGGTCGAAGGCATTTCGCGACAGCCACAAGGCCCGCGCACACCCTGATCTACGCGCTTGAGTAGTTGTTTAAGCGAGGCGCCCGAAGGCGCCTCGCTCGCGCTACTGGGCGCGGATCTGATGGCCCCCTGCCCTTCGATCGTCCCAGCGCCGGGCCGAGGGTGTCGTTCGTCTGGTGCTTCTGCGGAGAAGCACTCGATGACACTGATGCGATCACACTTGCTGCGCTTTGGACAAAGGGTGGCCAACAGCGGAAGCAACCGAGCAGAGACAAGAATGCGGCCATGCCAAAGGCTCAGGAGACGTATAACGAGCTGCTGAAGACCTTGATCGCGCCGGGTCTGCGGGCGATCGGGTTCAAGGGATCGGGTCAGAACTACCGGCTGGCTTCGGACGATCACTGGGCGATGCTCGGGTTCCAGAAGTCGACATCGAGCGACGCGACTCACGTCCGTTTCACCGCGAACGTGCTCGTCGTCTCGCGATCCGCCTGGGATGCCGCCCGCGCCGAGCGGCCGCATCTCCCCGAGCGTCCTACGGCGACGACCTACTGGGGGACGTACGTCTGGCAGAAGCGGATCGGGGAGCTGCTGCCGGGCCGCGAGGACATGTGGTGGGACGTCGAGGCGGGTGCCGATGCGGCGGAGCTTGCGGACGCGATCGTTTGGGCGGTTCGGGACTACGTGCTTCCGGCCATGCGCGGCCAGATGAAGTAATCGCTCAGGTAGTCGAGTGTCATCCCGCACTGGCCCAGGCGACGAGTTCGGGCGATCGCAAGGACGAACAGGAACCGGCGAGATCATCAGGCAGCCGGATGATCACCGCTCCCGATCACGCGCCGCGTGAGATCTGGCCGCACGGCGAGCCTGTGATTAGCGGCCGATCAGCTCCTTGAAAGCGGCCTCGTCGCGGATTGGGTCGAAGTCGGAGTCGTCCTTTGCCATGTCGCGAAAGCCCTCCCACACGTCGATCGCGTGGCGGAGTTGCTCGATGGCCTCGGCCGGCCGGCCGGCGAGGCTTTCGCAGCAGGCCACGTTGTAGTAGAGGTAGACCTGGTCGGGACGGGCCTCGATCAGCTCGCGGCCTTTGCTCGCCGCCTCCACGTACATGCCACCGTCGTAGAGCGGTCGCCCCGAGTCCCACCACAGCTCGGGCGCGTAACACTGGACGGAGTCGGGCAGTCCCACCCACGGATGCCGTCGTGAGTCGTAGCCGGACTCCGTTGGGGGCGGGAAGGATGGGTCCGCGAACGAGCCGACCGAGACGACAACCAGGTCCGGCTCGGACGGCTCGGTATAGAAGACCTGCGAGCCGCAGTCGGGGCAGAAGTGGAAGACGTGCTCCTTCCTGTCCGCCTCGTCCGAGACTCGTGGGTAGTCGTTGAAGCGACCGACGACCTGCACTTGATCCGCCTTGAAGCCCGCCTGCATCCCGAAGGCGCTTCCGGTCCGCCGTTGGCAGGCAAGGCAGTTACAGATGGAGACCGCGAACGGATCGCCCGCGACTTCCAGGCGGAGTTGGCCGCAGTGACAGGCGGCATCTCGAGCGGGCATCGCGGCGAAACGTAGCCGACCGGGTTCCGCTTGCGGCAGCGTCACCGGCACACTGGCGCACTCCTGAGTTCATTCGCTCGCGGCATGCGCGAGCGCTGAGGGCGTCTGGCACCCGACAATCGCCGGGGCCTGGTGGATGAGTTCGTCGTTTTCGAGCGCCTCCACCATGAACAGGGCAAAGTCGATGCGGCGGGTGATGTTGCTCTCGAGAATGGGGTCGCCCACGTGCCGGCTCCACACGGGCAGGCCCTGGCTCTCGCCCTCCTCGAGGTCGCTGCCGCGCACAACGGTCCACCGAGCGTCGCTGGCGAACACCCGCCGGCACGCCTCGACCTGGTCGTCGAGGTCGGCGAAGCGAGCGAGGCGCGCAAGTGGGCCGGCGACGTTCACGAGCATTTTGATCTTCCACGAGTACGCGTCCTGGCCGTCGAGCGTGATGTGCCACCCGCACGAGAACACGAGGCGCGCCCCGGGGGGCGCGTAGTCGAGCACCGCCTGGGCAGTGCCCGTCGAGTACCCGTGGACCCCTCGCGGAACCAGCACGACGAGCACCCCGTCGCACCCCGCGACCGCGCGCTTGATGACCTCGCGGTCGTTCGTCGCTCCCGGAAGGACGGCGATGCGCCCCTTGAACGCGTCGAGCTTCTCCACGCTTTGCTGCCGGCATACGCCGACCACTTCGTAGCCCCGATCGAGCGCGTGCTGCACCATGTATTGCCCGAGCTTCCCAGACGCCCCGACGACGCAGACCCGCAATCGGTCGTCGCCCATAACGTGCAGGCTAGTGCGCCCGCCGTCGCCGCTACACCTCGAGAGCGTGGATCGTCGCCGTCTCGACGAGCCCGGAGACCGCCCGCGCCAGATCGCCGTCGGAAGTGATGAGGACGTCCGCCTGTAGCTGCGTCAGCGCCACAAATTCGGCGTCGTACGTTGTCTCCCACCCCAGCTGATCCGCGACCTTCCACGCCTTCCGCTGAAGGACCTTGTCGCCGAGGAAGCGAACCTTCAGCGAGTTGATGCGCGTCACCCGCTCGATGCCCTCAGCAGCCGAGATCTCGCCCCGACGGGCCGCCTCGTACAGCGCCGCCAGGGCCTGCGACCGAACGAGTGTTGGCGCCACGAGCATGTGCTCGGAGACGACCTTGGTCTCGCCGGCAGCGATCCGGAGCAGCGTCTCGCAGTCGACGACGAAGCGCGTCACGTCGCAGACGCTACACACTCGCCGGGTGCCTTCAGATCGTCCCGTTCGACCCGCTACATCTCGACGGCACGGCGCGTTTTGCGCGTCGCGGAAGCTGACCATCCCAGACGCACGAGAACACTGCCCAGGCTCTCGCTGCGCCGGGCGTTTTCGCGGTGATT
>JBKOYZ010000095.1:0-5179 GCA_046725655.1 Actinomycetota bacterium | reverse complement strand
GACCGTGACCATCACGACCGCGGCCGGTACGCTCCACGGCAGCCTCGGCAAGAAGTAGCTGTCATCCACGCACTCGAGGGGCCGGTTCGTTCCGGCCCCTTTTTTACAAGCGAGGCGTTTGCTTCTTCGACAACAGAGCGTCCCTCGGAAGCGGGGCCCTGCGTCGCGCGCTCGCGGCGGGGGCGACGCGCGCCGTGGAACGTCGGCGCTACGCGAACAACGCGGTTCAGCATCAACTTGCTTGACGGCCGGATATCGTCTTGATATCAAGATATCTGCAATGCGGATGGGCACCCGCCTCCGAATCGCGGCGACGTCCGCCGAGCCGATCGTCGGCTGGAAGATCTGGCGCGTCACGCACGACGAGGAGCGGACGCGCCTGCGTAGCGTCCTCTACGGCAGCCTTTGGCCGCCCGGGCGGCCGGCGCTCGCCGAGTGCAAGAAGCTCCTGCTCCTGCGCCACGACGCGCCCGACGCTGTGTGCGAGTGCGGGATCCACGCCGCGAAGTCGCTCGCCGCGTGGCGCCATTACCTGAGCGTCGGCGACGATCGGATCGTCGGCCGGGCACTGCTGTGGGGCAGAACGGTCGAGGGCGAGCTCGGCTGGAGGGCCGCCGCGGCGTATCCGCTCGAGCTTCGCGTGCCGGCACGGCTCGAGCACGCAGACGAGATCGCAGCCGCGCTCGCGATCTACGGCGTTCCGGTCGAGGTCGTGGGCGCGCCGACGAAGGAACGGGAGGTGCTCGCGCGATGAGCCCGGTCATTCCGACCGTGATCGAGCAAACGACCCACGGAGAGCGCGCGTTCGACATCTACTCGCGCCTCCTCGACGAGCGAATCGTCTTCGTAGGCGCGCAGGTGGACGACCAGGTCGCGAACATCGTGAATGCGCAGCTCCTCCACCTCGAGTCGGAGGACCCAGACAAGGACATCTCGCTCCACATCAACTCGCCCGGCGGCGACGTCTACTCGGGGCTCGCGATCTACGACACGATGCAGTTCGTCAAGCCGGACGTGCGGACGATCTGCGTCGGGATCGCGATGTCGATCGGCGCGGTCCTGCTCGCCGGCGGTGCCAGAGGCAAGCGCAGCGCGCTGCCCAACGCCAAGATCCTGATCCACCAACTCTGGACGCCCGGATTCGGCGGGCAGGCATCCGACGTCGAGATACGCGCGCGCGAGGCTGTAGCGATGAAGCGGCGCCTCGAGGAGATCCTCGCCCATCACACCGGGCAGTCGCTCGAGCAGATCGTCCGCGACACCGAGCGCGACAACTTCATGACTCCGCGGGAGGCCCTCGAGTACGGGCTAATCGACGAGCTGATCGACCGCCGCCGCTGAACCGTCAGGCCGCAGCGGCAAGCGCCTGCTCGAGCTCCTCTCGACCTCCTAGACTCGCGACCGCCCTCACATGAGCTCCAGGTCAGCAAGCCACGGGTCGCACCTCGGCCCGTGCGACCCGGCTGCGATCTCGTAGAAACGCCGATTTGCAACGAAAAGCTGCGAAGCCAGCCAATCCGCGCTTTTGGGGTCGCACGGCGCGCTGATTCGCCTCGGCCTCGGCTGATATAGGTCCGGCCAGGAAAGGGAAGGGGCGCCGCCGCGGCGCCCCCTGTTCCGTCCTTGCGGCTGCCGCCGTTAGACCTTGAACCGAACGGAGGCAGCGTCGAGCGCGAACGGCGTCGGAAGCGAGACTGCCGGGTTCGCGCAGGCGGCCTGGGCGGCTGCCAGAGAAGCGAACGACGAGACCCACGAGAAGTCGGCTCCCATCGGCCCGCCCTTGTGGATCGAGTAGCCGTGGTACGGCGCCCCGAAGCCGGTGCCGGCGAACGACGTCTGGCGACCGACGACGTAGACGGTCGTCCCCGCGGCCGTCGTGTACGAGCCCGAGCAGACCGAGCCGACGTACGAGAACGTCGAGGTCGGCGTCTGAACCGAGACCTTCGAACTCTTGCCGTTGTTGCGCGCGTGGATCTGGAACTGGATGTGCCACTGGCCGGCGCCAACCCGCTCCGTGGCGGTTCCGGCTGCCAGTAGCCGATTGTTGCTTTTGCCGTTGCCGTTGCCGTGGCCGTGGCCGTTGCCGCCGGCGGCGACAGGTACCGCGACGACGGCCAGTAGGGCGACAGTGCCTGCCGCGGCCAGCAATCCGGTTCTGCGTTGAACAAGCCTCTTGGTCATGTCTCTGTTTCCCCTTTCGTAGCAATCACCGGACCTCGAACGAGGCATTGCGGTCATCCACCTACCGAAGACGATCCCGCGAAAGCACGGAACTTGTGATCGGGAGTATGCCTCGCCGCCCCTCTCTGCCACCGCTCGCCCGTACATGTACGACCACGGTCGCAGGCACAGCAAACGGCATGGTTGAGCCAAAAAACAGATATAGGAAATCGCCCAACGGCGGGCGGTTTTTTGGAGAGGCTCCGTGGTGACCCCGCGAGTCACCTTTTCTTCTCTCCCCCGAGAACCGTTTCCGTTTCATAATCAGGCAACGTGGCGTTCTATTGCGTCGCCTGCGGAGTTCTCGCCTCGAAGGGGCCGGACAGTGGGCTCTCTGCCCTCGCTGCCGAGCCGAGCGAGCAGCGGCCGAGAGGGAGCGAGCGATCAAGGCCGAACCGCCGCGGCCTCGCCGATGCGAGTGGTGCGGACTGACGTTCATCTCGCGCCGGCGTGATCGGCGGTTCTGTCCGGACGCCAACCTGGTTCACCGCGACATCCCTAAGATGGCGCAAATCGTACTCGCGCCGCCATGCGATTACGCGATCGACCACAAGTATGGTCAGCACGATGCCGAGTAGTTCTGCCACGGTGTTTGGCCCGTACTCGCGAATAACGCGACTCGATTTGTACGTCTCGGTGGCCCAGGCTGCAGCGATGGTCAGGGCGATGAAAATCGGCGAGAACTCAGACCGTGACGGCCGAGTGTCTAGCCGAGCAACTCAGACACCAACTCCGAAAGCTCGGTCGCTGTCAGTCTGATGTGTCTTAGCGCCGCTCAGGACGGCCGCCGTTTGCCGCTCCGCCCCCGCTAGCTCGTGATGTCCTGCATCTCCCGGAACGAAGCCACTCGTTCGAGCGCTGCCGACTCGATCTGGCGCACGCGCTCGCGTGTCACTGCGAGGCCGTGGCCGATCTCCTCGAGCGTCTTCGGCTGGTCGTCGCGGAGGCCGTAGCGGAGGATCAGCACCTCTCGCTCTCGGTCTTCCAGGATCGAGAGCACCCCGATCAGCGCCTGGCTCCTGAGCGAGACCTCGACCTCCTCCTCGAGCGGCGGGTCTTCGCTTGCGACGAAGTCGGCCAAGACGCCGTCTCCCTCCTCTCCGATCGGCTGGTCGAGGCTGGCGGAGACTCGGGGCGCGCGCCGCACCTCCTGCGCGTGGCGGAGCGGCAGGCACGCCTGCTCGGCAATCTCTTCGAGCGTCGGCTGGCGGCCGAGCTGCGTCAACAAGCTCCGCTCGGCGCTGTTCATCTTCTGCCGCCGCTCGACGATATGCACCGGCATCCGGATCGTCCGCGCTTTGTCCGCGAGCCCGCGCGCGACCGCCTGTCGAATCCACCAGGTCGCGTAGGTGGAGAACTTGTTGCCGCGGCGCCAGTCGAACTTCTCGACCGCCCGGATCAGTCCCAGGGTGCCTTCCTGGATCAGGTCGAGGAAGGGCAACCCCTGGTTCCGGTAGCGCTTCGCGATCGAGACGACCAGGCGCAGGTTCGACTCGATGATCCGCTGCTTCGCAGCCGTGTCGCCGCGCTCGACCCGCTTCGCCAGCTCGACCTCCTGCGCGGCGTTCAGGAGCGGGTGCCGGCCCGCTTCGCGCAGGAAGAGCTGGAGCGCGTCGGTGTTCACCTCCTCGGAGGTCTTGCCGGCGGCGGACTGCGACCGCTTCCCCTTGAGCTCCAACCGTTCGACCGGCTCGATCCGGCGCTCCTCCAGCTCGCACAGCAGCGCGTCCGTCTCCAGCCGATCGAGCTCGAGCGCCTCAACGACCGCGTTTAGCTCTCGGGTGTCCACTGCGCCACTTACCTGCGCGCGCTCGAGCAAGCCCTGCACCTCATCGAACTGAAGGATCGTCTCGATCTTGACCATCATCGAACGCGCGCGATTTCCTAGGGAGCAGCCCCGTCCGCTCGTGGCTCGAGGGCACACTGCGAAAGTCCTCGGGGAAAGGCCTTCGCGACAAGGAGGAGAGGAGGCGCAGCGCCCGGTTCGGTGCCGGGCGTCAAGGATCGACTTCTCGCTGCCTGTGACCCACACTACAGCGCGCCGAGGACGCGCACGAGAACAGCGGAAGACCTCTCGGGTATGTCGCGGAAATTGCGGCGACTTTGAAATGACCAGCCGGACACGCTGTGCGCGCCAGCGCGAGGCAAACTGCGGCTGTGGAGAGGGTCCCGCGCCGCGGCAGTCTCTTCGAACCCGACGACGTGGTGATCAGGACGCCCAAACTCGTTCTGACTGGCCAGTGTGCGCGAGTTTGCTTTCCAGTCAAGGCTCGGCGTGGATCACGGTGGAGATCTACCAGACGTCGACCTTGGAGGAGGCTCTCACGAAGGTCAACGAACTGCCGACGATCTACTAGACGTCGACGTTCTCCTCCCTTGGGGCCGGACGGCCTCAGGGCGTCTACGGCAGAGTGCCGCTACCGCTCGCGCTCGTCGCGACGCTTCTCGGCCTGCTCATCGCGCAGGCTCCGACGCGCTTCGATACGGGCGTCGGCCGCGACCGGCGACGCCCATCTCGGCAACATCGACGGCCGAAAACCCGACCAACAATCGAGGGTCTTAGGCCGCTGAGAGCGGCTACCAACGCCGTGCTAACGAACGCGGCATAACGGGCCGCGTAGGGTTCGCAAACTCGTCTGCGTCTTCACCACGGCCACCTGGCTAGGTTCAGCGATCTTGCCGTCGAGGTTGAAGGAGGGCTGATTGCTCTGGTCGTTTGCGTATCTCGTCGTACGGAATCTGTTCGCGCTCGTCTGGCTGCTGGCGCGGCCGCGGCGCTCGAAGGAGCTCGAGATCCTGGTGCTGCGCCATGAACTCTCGATGCTGCGTCGGCGAGCTCAGCAGCCGAGGTTGACGCGGGCTGATCGGGCGTGGCTGGCAGCGCTGAGTCGCTCATTGCCGCGGGTCGCCTGGGCCCGCTTCCCCGTCAAGCCCGAGACCCTGCTGCGCTGGCACCGCC
>JBKOYZ010000013.1:0-5545 GCA_046725655.1 Actinomycetota bacterium | reverse complement strand
TGCGAGCGGCATCTCGCTCGCCGTCGCCGGCGCTGCAACCGCCGCGGCCGTCGAGCGCGCGCGGTCGGCCGGGGCGTCGATCTCGTTCGCCGTCAATCACCGTCCCGCGCTCCGCGGCGATCCCGAGGTGGTGCTCGCTGCGGCGCGCGCGGCCGACGTCGTCTTCGTGTCAACCGAGGAGGCGGAGCTGCTGCTGGAGACGTCCGACGCGGAGGAGGTGCTTGAGGCGCTCGGCTCGGGGCCGGGTGAGGCCGTCCTGACGGCCGGCGCCGACGGTGCCGCCGTGGCGGCGCGCGGGGAGGTCGTCACCATCCGGGCGCCGCGAGTCGACGCAGTGGACGCGGCCGGCGCCGGCGACGCGCTCGCCGGCGCTTACCTTGTCGCGCGCATGGGCGGCCTCGAGCCCCGAGCGGCACTCGCTCGAGGCGTGGCCGCAGCGGCGCTGTCCTGCCGCGCGTTCGGCTGCGCACTCTCATACCCACCGGCTGCCGAGGTAGAGACGCTGGCGAAGACACTGACATGAGCGTCATGGAGCAGATCGGCGCGCAGCGCGTCGTGCCCGTGATTCGGTGCGCCGATGCCGAGGACGCCGTGCTGACAGCGCGCGCGGCCGCCGCGGCAGGCATGCGGGTCGTCGAGCTGACGCTGACCACGCCCGGCGTCCACGACGCGCTCCGCGAGCTCGGCGGCGACGGGCTCACGCTCGGCCTGGGCACCCTGCTGCGCGACAGCGACGTCGCGCCGGCGGTCGAGGCCGGAGCGCAATTCGTCATCGCCTTCGGCTCCGTCCCCGGCCTCGTCGCGGCCGCTCACGAAGCCTCGATCGAGGCGGTCGAGGGTGCACTCACGCCGAGCGAGGCCCTGGCGGCGCACCAGACAGGCGCCGACGCCGTGAAGATCTTCCCCGCCCGGGCCGTCTCCCCGGCGTATCTGCGCGATCTCCGGACCGTCTTGCCGGACGTCCGGCTGCTGCCGACGGGCGGGATCGAGCCGGGCGACGTACGCCGGTGGCTCGACGCCGGCGCGTGGGCCGTCGGGCTCGGCGCCTCGCTCGGCACCGTCGCGAGCGTCGGCGCGGACGAGGTCAGGCGTCGCTGTCGCAGCGCCCTCGCCACCGTTGCCCGCGGGTAACAGCGCGTATGCGTTTCACGTAGTCCGCGGCCGCGCGACGTTGTAGGGTCGCTCTGGGTGAGCGAGCGGCTTCGACCCCCGCGGCTGAACCGACAGCACGTACCACTGCTCCTCGTGAGCGGGGGCGTCGTCTTCGCGGTGGCGTATGTCCTCTTCATCGCCCAGCAGCCGCCGGCGACGGGCGGCGGCGACTGGCGCACGACCACCTTCGGCTCGGCTGTGGACGACCCCGGCTCGTTTCTGCGAGTCCTCCTCGACTCGATCACCTTCGCCGGAGCGCTCTTCATCGTCGCGAGCGGGTTCGCCCTGATTTTCGGGCTGATGCGCGTCGTGAACATGGCGCACGGCGCCTTCTACCTCCTCGGCGGCTACATCGCCTACGAGATTCAGCAGGCGATGACTGGTCAGGGCTTCGCGATCCCTACCTCCGACGTGAACACGTGGGAGTGGGTCCTTCCGCTCCTCGTCGCGGCGCCCTGCATCGCCATCGTGGGCTTGATCACGCAGCAAGGTTTCCTCCGCTGGAACCAGGGCCAGGAGCTCCGCCAGGCCCTGATCACGATCGCGATCTCGGTGATCATCGCCGACCAGATCATCGCCCACTTCCCGCGCGCCACCTCGACGGTCGCGCAGAAGTTCGGGGGCAACGCGGTGAGCCTCAGCTGGCCGGGCTGGACCGACCGGTTCCTCGACCTTCACGTCTGGGGCGTCCAGTACTCGCTCGCGCGCATCGTGATGCTCGGCCTCGGGATCGCGGTGGGCATCGGCCTCTGGCTCTGGCTCTACCGGACGAAGACCGGCATGGTCATCCGCGCCGGCGTCGACGACCAGAAGATGACGTCGGCGCTCGGGATCAACATCCAGCGGACCTTCGCGATCGCGTTCGTCGTGGGCTCGGCGCTCGCCGCGTTCGGCGCCGTGGTCTGGGGCTCACAGGCCAACATCGCCTCGGGGCAGGACGGGCAGTGGTTGCTGAACTCGCTCGTCGTCGTGATCGTCGGCGGGATGGGCTCGATCTTCGGCGCGGCGGCCGGAGCGCTCCTCTACGCCTTCGTCCTCAACTTCAGCGCGACCTACCTCCCCACCGTGGGCACGGACTGCTGCACGCAGTACTCGATCATCGTCACCTTCGCCCTGATCGCGCTCGTGCTCGCGTTCCGTCCGCAGGGCCTGTTCGGGAGAGCCGCATGAGGTGGAACGCCCTCAAGTGGACGCCGAAGTCGGTCATCGAGCGCACCATCGGCTTCGTCATGCTCGTAGTCGCGGCGCTCGGCCCACTGCTCTTCAACGATTACTGGACGCACCAGATCCTGATCGAGACGTTCCTCTTCGGCATCACCGCGGCCAGCCTGATCTTCCTCTTCGCGTACGGCGGCATGGTCTCGCTCGCCCAGACGGCCCTGTTCGGAATCGCGGGCGTGATCCTCGGCAACCTCGCCACGAAAGGGGGCGCCGGCGGGACGTCCAAGGGGCTCCACCTGGGCTGGGACCCGACGCTGGCGTTGATCGTCGCACTCGCGATGACGACTGTGATCGGCCTCATCTTCGGAGCGATCGCCGCGCGGAGCGCCGGGATCTACTTCCTGATGATCACGCTCACCTACTCGGTGATCACGACCTACTTCCTCGGCCAGGTGACCGTCGTCTCCGGGTTCTCCGGCATCGGGGGGATCAACCGCTACACCCCCGGCTGGATCGGCGACGTGATCGCACACCCGAACCGCCTCTACTACATCGCGCTGATAGCCGCCGTCCTGACGTACGTGCTGATCCGCTACGTGGTCCGGACGCCGTTCGGGATCACGCTGCAGGGCGTCCGCGACGAGCCGGTCCGGATGAGCTCGCTCGGCTACAACGTGCCGCTCCACCGGACGATCGCATTCACCTTCGCGGCGTTTCTCGCGGGGGTGAGCGGAGTCCTCTACGTCTGGTGGAGCGGACAGATCGCCCCGGGCAACGTCGACCTGCCCGAGACGATCAACCTGCTCGTGATCGCCGTCATCGGCGGCCTGGCGAGGATCGAAGGCGCCTGGCTCGGCGCCTTCGCCTTCATCATCATCCAGAACTACGTTCGCGACTTCAATTTCCCGCTCCTCGGCTTCGGCGGGACGCTGTTCGGCGGCTCGTTCAACACCGTGATCGGGATCATCTTCCTGCTGATCGTGCTCGTCTCGCCGGGCGGGCTGATGGGCATCTGGGACAGGGCGTTTGCCGCTCGATCGCGCTTTGGCCGCCGGGAGGGGGCCGCCGAAGCGCCTGCGAGCACCGGCGGGTAAGGGAAAGGAGGGTTTCGCAGCGACCTAGGGGTTGAGATAGGGCAGGCAATTGGGTGACAATGACTGACCGGCAACAAAGCTCGATCGCGCTTCGGCCGCCGGGAGGGGGCGCCGAGGCGTTTGCGAGCACCGGCGGGCAAGCGAAAGGAGGGGTCTTCCGCAGCGACCTAGGAGTTGAGGTAGGGCACTCAAGTGGTTGACAATGGCTGACCGGCAAACAACCACCGGCCGGCAACGAAACGGAGGGCAGCAAATGAGGAGATCGAGATTGCGCAGATGGCACGGCGCCGCGCTGGTTGTGGCCGGCGCTGCGGTCGTCGTCGCCGTCATCGGTGGCGTCTCGACATCGTCCGCGGCGTCGAAAGCGAAGACGATCCGCGTGGCGATCATGACCGACTGCAAAGGTGCGTTCGGCTTCGGCTACGAACCCGACATCGGCGGCGCCGAGGCGGCGTTCGCGAAGTACGCCCACGGCACGGCGAAGAACAAGAAGAAGCCGTCCGCGGGCATGAACGGAATCAAGGCCGGCGGGGCGAACATCAAGATCGTCGGCTACGGATGCGGGAACGACACCGTCGCGCTCGCGGTCACCGAGACGAAGCGCCTGATGGAGAAGCTGAAGGCCGACGTGATGATCGGCCCGCTGTCGGGCGACGAGGCGGTTTCGGTCGCGAACTACGCGAAGTCGCACCCGAGCAAGACGTTCATCATCGGGACGGCCGGCTCGCAGGATCCGACGCTGCAGATCGCGCCGAAGAACGTCTTCCGCTACCACGGCGACGGTGCCCAGTGGAACGCGGGCACCGGTGAGATCGCCTACCGGAAGCTGAAGTGGCGCAAGGCGGCCATCATCATGGACGACTACAGCTTCGGCTGGACGTCCGCGGCCGGCCTGATCGCCGACTTCTGCGCGATGGGCGGCAAGATCACGAAGCGGGTCTTCCCGCCGCTCAACACCACCGACTACGCCCCCTACATCCGGCAGCTGCCGCCGCCGAACTCGGTCGACGGCTACTTCTGGGTCGTGGGTGGAACCGGCACCGGAGCGTCGCTCAAGGCGTATGAGCAGGCGTACGGCAAGACCAATCCGAAGAAGTTCGTCGGCAACCTCTTCTTCGCGTTCCTCGGGAACTTCTCCGAGGTTGCACCACGCCTCGTCGGCGCCTACGTCGGAGGCTTCGGCACCTCCCCGGGCCTGAAGACGCCCGCGGCGCGGGCCTACGAGAACAACGTGAAGAGGATCTTCCCGGGCCTGAACGGCGGGAACTACGCCGACGGCTTCGTCTACAACTACTACAACGCGGCCTGGGCGCTGGTCCAGGGCCTGAACAAGTCGCACGGCGCGCTCGGCGCGAAGCTCCAGAAGAGCTTGCCGCGCTCGATCAAGCCGGGCTACCAGGTCTCGAACCACGGCGTCCTGCGTCTGGACAAGAACCGCCAGGCGATCCAGGACCAGTGGCCGCTTCAGATCGTCAAGCAGGGCGGCAAGCCTGCGCTGACCGTCGTCGGGTTCGTCCCGAACGTGACCCAGTCGTTCGGCGGCCTGTTCAAGAAGTCGAGCCGGCCCCCGGGGCGGACTCAGCCGAAGTGCGCGAAGCTGAAGACGCCTTGGCAGGGCAAGATCAAGGTCGTCAAGAACGGCGTCGTCACGAAGGCCGTCATCAAGTAAGCGCTTGACCGAAGCACCGGTCGAGAGCCGAAGCACCGAGCCGACCCTCCGCTTGCGGGGGGTCGGCCGGCGCTTCGGAGGCTTGCGCGCGGTCGACCAGGTCGACCTCGACATCGTCGCCGGCGAGCGCCGTGCGATCCTGGGGCCGAACGGCGCGGGCAAGACAACGCTGTTCAACGTGATCGCCGGCGACCTGCCGGTCTCCTCGGGGAGGATCGAGCTCTTCGGCCACGACGTGACGCGGGCCCCTGCGCGGGCGCGGGCGAAGCTCGGTCTCGCGCGGTCGTACCAGCAGTCGAGGCTCTTCCTCAACCTCACCGTGGAGGATTGCCTCTACCTCTCGGCGCTCGGCGTCGGCCGCGGCCACCTGCGTCCGGTGATCACCCGGCGCGACGGGGAACTGCGCGAGCGGGCGCGGGACGCTGCCCGCCGCGTGGCGATCGACGACAAGCTCGGCGAGCTGGTGGGA
>JBKOYZ010000185.1:0-6966 GCA_046725655.1 Actinomycetota bacterium | reverse complement strand
ACCTCGTCGCGACGACCGGCCTCGGCTCGCTCGCGCTCTCGCAGCACCGCTTCCGCGCGGCGCTCCGGCGCGGGCGCGAGGCGCACCGGCTCGCCCGCGGCGCGGCGGCGCCTTACGCCGTCATCGGCGATGCGCTCGTCGAGCTCGGCCGCTACAGGGCTGCCTTCGACGCGTTCGACACGCTCGCCCGCCTGAAGCCCGGTCTGACCGCCTACGCGCGGATCGCGTACGGGCGCGAGCTCGTCGGCGACACCGCCGGTGCGATTCAGGCGATGCACATGGCCGCGGACGCGGCAACGGGCGCCGAGCCCGCCGCCTGGACGCGTTGGCAGCTCGGCAAGCTCTACTGGGCCACCGGGCGTGTGGAGCGCGCGGCCGAGCTCTATCGCGCAGCCCTCGCGGTCTTTCCCGACTACGTCTACGTCCTCGACGCGCTCGCGCAGGTGGAGGCCGGGCATGGCCGCCTTGACGAGGCGATCGCGCTCGAGACGCGAGCCGTCGACCAGGTGCCGCTGCCGCAGTTCGTGGCGGCACTGGGCGATCTCTACCGCGTCGCGGGCCGGCCGGCCGACGCGGCCCGCCAGTACCGCCTGATCGGTGCGATCGAGCGCCTATTGGTGGCAAACGGCGTCCGCACGGATCTCGAGACCGCGCTCTTCCGCGCCGACCACGGCATTCGCCTGCCGCAGACGCTCGCGCTCGCGCGGCTCGCGCAGCGAGAGCGGCCGTCGATCGACGGCGACGACGTGCTCGCCTGGGCGCTCGAACGAAACGGCCGCTGCGGCGAGGCGCTGCCGTACTCGCAGCGAGCTCTCCGCCTCGGCACGCAGGACGCGCTCAAGTTCTTCCACCGCGGCATGATCGAGCGCTGCCTCGGCAACCGAGCCGCGGCCCGAGGGTGGTTCCGGCGCGCGCTGCGGCTCAACCCGCGCTTCTCGCTCGTCTGGGCACCGGTCGCGAGGGAGGCGCTGCGGTGAGGCGGGTCACCCTCGTCCTCGCTGCATTCGCGGCGCTGGCGGCGCCGGCCGCCGCCGTCGCGCATCCGCTCGGCAACTTCACCGTCAACCGCTTCAGCCGGGTAGAGGTCGCGGCGCACCGCGTCTACGTCCTCTACGTCCTCGACCTGGCCGAGATCCCCACCTACCAGGCCGGCCGCATCGATCGCGCCGCGTACGCCCGGAGGCTCGCGGCCGGCGCGAGCCTCGAGCTGGACGGCGAACGCGTTCGGTTGACTCCGGTCGCGGCCGCGCTTGCCCATCCGCGCGGTGCCGGTGGGCTGAGGACGACGCGCCTCGAGGTGCTCCTACGCGGGCCGCGCATCGACGGCCCCACGCCGTTCCGCTACCGCGACGCAAACTACGCCGGCCGGATCGGCTGGAAGGAGATCGTCGTCGGCGCGCGGACGCGAAGCGAGAGCGACGAGCTCCGCGCCTACCCCAAGAGCCTGCTCGAGAGCCCGCTCGACGTGACTGCCGCCTCGGGCACACTGCAGCCGCGCGGCGGCACCCTCCCGCGGCTCACAAGCGGAGCCGTCCTTGCTGCCCCCGACCGAGTCGCCGACGCCGGCTTCTCCTCGCTCGTCGGCCACGAGCGCCTCAGTCCGCTCGTCGTCCTTGCATCCCTCGGCGCGGCGCTGTTCTGGGGCATGGCCCACGCGCTTTCGCCCGGGCACGGCAAGACGATCATCACGGCCTACCTCGTCGGCCGACGCGGGACTCCCTGGGACGCGGCGCTGCTCGGGCTGATCGTCACCGTGACGCACACGATCGGCGTCTTCGCGCTCGGGCTGGTGACGCTCGCGCTTTCCGAGCTCATCGTGCCCGACACGCTCTACCCGTGGCTGAACCTGGCAACGGGGATCCTCGTCGTCGGTATCGGCGCCTCCGTCTTCTGGGCGCGCTTCCGGCACCGGCGAGAGCATGCTCAGGGCCACCCGCACCATCACGACCACGCGCCGGGCCGCGGCTCGCTCCTCGCCGTGGGCGTCTCGGGCGGGCTGCTCCCGTGCCCGTCCGCGCTCGTCGTCCTCCTGGCGGCGATCTCACTCCACCGGATCCCGTTCGGGATGCTGTTGATCGTCGCCTTCAGCGCCGGCCTCGCCCTCAGCATCACCGGCGTCGGGCTCGTCGCCGTTCTGGCCAAGCGCGTGTTTGCACGCCTGAGCTTCGACGGCCGACTCGTCCGGCTGTTGCCCGCCGCTAGTGCACTCGTCATCCTGGCCGCAGGTCTCGCGATGACCCTGCGCGCCCTTCCGAAAGTGAGCTGACATGTTCGGACTCGACGACTGGATCGCGAACCTCTCCGACGGCACGACGCTCGTGGTGATCATCGGCGTCGCGGCGGTACTCGGTCTGCGCCACGCGAGCGATCCCGATCACCTCGCGGCCGTGACGACGGTGATCGCGGGCGGCCGCGAACGGGCAGCGCGCGCGGCCGGCCGCCTCGGCGCCGCCTGGGGCCTCGGCCACGCGACGACCCTCTTCTGCTTCGGGCTCCCGATCGTCCTCTACGACGCGTACCTGCCCGAGTCGGCGCAGGCGGCGGCGGAGACGAGCGTCGGCGTTCTCATCGTCGCGCTCGCCCTCTGGGTGCTCGTCCGCTGGCACCGCGGCCACACGCATGGACAGCAGCGGCAGCGCGCCCGCTCCGCGTGGCAGGCATTCGGAATCGGCCTGATCCACGGAATGGGCGGCAGCGCGGGCGTCGGTGTGTTGCTCCTGGCGACGATCCACGACCGTTTGATCGCCGTCGCCGCACTGGCCGTGTTCGCGGCGTGCACGGCGGCCTCGATGGTGCTCGTGACGACGGGCTGGGGCCTGACGCTCAGCTCGCGGCCGGTTCAGCGCTCGTTCGACCGCCTCGTGCCGATCCTCGGAGTGGTCAGCGCCAGCTTCGGCGTCTGGTACGCGCTCGGCGCGCTGAGCGTGGCGCCGTACTACGTCTGAACCGGACGATCCAGGCGGGCGAATAACAGGCGCAGACGCCTGTGGTATCTCTCACCCGAAACCGAATGGACGACGGTTCGCTCCACGAGCTCTCGGCCGCATATGCGCTCGATGCGCTCGACGGCGACGACCTCCGCGCCTTCGAGGCGCACCTCGCGGGGTGCACCCGATGTCGCGAAGACGTGGCGTCCTTCCGCGCGACCGCGGCGGCGCTCGCCCACGACGTCGAGCCGCTCACGCCGCCCGCGGCGCTCGAGCGGCGGATCCTGAACGCCGCCCGCGCCGAGCGCACCGTCGTCCCGCTGCGCCAGCGCTGGGCGCTGCCCGCTGCCGCGATAGCGGCAGTTGCCGCCGCCGCCGCGATCGGCCTCGGCATCTGGGCGATCCATCTCTCGCATTCGCTCGACCGCGAGCGAGCCGCTCGTTCGCGCGACGCGCGGGTGGTCGCGATCCTGTCCCAGCCCGGGGCAAGGCAGATTTCGACCAGCGGCGGGAAGGGCTATCTGGTCGTCGCCCCGACGGGCCGGGCCGTGCTCGTGGCGAGCGGGCTCCAGGGAGCCGGCGACGGCAAGACCTACGAGGCCTGGGTGGTCCGAGGCAAGCGTGCCGCGCCCGCCGGGCTGTTCCGCGGCGGCCCAGGCCACAGCGTGCTCGAGTTGACGCTACCGGTGCCGCCCGGCTCGACCGTGGCCGTCACGCTCGAGAGGGCCGGCGGCAGCAAGAAACCGACCGGAGCGATGCTCCTCAGAGCTGGCGCGTAGCGATGACGGGGCGGGCGCGCGAGGGAAGGGTGATTCCGCTGCGGGCGAGCCGAACGCAAGCTCGCGAGCTGGCGCACCTCTCCGAAGAGGCGCTGCTGGCGCTGATCGCGCGCGACGACGAGCTCGCGCTGAGCGAGCTGTACCGCCGGCTCAGCCGAGTCGCGTACGGCCTCGCCTTCAGGATCCTCCGCGACGATGCGCTGGCGCAGGACGCGGTGCAGGAGGCGTTCCTCGGCGTCTGGCGCGGCGCCGACCGCTTCGTCGCCGAGCGGGCGAAGCCGAGCACATGGGTGCTCACGCTCGTCCACCGCCGCGCCGTCGACCTCGTGCGACGCGAGGACAGGCGGCGGGCCGAGCCGCTCGAGCCGGCCCACGAAGCCGCGGCACCCGCTGCGGACGACATCGAGCAGTTCGGACGGCGGGAGGCGGTCCGAGAGGCTCTGCGGCGGCTCCCGGCCGAGCAACGCGAGGCGATCGAGCTCGCCTACTACGGCGGCTACACGCAGTCGGAGCTCGCCGAGCGCCTCGGCCAGCCGCTCGGGACGATCAAGAGCCGGATGTTCGCCGGGCTCTCACGCCTGCGCGACCTGCTCGACGAGGCCGCGGTCGGCGAAGCCGCGCGCCCGTAGATAGAGCGAAGGCGGCCGCGTGGCAGCCTTCGCGAGCAGAACGGCAGTAGCATCGGCCCGCATGGTTGCGGTGATCGCGGGGCTGAAGGGGCGGCATTTCACGCGCGTCGCGGATTGGTCCGGCGCCGATCTCGAGCAGGTACTCGACCTCGGCGACGAGCTCAAGAACCTCCAGCGGCGTCGCGAGGAGCACCACCTCCTGCCGGGCCGCACCCTCGGCATGATCTTCCAGAAGCCGTCGACGCGGACGCGCGTCTCGTTCGAGGTCGGGATCGCGCAGCTCGGCGGCACCGGGCTCTACCTCTCGGCGAACGACCTCCAGCTCGGCCGCGGCGAGACGCTCAGGGACACGGCGACCGTGCTGTCGCGCTACCTCGACGCCATCATGATCCGCACCTTCGCGCAGGACGACGTCGAAGAGCTCGCCCGGCACGCGTCGATCCCGGTCATCAACGGCCTCACCGACAGCTCACACCCGTGCCAGGCGCTCGCCGACGTGATGACGATCCGCGAGCGCCTGGGCCGGCTGGACACCGTCTCGGTCGCATACCTCGGCGACGGCAACAACGTCTGCGCGTCGCTGATGGTCGCGGCCGCGAAGCTCGGGATGCGCTTCCGCGCCGCGACGCCGGAAGGCTACGAGCCCGACCCCGCCGCGGTCGAGACCGCGCGCGAGGCCGCGGCCGAGAGCGGTGGCACTGTCGAGCTGCTCCACGATCCGCGCGCGGCGGCGAAAGGCGCCGACGTTCTCTACACCGATGTCTGGACCAGCATGGGACAGGACGAGGAGCGCGACCGCCGTCTCCGCGACCTGGCGGGCTACGGGATCGACGAGGAGCTCCTACACCTCGCGAACGAGGGCGCCATCGTGCTCCATTGCCTGCCCGCGCACTACGGCGAGGAGATCACCGAGGACGTCCTTTACGGTCCCCATTCCGCCGTGTGGGATCAGGCCGAGAACCGCCTCCACGCGCAGAAGGCGCTGATGGCGCTCGTCATCCGCTGACGCGGCAGCCGCGTGCTCCCGCTCAAGGACAACGTACCCACCCGGTCGACGCCGTACGTCACGATCGGCCTGATCGCCGCCAACTCGCTCGTCTGGCTCTGGGAGGTCTCGAACGGCGTCGAGAAGGAGGTCGTCAACTGGGGCTACTACCCGTGCGCCGTCGAAGGTCCGTGCCAGGGCGCTGCCCAGCACCACCACGAGCTCTTCGTGACCGTCTTCACCTCGATGTTCATGCACGCCGGCTGGATCCACATCCTCGGCAACATGCTCTTCCTCTGGATCTTCGGCAACAACGTCGAGGACGCCCTCGGCCACGTGCGCTTCCTCATCTGGTACCTGCTCGGTGGGATCGCCGCGACGGCGCTGCAGACGTTCGTGACCCTCCAGTTCACGAACCCGAGCGAGGCGAGCATCCCGAACATCGGCGCGAGCGGCGCGATCGCGGCAGTGCTCGGCGCGTACTTCGTGTTGCTCCCGGGCGCACGTGTGCTGACGGCCATCTTCCTCGGCTTCTTCTTCTTCGTCCAGGAAGTGCCGGCGATCTTCTTCCTCGGGATCTGGATCCTCTTCCAGGCCTGGCAGGGCGGGTTCGCGGTCTTCCATCCGAACGCGAGCGGCGGCGTCGCGTTCTTCGCGCACATCGGCGGCTTCGCATTCGGCCTCTTAACGATCCACTTCGTCGCGAAGCGCCCGCCGATGCAGCCGTCGTGGTGAGGGGCGTCGAGGGGCCGGCTGATTGGTCACGTTTCTGACGTGGTTGGCGATCGTCGCGGGCGTCGTCGGCGCCCTCGTCGTGGCCGCGTTCCTGCTCGGGTATCCCCGGAATGTCGAACGGTCGCCGCGCGTTTTGAAAGAACATGAAGACACTGAATCAGATCAGGGCAGAGATCGAGCGCGCGACGGAGCGTCGCGCAGAGCTTTGGCACGCGCTCTCCGAAGGCCACAACTCCGAAACCGCGACTGAGGTCAAGAATCTCGAGGAGCAGCTCCAGCGTCTGTGGGACGAGGAGCGCATGCTTCGAGCCCAGCTCCGCTTCGGCGATCGCGACGAAATCATCAAGCGGGCGCGCCACGAAGAGCGCCTCGCCCGCGCGGCTTAACCTGCACCACTCCTCTCCCCCGGGGCCGGCGACCACAGCCGCCGGCCCACCCTTGTCATGGGGGAACCCAGTTGTCATGGGGAAACCCTTGGTTCCCCCATGAGCGCCCTCCTTCTTGCGGAGTCATCGCGGCTGCGTCGTTGGGCTCCCGCCGGGCAAAGCCCGGCTCCGCCCGCAAAGGGACGCTCTACACTGAGATGCCTTCGGGGCGTTAGCTCAGCTGGGAGAGCGCCGGCTTTGCAAGCCGGAGGTCACCGGTTCGATCCCGGTACGCTCCACCATCGAAAGCCCCGCTGCGGCGGGGTTTTCGCTTTCGGGCGAGGCAACGCTATCGCGCTCGTGTCCGCAAAATGTCCACAGCGAGGGCGGAGTGATGCGTGAAGCGCGTTGTCTGCGGGCGCGCAGCGTGAAGTTCGATAGCAAGGCGTCCAAGACCGTCATCGGTGCCGAGTGCGCAACGAAGCCTGAGCACGTGATCGAGCGGGCGAAGCACGAAGCTCTAGAGACCGATCGCCGCCGCTATCG
>JBKOYZ010000045.1:0-4300 GCA_046725655.1 Actinomycetota bacterium | reverse complement strand
ACTAGCTCGGGCTCATCAGGGAGCGGCCGCGCAGCTGATCGGCGAGGGGTGGGCTCACGCCCGCAAGTACTTCTCCCTCTCGGAGAAGTACGCGCAATGGGCGGATTACCGAGCACCGGCCAAGGGATTCGGGATCCACGCCTACGCACACGAGGTCAGCCGGCCGCTCAGGCTGACCGACGAGGAGCTCCGTGCCCACGACAGGTGGCGGAACTTCGGCGACCAGGTCGACAGCCACCCTCCGATGCGCGGCTGGCTGGCTGTGCCGCTCATCGGATCGGACGGCGCGAACTACGGGTTCATCCAGGCCTCCGATCGGCTCGAAGGGGAGTTCACCGAGCAGGACGAGGCCAATCTAGTCAAGCTGGCGGCGCTCACGTCGACGGCACTCGACGCGCTCGCACAGCTCCATCTGCCCGACTATTGGCGGGAGGTCGCTGCGCGGTCGTCCGCTTGACGTCGGACGAGCCGACTGAGTTGAGCTGTCCCTTTCGCGCGCCCTCGAGGCGTCGAGGCTATTTCTGGTCGGTTGCGAGGCGCCTTCAGCACTAACGACACAGGGCGAAGTTCCAGAAACTGCTCGATACCTGATCATTTTCGAGGAGCTTCATGTGCGATGTGAGCCAGAAGTGCGCCCTTGCGTCGGCTTGCAGAGCCCTCTTCCGGACTCGAACCGGAGACCCCCTCTCTATGAAGAAGGGCCGTGGGTCAAGTGAGTCGGGGGTCGTGGATCGCCGAGTCAGGGCGGGCGTTGTCGTTGTGGGTGGTGAGCTGGGCTCATCTCTCTATCGCCTCCTGGTGGGAGGACAAGGCCGATTGGAGTTCGCTCCGGTGGCGCATCTCCTTAAGGACCGTCACGCGGCCAGGGGGTCGGTGGCGCCTTTGGGAGCGAAGGGTTGGGCGCGTGTGAGCATGTGCCAGATCGCCTCGGCGAGTCGACGTGCGAGGTCGATCTGTGCGACTTTGGCGCCGCGTTGCCGGCCGATGCGCGTTTTGGTTTGCTGGTAGCGGACGCGGTAGACGGGCGCGGTGCAGGCATGGGTGGCGGCCTCGACGAGCGCCCAGCGCAGGTAGCGCGGGCCCTGCTTGCTGAGCGGGCCGCGTAGGTCGCGCTCGCCTGATTGGTAGACGCGGGGGCAGAGGCCGCTGTAGCCGGCGAGCTTGCGCGGGGAAGCGAAGCGGTTGATGTCGCCGATCTCGGCGGCGATCGTGTAGGCAAGCACCCAGCCGATCCCGGGCACCGTCAGCAGCAGCGGGACGTAGCGGTGGTCGGCGCCGAGTCTGCGCAGCTCGCGCTCGCACTCGCTGATCTCGCGGTCGAGTTCGTCGATCAACCGCAGGCTGGCTTCGATCGTGCCCTGCCAGGGCTCGGGCAGCGCGAGTCGTGCGAGCAGCTGGCGCCCACGGACACCGAACAGATCGGAGACCGGGCAGGGCTTGCCGTGGGTGAGCAGGACGGCGTGCACGCGCTGCTTCAAGCTCGAGCGGTGGCGGACCAGGTGGAGTCGCCAGCGCGCGCGCTCCCGCTCGGCGCGTACCAGCGGGTCGGGCAGCCAGATCGCCGGCACGAGATCCCGCCGGGCAAGCTCGGCCAACACCCACGCGTCGATCCGGTCGATCTTGCAGGCCAACGGCGCAAGTCCCTTCACCTTCTGGGCGTCCGCGATCTCGACCTGCCACCCCGCCAACTCGAGCCGGTCGTGCACGAACCTGGCGCCGTTCATCGACTCGATCGCAGCACGGATCGGCGCGCCGTGCCGATCGAGTCGCCCGGTCAGGCCACGCAGTCCATCCGCGTCGGGCGGTGCTGCGCCAACGTCGACGGTCGCACCATCGGCGACGAGCAGGTGAAAGTCGAGACGCTTGCGACTGAGATCCAACCCGGCGTACAACATTGTGTGGGGCCTCCCTTCGTCTCTACGAGGACGCGCGGAGCATCCCTCCGCGGGAGGCCCTTCTTCATGTCACCCTCCTTACCATCAAGGTTCGGTCGCAAGCGGTGGCAACGCAGGCAACGGTTTTGGCTTGTTTCTGCAGTTTTCGGGGCCTACGCATCTGCCAGCGGTTGCGACCGGTTGCACCCGCTAGGCTCCATAAACGCTCCATAATCGCGGCCCGAATCCCTGATGAGAAGAGGGACTCGGCCTCACTCGGATTTTCGTTTGGAGCGTCGAGCTGTTCTGTGTAGAGAGGGGGTCGAATCTCGTCCCGCTCAGGTCGAAAGTCCGCTCAGGCGAGAGGACGGTGGCGCAGCTGACGATTCGCTCGGCCCGGCTCCACTTGCGACGTGGCCTAGCCAACGTTTTACGATCGTCGCGTGGACGAGTTGGTCCCGCGCGACTTCGACGTCCCTCAGCGGCTCGAGACGCCGCAGTTCGTGCTCGAGCCACTCGGCCCCGAGCACAACGACCAGGATTACGACGCATGGACCTCGTCGGTGGAGTACATCCACGCAACGCCCGGGTGGGAGGAAAGCAGCTGGCCGCGAGAGATGACGCCGGACGAAAATCGGGCAGACCTGCAGCGCCATGCCGACGACTTCCGCAAGCGGACGGGGTTCACGTACACGGTGCTCGATCCGGCGAGCCGCGACGTGATCGGGTGCGTCTACATCTACCCGCTGCCCGACAGCGACCACGACGCCCGTGTGCTCTCCTGGGTACGGGCGAGCCACGCGCAGCTGGACACCCCGCTCTGGCGCGCCGTGAGTGAGTGGATTGCGTCCGACTGGCCGTTCGGCAGCGTCGAGTACGCGGCGCGCGCTTAGGCGCCCCCAAGCTGGCATCGGGTGACGGTAAGACTCGGGCGGTTGGTCTGTCTGGGGTGGTTGCCAGCCTGGTGTTCGTCGTGCCGCGTGTGACTCGTCGGGTGACTGGCCGTTGTGCGTGCCTTGGGAATGATCTGTCCGCGTGTGCGCGGCGGCGCCGGTCTGGCGCCCGCTGCTGGCTTGATTAGGAGCTTGTCCGCCGTGTTGGCGTGACTCATTACCGTCCTGCCGCTGCGGTTTCCCTGCATCAGACCGGCACCACCGGACCCTACGAGCGAGGTCGGAGGATCGAGTCGGATGCTTGCAGACGGACTGGACTACGTGATCGGCGTCGACACCCACCGCGACGAGCATGTCGTTGCGGTTGTGACCGCCCCGGCTGGCGCGGTGGTCGCAGGAACGACGTCGGCGGCGAACGCGCGCGGCTATCGCGCGCTCCTTCGCGTCGCTGACCGGTACGCACCGGGCAGGCGTGCCTGGGCGATCGAGAGCAGCGGCAGCTACGGCGCCGGACTTACCCGCTATCTCGCTGCTCGCGGCGAGATGGTGCTCGAGATCAGCCGCACGCCGCGAACCGAGCGGCGGCTGCGCGGCAAAGACGACGCTATGGATGCCGCCAGAACCGCGCGGGCCGCGCTCGCCAGCGACAGGCCCGCCCTCCCGCGAGCCGGTGAGCGGCGCGAAGCACTGCGACTGCCGCTCGTCGCCCGCCGCAGCGCCGTCGACGTCCGCCGCGAGGCGCTCAGCCAGCTCCGCGCCGTGATCGTCACCGCGCCTGATCCGCTCCGCCAGGAGCTGCGCGGACTGCCGCTCGGCAAGCTCCTCGACCGCTGCAGCCGCCTTCGCCGCTCATCGGCTGCGCCTGATCAGCTCGCAACTCGGCTTGTGCTGCGCAGCCTCGCCCGCCGCGTCCAAGCAGCAACGCTCGAAGCCGACGAGCTCGAGCGCGAGCTGCTCGCACGTGTCCGTGCGCTCGCGCCGGCACTGCTCGACGAGCCCGGCATCGGAGCCGTCGTCGCCGCGCAACTGATCGTCGCCTGGTCACACCATGGACGACTCCGCTCCGAAGCCTGCTTCGCCCGCCTCGCCGGCGTCGCGCCGGTGCCGGCGTCCAGCGGCCAAACGAAACGACACCGACTCAGCCGCGGCGGCGACCGCCAACTCAACCGCGCCCTACACACGATCGCGCTCCACCGAGGACACCACGACCCCGCCACCCGCGAATACATCGCCCGCCGCATCGCCGAAGGCAAAACCACCCACGACGCAACACGCCTCCTCAAGCGCTACCTCGCCCGCCACCTCTACCGACTACTCGAACAACAGCCAGCGATGACTTGACGAGTCATAGGAGCATCATTCCCGCACACTGGCGCAGACGAATACGTCGATGTGCCGATCAGTTCCCGACGGCCGGGTCGGGCATGAACTCCCGGACTTCTTGCGCGCAGCGGCAGGCGACGGCGGTCTTGGCAGCCCACTCCAGCGCCTCCTCGCGTGAGGGCACGTCGACGACACAGAACCCGCCGATGG
>JBKOYZ010000161.1:0-13135 GCA_046725655.1 Actinomycetota bacterium | reverse complement strand
GGGGCAGGCGAGCGACATCGAGATCCACGCCCGGGAGGCGATCGCGCTCAAGCGGCGGATGGAGGAGATCATCGCCGAGCACAGCGGGCAGCCGCTCGAGAAGGTCTCCAAGGACATGGAGCGCGACTACTTCATGACCGCAGAGGAGGCGAAGCAATACGGGATCATCGACAACGTCATCGCGCGCCGCTTCGAGTGAGGCATCGCGCCGGGAGCCCCTACCCGCCGAAGGCGCGCCCTTCGTCGGGAATCCTCTCGTCGGAGCAGGCAAGGCTGTGGGGAGCCGAACTGCCTTCATGTGGCGATCGATGCCGGACTTCACGGCACGAGGTTGTGCCCAAAAGAGTCTTCGCCTAGCGGAGCGCCGGAAGCGGCATTGGCGAGTCCACCATCGCTAGGTCTGACGCGCTGCCGAGTCAATGGCAGGGCTCACGGGCTGGCGCTTGTGGCGACTTCGTAACCGGGTCAGCGCGGGGAGCGGGAAGACGACCACCGAGATGAGCCCGGCTGCGACAAGTGCCGTGTAGTTCTCGCGACGAGCGAGGTCGAGCGGGACGCCTAGCTGCCCCGCGACGATCAGGAAGCTGAGCGACGTCGCGTGGAGCAGCCCGCCCGCGACCACTTGGCGGGCCGCCCTCGGCGAGCGGGTGTTAGAGCAGCGCCCGCAGGCCGCGGACCACGAGCACAACCCGCCGAGCAGCGCTCAGCTCGCGACAGCCAAGATCTTGTCGGCGGCCTAAGGAGCACCAACTGACGACGGTGGGGACATGCATCCTGCGCATCGCCCTTTCTGTTGCTTCTACGGTTGATCCGGGCGTGAGCCGTTGAGGGCGGGCTTAAAGATGTCCGCCATGTCTCGCTACCTCCACACCATGTGCCGCATCACCGCTCCGGGAAGGAGCCGGGCCTACTACCCGCCGGGAGCCCGCTGTCGGTCAGGTGGGCGACCAACAGACGATGCGCCAACCGTCTCCGTCTCAGGAGCCCGGCTCATGGCCGAAGCGACGCACCGCTGTTAGTCGGGCGGCCCATTGACCAGTGTGGTCCAAGATCGTCATGCGGAGCGGTGATCCGGCCTAACCCGCTTTTGCCACCACCTCTTGACCGGTCGAACGAGCCCTGTCTGTTCGAGCGTTCGTCTCCCGAACTTGTCTGCCGCTGCAATGGCTGTTCGTGCGAGGTTGACGCGAACCCCGTTAAACGTGGGCGCGAAGATGAGCGGATGGGCCTCATCCGAGCTCGAGCTCGAGAAGCGCCGCTTTTCCTCAGCGTCGCCGTAGCCGAAGTCGAGGACGGCAACACCGTTATCCGCAGAGAGATTTTCGATCAACCTGACCAAGAGATACATCCCTACGCGATCGTTCCTGTATGCGGGGTCGTAGCCGGTCTTCGAGCCCGTGAACCTCCCGCGATACACGAAACCGCTGCGATACGCGATCGGCTCGGCGTCGAGGTAGAGGACGTAGGCTCGAAACCAGCCACGATCGAGCGCGAGTGCGATCGTTTCTCGCTGCTCCTCGGTGTCGGCGAACGCAACGCGAAGAGCTCGCTGGTACGTCCTCGCCGAGACTCGGTCTACGTCGGCGAAGAGCCGATCGATTTCCTCCGGGGCTCGAAAGATCTTGACTGAGAGCCGCTCGCCGTATTTCCTCGTCAGGCGGCGATCAAGGCCTCGAACCTCGCCGCGGGCATGGCGTGACCGCGAGGCGAGGAACTCATCGACCGAGGCGGACAGCTCGAGTGTCCTGTGCTCCTCGCGCACGATGAAGGGCGCACGACAGACCCGAGCCGGCAACTCCCTCGCAGCGCGGAAGAGATGGGAACCGACGTCCAGTCCGTAGAACGATGCCGCGTCCGCTTCGCCGCGGGCGAGACAGCCGATGATCTCGGCAACGATCGCCCGAGCAGTGCTTTGGGCTTCTGTTCGGAGCAGGATTCCCGGCCGCATGACGAGCACGCGCACTCTCGGCCGGTAAACGGTGTCGTAGCCGAGCCTGCATTCGAGCGCACTCTCTTCGAGCCGGCCGATAGCGATCGCTTCGGGCTGGCCGTCTCGCTCGAGGAGGATCGTGTGCGGCCGTACGATGGCCGGCCGCGAGCGCACCTTCGCGAGGTAGAAGTCGATGTCGTGATGGACGCTCGGGAGATCGAACTTCTGCCACTTCGTCCGCATGGCTTCGATCTCGTCCACGCCCCGGGCGATCACAACCTCGCCGGCTCGCGGTCCGTCGAGTTTGCCGTGCTCCCGGGTTCGCCGCTTCATCCGGCGACATGGTGCACAGCGCAGTCAAGTAGGAGTCGAGCAAGGCTCGGAGTACGCGGGCCCCGCCGCGCCGAGCAGGCCACGCTCGATCCGCACATATGCGGCCCGCCCGCAGACAGCGCACTTCGTCGACCGCGAAACGCTCCCTCCCTGACCCGGATCTTGCCAGGGCTCGAGGCGGTGGCCGAGCGAATTCGCCCGCGCCTCGACGAGCGCGCAAAGTTCATCGATGGTTATTGCTGAGCTAATCGAAGCCCCGTGGGCTCGCTGGCGCTGAAATCCATGATGCCGCGACTGGGCTGGGGCGAGCAAAATGCCTGTGACCACGTCGCACCTGTGAGTTTCTAACGCACTGCATGAAGACGGTACCGATCCTCGCCTACCACTCCATATCCAACGAGCCAGCTCGCTGGATACGTCGCTTTTCGGTTGCGCCCGAGATGTTCCTGCACCAGCTCGAGCTGATCCTCGACGCGGGAGCCACCGCGCTGACGATCTCCGCCTTCGCCGACGCAGTAGCCGGTAAAAGGAGCCTTCCCAACCGCCCGGTGGTAATCACCTTCGACGACGGGCTCTCGGACTTTCGCGACGTAGCGCTCCCTGCCCTCCGTCGAGCCGGCCTGGTTGCGACGCTCTACGTGACGACGGGCTTCCTCGACGAGGCCGATCGGACGACATACTTTCGGCCTGCCGGCCCCTGGCTCGACTCCCGGGGAGTCGCGGACGTGCGTGACCAGGGCGTCGAGATCGGCGCCCACAGCCACACCCACCCGCAGCTGGACACTGTGCCTCCGGATGTTGCCCGGCAGGAGATCCAGAGCTCGAAGGCGATCCTCGAGCAGCTGTTGCAGGAGCCTGTCCGCTCGTTCGCCTACCCGCATGGTTTTCTCAATCGGTCGGTGCGTCGACTCGTGCGCGAATCGGGATACGAGTCGGCTTGCAGCTGCAAGAACGCACTTAGCTCCACCACCGACGATCCGCTCGCTCTAGCGCGACTGCTGGTCCGAAGGACGACCTCGCCGACGACGTTCGCCGACTGGCTGGATGGACGAGGCGTTCCGATCGCTCCAGTGCGTGAGTCAGTGCGGACCCGAGCCTGGCGTTCGTATCGTCGTGGACGCGCGTTCGTGAGACGCCGGCCGGGGTACGACTGGGGATAGAAGGCGAGCCATATGACAAGGTTCCGACGCACGCTCCTTCCGGCCGACGGGCGGTTGCGAATTACAACCCCGGCGTCCCGCGAAGCCTGGGCGGAGGCGCTCGCGTCGGATCCGCATGGGCTCCCTACCCAATCAGCAGCCTGGCTCGAGAGCATCTGTTCGCTCGGCGGGTATGAGGACGCGAGCCGGCTGTACGAGACCGCCGCTGGACGAGTCCTGATTCTGCCGATGGTCCGTCGGCGGAACCCCGGTGGTAATCGGTTGGCGGTTCAGTCCTCGTATGGCGAAGGCTGGGGTGTCGGCGGGCTGTTAGCGCCCGGCGGGGTCAAGCGCGAGGACGTCGCGTACGTTGTCAGCGACCTGGCGGCGCGGCCCGGGCTACGCACGCTCATCAGGCCAAACCCACTCCTCGCAAGCGAGTGGGAAGTTGCCCGCATCCCCGGGGCGCGGGTCCTGCCGCGTCTCGCCCATGTCCTCGATCTCGGCGGTGGGTTCGACGACGTCTGGGCCACGCGGTTCTCGAGCGGCGCACGAGCGAACGTGCGCAAGGCGGAGCGGGCGGGGATCATCATTGAACGAGGCTCTTCACCTGAACAAATCGCGGCGTTCTACGAGCTCTTCGACCGGTCGCTCCAACGCTGGGCAGCCGGGCAACACGAGCCTTTGTGGCTTGCGCGGTGGCGGGGCCACCGGCGTGACCCGCTTGCCAAGTTCGAGCTGCTCGCTCGTTCACTCGGTGATGCCTTTTGCATCTGGCTCGCCCGCCTGGACAACCGCCTCGTCGCCGCGGCAGTCGTTCTTCGCGCGGCGGCGAACGCTCATTACACCCGCGGCGTCATGGACGCGGAACTGGCCGGTCCTACCCGTGCGAACTATCTCCTCCACCATCATGCGATCAGGGAGGCCTGCGAGACGGGTTGCCGCTACTACCACTTCGGCGAGACGGGTCGCTCGTCGTCGCTAGCGTTCTTCAAGACACGGTTCGGCGCCGACGCGTACCCGTATTCGGAGTACCGCCTAGAGCGGATCCCGCTGACGCCCGTAGACCGCCGACTCCGCGAAATCGTGAAGCGTCTTGTCGGTTTCTCCGAACCGGCTTGAGGCTCTTACCTATCTAGACGAGGCGATTATTGAGAGGAGCGGCCTGAACGTCGTCGCTTGTCCGGACGTCCGCCGTTTGCAATCTTCTTCCTAGCACGCTACCTAGCGGCCTGCGGCAACAAAGGAGGGCGGCGAGTGGACGCTGGAGTCGGCTCGTTGCCGCGCCAGCCACGGACGAGTACCCAATCACGGGGTGGTCGTGGTGGCTGATCTTGCCGTTCTTGTCCTTGCAGAGAGCCGTCTCTACCGGGAGGCGCTTTGCACAGCGCTCGAGCAAGCGGCGGATATAACCGCCTACGGAAGGACGGCCCGCCCAACCGATGCGTTCGCAGGGTCATTTCTTCGGCCGGACGTCGTGCTGGTAGACGCGGCTTTCCCTGATGCCGTCGCTGCCGTTCGTGCGTCGCACCGTGACTGGCCGGGACTGCGCGTGGTCGTCCTCGCCGGCTCCGAATCGGAACCCGATCTGGTTCGTCTCGCGGAGGCGGGAGTGAACGGTTTCGTCCTGCACGCTGCGTCCGTTCAGCAGCTCGCGAAAGTCATTCACGGCGTCATGCGCGGGGAAGCATCGTGCCCACCCAGACTCGCCGCGGCAGTGCTTCAACGCCTCTCGGCGCTTGCCGCGCAGGTGCCGGATCAGGCTGAAGAGACGGCCTTGACCGCGCGCGAGCTCGAGATCGCAACGCTCGTCGCCGAGGGGCTGTCGAACAAGGAGATCGCGCGACGCCTGCACATTACGCTGGCAACCGTCAAGAACCACGTGCACAGCATCCTCAACAAGCTTGAGGTGACGCGTCGCGCCGACGTTGGTCTACGCCTGCGAGTGACCGGGCTCACGCTAGAGCCTTAGTTCCAAGACAGATCTCTAGCTGAATCTCATTTAGATCTGAGGATTCACGCGAAGCTGGCGGTTCGGTTCTAAGGTCGACGAAGTCCGTGGCTGGCGCCATGGCTGTGCCGTCAAAACTGGAGGAAGGGGGTAACCGGTCGAGCGCAGTCGCTCATCTTTGTCGGCGTGGAGTTGCACTTCGAATAAGCCGGCAAGGAGGTCTTTATCGCGCCGCTGGGCGACGCGGACCCGTTAACAAAACAGCACTAATCGCCTTGTCAACTGATTCCCGGCAAAGGAGGCGCAGGGACTCGAGCGAGAGTTCCGTTCCGTTCTAAACGATCGGGCACCTCGAGGGGAGAAGGAGAGCAATGGGGCCTGCGCGGAGGGGCACGTGGGACCTTTTGCGGCGGGGGCCCAAGAAGATAGTGGGTGCGGCTCGGACCGAAGAGGCGGCGGGTTCGAGACCGCAAGGGATTTCGGAAGCGACCTCGCCACGGGTGAGCGTCGTGATTCCGGCACTGAACGAGGCCGAGAACCTCCCGGCCGTGCTCGCGACGATTCCGGAGGACGTTTTCGAGATCGTCCTGGTCGATGGCGCCTCGACCGACGCGACGATCGAGGTAGCGCGACGTTGCCGGCCGGAGATCCGGATCGTTAGACAGACCTCGTGGGGGAAGGGCAACGCGCTTGCGTGCGGCTTCTTCGCAGCACGAGGCGACATCATTGTCATGCTCGACGCCGACGGATCGACGAACGGAGCCGAGATCCCGCGGTTCGTGAAGGCGCTGCAAGACGGCGCCGATCTCGCCAAAGGCTCACGGTTCATCGGTGGCGGCGGCAGCGCCGACATCACGGCGCTTCGACGCGCCGGCAATCGCTGCCTCGGCTTGCTCGTGAACCTGCTCTTCCGAACGCGGTACACGGACCTCTGTTACGGCTACAACGCTTTGTGGCGGCGCTGCCTGCCGCGCCTCTCGCTCGATTGTGACGGCTTCGAGGTCGAGACGCTCCTGAACATCCGCGCGGCTCGAACGAACCTGACCGTCCGAGAGGTACCCAGCTACGAAGAGCCGAGGCTGCACGGCGAGAGTCATCTCCACGTCGTGCGTGACGGCTTTCGCATCATGAGAATCATCCTCCGGGAGCGGTTTGCCCCCGCGCCCGCGCCCACGGCCGCGCTCGTCCTTGTCGAGCCGGCGCACCGGCCCCCACACTCGACGGGCCAGTGACCACGAGGCATCCGCCGCGTGCATTAGGGCCGACTCGCCTGCTGGAAATGGAGCTCGCAGATTCACGGGTTAGGTTGGGAAAAGGCGGCGAGGAAGCACAGCCCTATCGGCGCGCACGAGTCCTGGTCCGGCTGCACGGCGCGCCGCTAGGAGTACTCGACCTCGACCTCGAGGAGCGGCCGATAGCGGCAACCGCGATCGCCCGACAGGCATCGCATGAGCTGCGCGATGTGATCGACGAACATCTCGCGGACGACGCGGCATGCGCGGATCGCCACCAGTGGTCCGCAGTGAAACCGGCCGACGTTCCGCCCTGCGAGAGAGCGAGAGACGCGTTCCGCGCGACGGCGCCGCCTGCGACCGTCGTGATCGCCACGTGCGGGCCGCGCGCGCGGCTTGCGGCCACGCTCGAGTCAGTGCTCGCGCTCGACTACCCGCGCTACGAGGTCGTCCTGGTCGACAACGACCCGACTCCCACGTGTCGCGAGCTCGTCGAGACGAGTTACGGCGAGAGGTTGAATCTTCTCTACGTGCACGAGCCCGTGCCGGGGCTCGCGGTCGCCCACAACACGGGTCTTCGCGAGGCAAGAGGTGACATCGTCGCGTTCACCGACGACGACGTCATCGTCGAACGGCGCTGGCTCCTGGAGCTCGCGCGCGCGCTCCGCTGGATGGAGGACGTTGCGTGTGCGACCGGTCTTATCCTGCCGGCGGAGCTCGAGACGCCGGCGCAGATCTGGGTCGACGAGCGAGTCGGCCTGAACAAGGGATACAAGCCGAGACTCTTCGATACGCATCTCAACCACCCCGGCGGAGGGCTATTCCCATTTGCGGCGGGAGCCTTCGGCTCGGGCGCAAACATGGCGTTCCGCACCGAGGCTTTGCGAGCCCTCGGCGGATTCGATCCCGCAATCGGAGCCGGTACTTGGTCGCGCGGCGGAGACGACCTGGCAGCGTTCTTCGAAGTCATCGCCAACGGTGGAAGCGTCGCCTACCAGCCCGCGGCAATCGTCCGACACTTTTACCGGAGTGACCTCGATGGGCTGCGCCGCCAGATGTTCGACTACGGTGCGGGGCTCGGCGCGTATCTGACCAAGATCGTGGTCGACCGGCCCACCATCCTGGGCGAGCTCAGACATCACGTACCTGCCGGAGTTTCTCACGCCCTCCACATGCGCTCCGGCGGCGGCGCAAAGGATTCGTTCGGGTTCGGGGCCGAGCTTGCCCGCGCCGAGCGGCGTGGAATGCTCGCGGGCCCTCCCGCCTATCTTCTCGAGCGTTTACGCCGGCGCGCGATGTACGCGAGAGCGGCGCCGCGCGAGACCTTCCCAGCTGCTGCATGAGGTTGGGCGTCGTCGAGGGCTCGCCCGACGGTGCGGTCACTCGCCTCACCGCGCACATGCGAACGCCGGTCTACAGGGAGGGCTACGCGCTTGCGCTCAGCGCAGGACTCGCGTCTGCCCTCGGCCTGGTGTATTGGATCATCGCGGCCCGGGCCTACGAGCCTTCTGTGGTCGGGCTGAACGCGGCTGCGATCTCCGCGATGTTGTTCCTGTCCGGCCTCGCCCAGCTCAATCTCGTCACGGCGCTCACGCGCTTCATCCCGGACGCGGGGCTGTCGACCTGGCGCCTCGTCGGATGGTCCTACGCGACCACCCTCGCCGCCAGCGGTGTGGTCACGGCGGTCTTCCTCATCGGGATCGATCTGTGGGCGCCGAGGCTCGGCTTCCTCCGCTCGAGCGGCGGCTTCGTTCTCTGGTTCGTCGTCGCCACGATGATCTGGTCGATCTTCACGCTCCAGGATTCGGTGTTGACCGGTCTGCGGCACGCGATGTGGGTTCCTCTGGACAACACCATCTATGCGCTTACCAAGATCGCGCTGCTCGTTGTCTTCGCGACCACCTTTCTGCGCTACGGGATCCTCGCTTCTTGGACCTTCGGGGTCGTGCTCTCGGTTCTCGTCATCAACGCCGCGCTCGCCTTCCGGCTCATTCCGGAGCACGTGGGCTCACCGCATCCAGGTCGGCAGGCGGCGACTACTTGGGAGATCGGCCGCTTCGCCGCCGCCGACTACATCGGCGGACTCTTCTGGCTTGCCTCGAGCACTCTCATCCCGATCGCCATCGCGCAGCGGCTGGGCGGTTCGGCGAATGCCTTCTTCACCCTCGCGTGGGTGATGACGATGCCGCTGTACCTCGTCAGCGCCAACATCGGCAATTCGCTCGTCGTCTCGGCCGTCACCGATCGGCAGCGACTGAGAGAGTATTCGCAGCGCGTGTTCGTGCAGACCGCGCGCATCGTCGCGCCGGTTGCGATTGCGGTCGCAGTGACTGCGCCTTACATCCTCCGCCCGTTCGGCGAGCAGTATTCGGACCACGCCACGCCGGTACTGCGGCTGCTCGCGCTCTCGGCGATTCCAAACATCGTCACGGTGCTCTACCTGAGTGTCTGGCGTGCACAGCAACGGCTGTCGCTCCTCGTCTCGGTCCGCGGCGTCCAATGCACGTGTGCCATCGCTGCGAGTCTTGCGCTCCTCGGCCCCTACGGGATCCGCGGCCCTGCGATCGCCTGGTTGGCCGTTCAGACGCTCGTGGCGACGGCCCTGTTCGTGCGCTGGCCTGGGACTTTTAGGGCTGGCGAGCGCCCGCCGCGATACCTGCAGACGCTCTTCCTCGTGCGAAACGCGGCCGCGGACATCGGCCTGTTTTCGGCTGCGCAGCACTGGAAGCGACGTCCCGATCGGCGGCGGCGCCGCGCGCACGCGGACGCGACGGTCCCGCAGATCCTCGGCGAGCTGGGCGACGTCCTCCCTGCAGGAACTTCTACGTGGAGGTTGCAGAACGTGATCCGGACGGTGACGGACAAGACCGTAGGTTTCGTCGGCCCCCCGGGAGGTTCCCCACGAGTCGTCATCAAGCTTGCCCGGTCAACAGGCGCGGCGGGCGCCCTCGGCCACGAGGCATTCATGCTGAACTGCCTTGCCGCAGACACTCGACTCGACGGCTGGCGCTCGCTCGTCCCCGAACTGCTTGGTGTCGGCGAGCTCCAAGGAGACGCCTACCTCGTCGAGAGCGTCGTTCCGGGCGTCGACGCCCAACAACTCCTCGTGGCAGGTGTCCCCGTTCCGGAGGTTCTCGACGCCGCTGCGACGGCGATCACCGAGTTCCATCGTCGTACCCGCGCCGAGCGCGTGATCGGGGACGCGATCCTTCGCGAGTGGGTGGACGAGCCCCTCGACGTGCTCGAGCGCCATGCGGCCCGGGATGAGGGCGAGGCGTGGCTGACGGGCGCGCTCGGCCGCCTTCGGACCGAGCTGCACGAAGCGCTGATCGGCAATCGCGTCTCGGTGAGCTTCATTCACGGGGACTACGTGCCGGGGAACGTCATCCTCGATCCGGTCGGTCGCACGGTGAATGGGATCGTCGACTGGGAGCTCGCTTGGGCGCCGAACCTGCCGATGCTCGACATCGTCCAGCTGATCCTCGCCACCCGGACGGCCACCCGGCATCGGGAGCTCGGGGAGATTGTGATCGCGGCGCTCGACGGCACCTGGCCGGCATTCGAGCGGGCGCTGCTGGAACGCACCCGAAGCGCGCTCCCCGGAGGCAATGTGGGCGACCGCGAACTCATCTTGCTGGCCTGGCTTCGCCACACCGCGAGCATGCTCACGAAGGCGCCCGGCTACGCCGGCAACTGGCTCTGGACGAAATCGAACCTCGAGGCTCCCCTCGTCGGCCTGGCATGACCGCCGACTCGCCAACGGTGTCGGTCGTGATCTGCTGCTATGCGGACGAACGGTTTTGGAATGTGCTCGCGGCCGTCGAGTCCGTCCATCGGCAAACCTCGCCGCCGGCAGAGGTCGCGGTTGTCGTCGATCACAACCCTGCGCTTCTCGAGCGCATCAAAGCCGCGACGGACGTACTAACCGTCTGCAACGACCAGCCCAAAGGCCTCTCGGGCGCGCGTAACAGCGGAATCGCAGCAACCCGGGGGGACGTCGTCGCCTTTCTCGACGACGACGCCGACGCGGAGCCCAATTGGTTGGAGCGCCTGCTGGCGCCATATGCCGACCCGCGGGTTGCCGGCGTCGGCGGCGCGATCATCCCCGACTGGTCGACCGGCCGTCCTTCATGGTTCCCAGACGAGTTCGACTGGGTCGTCGGTTGCACGTACCGCGGCATGCCTGTTGAGCGCGCCGCCGTGCGAAACCTCATCGGCGCGAATATGTCGTTCCGGCGAGACGTCTTCGCCGCCGCCGGAGGCTTCGACGTCGGGATGGGCCGGACCGGAAGCTATCCGCTCGGCAACGACGACACCGAGTTCAGCATTCGCGCGCGCCGCGCCCTTCCGGGCCACGTGCTTCTCTACGAACCGCAAGCCCGTGTGTGGCATCGCGTTCCGGCGCAGCGGGCGACCTGGCGCTATTTCAGCATGCGGTGCTACGCCGAGGGGCTCGCCAAGGCTGCCCTTACCACGGTCTCGGGTTCGGTAGACGGACTGTCATCGGAGCGCGCCTACGCCGCACGAACCCTTCCGCGTGGAGTTGCACGTTGTCTTCGTGACGCCCTCGCCGGCGACCACGCCGGCGCCAGGCGTTCCCTGACGATCGTTGCTGGACTCGTCATCACCTCCAGCGCTTACGCTCGCGGAAAGCTTCAACCACACCTGAATGGGCACGTCTGGCCCGAAGGCGCTCTGAGCCCTTCCGGTTTAACGCACTGGCCCGCTCGACCGGCTGGCGCCTTCGATCGCGTGCGCGTGGCCCATGCGCGCCCGAGGTCGCACGCAGCGTCGCGCGCAGCGCTAGGCATCGCCCCCGCTGCCGTTGCACTGCTGCTCTGGGTCCTGTCGCTACGTCGAATCGAGCTGAGTCGCATCAGCGACTTCGGTCTTCTCCCGGCCCTCCCGTGGACGTACTACGCAGCGCTCGGCGTCCTGACTATCAGCTTCACGCTCGCGCTGCGAGCGAGCCGGATGTCCGAAGCGGTCCTCGCTCTTCACGTTGTCGCGCTGATCGTGATCGTGCACGCGACGCCCTCGATCGCTTATGGAACGCTCCGATACGCGTGGGCGTGGAAGCACGTCGGAATCGTCGACTACATCCAACGTCACGGAACCGTCGACCCCGACATCCAGTTTCTCAGCGCCTACCACAACTGGCCGGGCTTCTTCGCCCTCACAAGCCTCTACACCCAGCTGGCGGGATTCCGAAGCGCGCTCAGTTACGCCTCGTGGGCACCGCTGTTCTTCAATCTGCTCTTCTTTGGCGCCCTCGTCATGCTCTTTCGCACCCTGACGCGGGACCGGCGACGAATCTGGCTCGGGGCCTGGTTCTTCTTCGCCGCCAACTGGATCGGCCAGGACTACTTTTCTCCCCAGGCGTACGCGTACTTCCTCTTTCTCGTCGTCGTCACGATAGGCCTCGCCTGGTTCCGACTGCGACTGCCGCAAGACGTCGCTGCCGCCCATCGCCCCCTTCTGTCGAGGGCGGCGGCGCGCTGGTTTCACCGCCTCGTGAGGAGCGCTGACCGAGGAGCGCCGTGGTATGCCGACGCCGGGCAGGGCGAGCGTGGCGCGGTCGCCCTGCTCCTGATCGCGTTAACCGTCGCGATCGCCTCGAGTCACCAGCTGACGCCGTTCATGACAGTCCTCGCACTCGGGGCGCTCGTGCTCCTTCAGCAGATCCGCCTTCGTACCCTCCCCCTGCTCGTCGCTGTGATCTCGCTCGCCTGGGTGGCGTTTTTCGCGGTCGGCTTTCTGCGCGGGAATCTCTACTGGGTTGTCGACTCCGTCGGTGCTCTGACCACGAACACCAACGCGACGCTGATCAATCTCGCAACGGCCAGCCACGGGCAGCGCGTGGTGGCGGACATCGACCGGTCGTTGACTGTCGGCGTGTGGGTACTTGGGGCGCTCGGCTTCGCCCGCATGTGCCGGCGGGGGCGACTCGACCTCGCGGCAGGCGCCCTGGCGCTCGCTCCGTTTGCGATGCTCGCGGCGACTTCCTACGGCGGCGAGATCCTGTTCCGGGTCTACTTCTTCTCGTTGCCGTTTATGGCCTTTCTTGCCTCTGGGCTGTTCTATCCCGACGGCAGGTCTGGAATGTCGCGGTTAACCGCTCCGGCGACAGCATCCGTGAGCTGCCTGTTGCTCGCCGGGCTCCTCGTCGGCTACTACGGCAAGGAGCGACAGAACCATTTCAGCAAGGACGAGGTCAGCGCGTCGCGCTACCTCTACGGCACTGCCCCGCCTGGGTCGCTGCTTGTGAGCGGCGTCAACAACTACCCGTGGGCGTTCGAGCACTACGAGGAGTACTCCTACCTGTCCCTCGCCGACCTCGCGCCGCGTGATCGGAGACACGTGATCGCCCAGCCGGCGGAGACGATTGCAGCCATCGCGCGGCAGAGCAGGTCCATCTGCACGTACGTCGTCATCACCTCGAGTGAGAAGGCAGCAGTCGACATGAGCGGCGTCATGCCGGCAGGGTCGCTCGAACGCATCGAGCACCGCCTCGCCACCGCCCCCGGATATCGGCTCGTGCTGAGTAATC
>JBKOYZ010000109.1:0-4665 GCA_046725655.1 Actinomycetota bacterium | reverse complement strand
GCGATAGGAGCACAAGCACGGCCTCCAGGTCGATGCGGCGACGGCCGCCCGACTCTACGCAGACTCACGACGCTGACCACAGCTGGGCCTGGCTAAGCAGCGACCTTCGTGGCTCGCCGCCGCGTCCGATCGAATTTGTGCACCCCACAGGCACGCGCCACCGGGCGCAAGGACCTGATCGCCCGGGCCGCGAAGGGGCTGTCGAGCTCGTATCTGTGGCAGGACGAGCTCGACCCGGCCGAAGAGCTGGCCGGGGAGGCGCTCAGGCTGGCCGAGAAAAGCGGCGGCATCCTCCCGCGCGGCCACGCGCTGCGCATCCTCGCGACCATCGCATACCTACGCGGTGACAGCGACCCAGCGGTCGAGCTGTACGAGGAGTCGATTCGCCTGTTCGCGGAGGCAGGCAAAGTCCTGGACCATGCCAGCAGCCTCAACCATCTGGCCGAGATCGTCATGAACCAGGGCGACGACGAGCGCGCGGAGCACCTCGCCCGCAAGGCCATCCGGATGCTGACGCCGCTCGGCGACCGCGGCTATCTGTGCGAGAGCCAACGCGTACTCGCAGAGATTCTTCTTCACCAGGGCAACCTCGAGGACGCAGAGCGCTATGCGCTGGAGGCGCTACGGACTGTCGGCGCTCAGGATGTCAGCTCGCTCCCGACGACTCGAGCTGCGCTCGGTCTCGTGCGGGCGGCGCAGGGGAGGGGCGAGGAAGCGGAGACGCTGCTCCGCGAAGCCGTCGACCAGGCGTCGGACCTCGTCCCCCGCTGGATCCTCGCCACGAGCGTGAAGCATCTCGCGGCATTTCTGAGGGCTCGCGGACGCACCGATGAGGCCGCGGAGCTCGACGCCCTTCCCGAGACGCCCGCCGCGGTCGGCTGAGTCGACGCCACCGACGAGGCAACCGCAGCCCGGCATCTTCGCTCTGGGAACACCGTCCCACGCCTCGGCCCCCGTGGCGATGGATTCGGGCGCTGAATCCCTTGCGGTGAGTGGCGGCTAGGGTCCTTCACTTCGCACACCCGAGCTCCGGCGTCGGGCTGCGGGCGCTAGATCCCGGGGTCGCCGGGCTGGCGCGCCCCAAACTGGAAGGTCGGTGGCGCGCCGCCGAAGCGGTGGTCTTCGTCGCGGTGGAGACGGAGCTGCGCGTTCTCGACGAACTCGCGCAGGCGCGACTTCAGGTCGGTGACGATCAACTGTCTTCCCATCGTTCAGCTGCGACTCGAGCTGTCCCTCCGTCAGGCCGAGGCACGACGCGGTCGATCCGCTGCTTCAGCTCCGCGCCCTGCTCCTTCGCTCGCGGTGACTCGTCTCACCTTTTCGAACGACCGCGCCGGCATTCGATGAACACCCGTGACGGACGATTCCCAGCGCAAATCCTCAGGCGTTTCTTAGCGCGCTCTCAAGCCGACCTTAATTTCGGCTGCTGAACTCGCGTAATGGCAGTTCTAGACATCGAGCTCACGGTCGAACGGCGCGAGCGCGTGGCGACGCGGTCGGTGCGACAGGCAGATCCGCGTCGTTCGCTCGTCATTCTCGGTAAGCCGACGGAGACGAATTGCAGTCTGGCTGGGGCTTTTGCCGAGCTTGGGCACCGAGTACAGCTCGCCGACGCCGCTGCGGCGCCGCGCGTTGGCCCAGGCGATATCGCGGTCGCGCGGCTCGATGTCCTGCCGACCCTCGACGGGGTCGAGCCGGGGCTTTGGCGGTTGCCGCGGCTGGAGCGTCGGGGCGTGGAGGTAATGAACCCGCCACTCAGTCTGCTCGCGGCCCACGACAAGCTCTCGACCGCCCTTCTCCTCGGCCGGGCCGGAGTCGAACAACCCCGTACGGCACACGTCCGCGAGGTGTCGATTCCAAGGTTTCCGGCCCCATACGTGGTCAAGCCTCGCTTTGGCACCTGGGGGCGAGACGTCTACCTCTGTGCCGACAAGCGCGAGCTGCGGGCGCGGCTCGAATGGCTCGTGCGTCGACGCTGGTTCCGTCGTCACGGCGCCCTCGTGCAGGCGCTCGTCGAACCGACGGGCCGCGACCTCCGCGTCGTCGTCGCCGGCGGCCGCGTCGTCGGGGCGGTCGAGCGGCATGCCCTGCCGGGCGAGTGGCGGGCGAACGTCGCTCTGGGCGCGACTCGGCGGCGCGTGAGTGGGCCGCCCGCGGCGCGCGCGCTCGCGCTCCGTGCCGTCTCCGCGCTCGGGCTCGACCTCGCGGGCGTCGACATGGCGAGCGACGAGAGCGGCCGGAGCTACGTTCTCGAGGTCAACGGCGCCGTCGATTTCAACACGACGTACGCCGACGACATCTTCGCCAGAGCGGCCGCGGCGCTGCTCGAGCGGGCCGCAGCGCGGCGCGACTCCCGACCCCTGATGTCCGTCTCGCCGCCGCCCGGGACGACCCCGCGCCCGCGAGACGGCGAAGCGGCATCGCGCGCGTTTGGCGTCCCGGCTGCGATCGAGCCACTGTGCCATGGGCTCGGAACCGTCTCGGCCCGGGCTCAGAAAAAGCTTCGACGGCATGTGGCGCGAGGGAGCACGGGCGACTGGAGGTGAGTCCAATGTTATGACGCGCAGGCGTTTGAGGCGGCTCTTCGAGACCCTTCTTCATGGCCGCCTGACGGGGCCGCTCCGGCGGCCTCGTCGCGTTCGTTCATCGCTTTGCTCAGTGCGGGTCGGGCATTGCGCCCGGGCACCGTGCCAGCAGGCGGCAGGCTAGATCAGCCCGGCCCGAGTGGCGTGGGCGGCGGCGGCGGCGCGCGAGGACTGCGCGAGCTTTCGGAGGATGTTGGCGACGTGCCGGTGAACTGTGTGGTCGCTGAGGACGAGAGACGACGCGATCTCGCGGTTCGATAGGCCGGCGGCGACGAGGCGAAGAACCTCGGCCTCGCGACGCGTCAGGGGCGAGTCGCCGTTCGACTCCACGGGGGCGACGTCGTCGAGGAATCCGGCGAGCGCTCGTTGGAGCTCGCGCCGGTCGTCCATCCAGGGCAGGTGGGAGTCGCCGCTCAGCGGGACGAAGCGCGCGTTCGGTAGAAGCGAGGCGAGCTCGCGGCCGTGGCCCATCGGGACGGTGCGGTCGCCGCGACGGTGCAGCACCAGCGCCGGCGTCGTGACGACGGGCAGGAACGCTGCCGCATTCGTAGTCAGGTCGAGCTCGAGGAACGCGGCGGCGACGTCCGCCTCGGCCGACCGCCGCTGGTAGCGGCTGAGCGCCGCGATCTCGTCTCCCCCGGCGTGAGGGACCATCAGGCCCGCGAACATCTGCGCCGCAAGCGGCCAGTTCGTGCGAACGAAGTCGACCAGCGAGCGCCGCGTCGCCTCCGGGATGTCGTCGCGTGAGACGTAGCCGCCGAAGAAGACGATCTTCGAAACCTTCTCTGGCGAGACGCTCGCAAAGCGAGCCGTCGCGAGGCCGGAGCAGGAGCAGGCGAACAGCGCCACCTGCTCGCCGCCGCACGCGTTGAACACCGCCGCGAGAGCCCTCGTCTCGGATTCGTGCGTCGGCGGGCTCGTGAGCCCGCGATCGGAGACACCCGCGCCGAGCCGGTCGTACCGCACGACGCGGTACGTGCTCGCAAGCTGCTCGAAGAAGCCCCGCGGGCCGGGCTCCTCCCACTCCTCCTCAAGGTGGCTCACCCACGTGCCGCCGAAGAGAAGCAACGGGCCCTCTCCAACCGTCGCGTACGCGATGCGCCGGCCGTCGAGCTTGCAGAAGCGAATCTCCTGTTCCATCACCCGCAAGCCTGATGGCCCGAACGGGCCATGTCAAGAGAATGGCCCGTCGCGGCGAAGCGGCATCCGGCCGCGGGAGCGACGATCGTTCCAATGCACTCGCGCTACGTCGATGGGCTCACGATCCGACCGTTGAGAAACGGCGACACGGACACGGTCGCTGCGCTCTTCGCGCGTCTCGCGTCGCCCTCGCGACCGAGACGGTTCTGCAGCGCGAAGCCGCGGCTGTCGGACGCGGAGCTGCGGGTCCTGGCGCGGGTCGACGGCGACCACCACGTCCTCGTCGGCTACCTGGACGGAGACCCGCAGCCGGCCGGCGTCGGGCGTCTCGTCCGGGACGGCTCGGCGGCCGAGGTCGCGTTCGAGGTCGCAGATCCCTACCAAGGTCGCGGCATCGGCTCCATCCTTGCGCGCGAGCTGGCGGCCGACGCGCGCGCAGCCGGCATCACCGAGCTCGTCGCGACTGTGTGCGGCGACAATCCTCCCGCCGTGTCGCTCCTGAGGCTCGTGGCCGAATCGTTCCAGGCGCGGTGGCGCGGCCGAGAGCGCGAGTTCGTCGTTCGACCGGCCGCCTAGGACGCGCGGCGACAGTCACCCAAAAGTCTCCCGGCTTGCGCTCAAGAGCGAGTCCTCGAACCGATCGCCGACGATTAGCTCGGACGAGACGGTCGTTATCGCCTAGGCGGCTCCCGCGTCCTCGAGCTCGTACTCGATGCTGGCGCCCGTCGGCGTCAGCAACTCGATCTCGTACGACTCGCCCTCGACCCAGGGGTAGTCGATCGCAACGTCTGCGGCACCGGGCGTGCCCGTTTCAAAGTCGACGTAAGCATCGTTTACGATCGCCTGAGCGATCGCGACGACCTCATCCGAGTGGCTCTCGAGCGTCAACACGATCTTGCCGGGGTGCAGCGTCGCGTGGTCGACCGTCACCTCGCCGCCA
>JBKOYZ010000078.1:0-6691 GCA_046725655.1 Actinomycetota bacterium | reverse complement strand
ACACCTACTCGGCTTATGCGCGCGGCATCGATGGCCTCTGGGGCATGTACCAGTGGCTCGATCGGGCACCGAAGGGACGCAACGAGACCGGGCCCTGGTTCCGCCGCCGCGACGAGTACGGCGAAGGCTAGGCGCGAAGCCTCAGATGGCAGCGTTGATCTTCGACCTCGACGGGACGCTCGTCGACACCGTCTACGCGCACGTCTTCGCCTGGCAACGCGGCCTCGCCGAGGCCGGCATGCCGATCGACGGCTGGCGGATTCACCGCCGGATGGGCATGAGCGGGGGGCTCTTCGCGCGTGCCGTCGCGCGCGAGGTGGGCCGCCCGCTCGGCGATGCGGAGATCGAGGCCGTTCAGCAGCGTCACGGCGAGCTCTTTCGCGAGCTCTTGCCGGAGCGGCGCCCCTTGCCCGGCGCCGTCGAGCTGCTGGCGGAGCTGCGCGAGCGGGGCATCCTGCACGGAATCGCCACGTCGGGGCGCCGGCCGGAGATCGACGCGTCGCTCGAGGCAGTGGGCGTCGGGCCCGAGACGACGGTCGTCGAGCGCGGAGACGTCCTGCGAGCCAAGCCGGAGCCGGACCTCTTCGTCGAATGCGCCCGTCGGTTGGGAGTCGAGCCGGACGACTGCTACGTGATCGGCGACGCGGTCTGGGACCTCCTCGCGGCGCGGAGGGCCAAGATGCTTTCCGTCGGGGTGCTGTCCGGCGGCTACGGCGAGGAAGAGCTCGCGAGCGCGGGCGCGTTCCGTGTGTATCGCGACGTCAAGGATCTGCACGGGTCGCTCGACGAGCTCGGAGTCGTCCCCTAGACGAGGCACCGCAGCCCGGCTCCGCGGGTTCGCCGCGCGCGACTAGAGTCCAAGACCCGCGCGCTGGAGGTCGGCGATGACGAACACAACGGACCACCATCGGGCGACGCCGCTCCCGGAAGGGGCGCCGGCGCCGGACTTCGAGCTGCCCTCGACTCCCGACGAGACGGTGTCGCTCGCGCAGCTCCGAGGCCGGCCGACGATTCTCGCCTTCTACCCCGGGGACTGGAGCCCGGTCTGCTCCGACCAGATGGCTCTCTATCAGGAGCTGCTTCCGGAGTTCCAGCGGTTCAACGCAGAGCTGCTCGGCATCTCCGTCGACGGAATCTGGTCTCATCTTGCCTTCGCCAAGGACCGAAATCTGCACTTCCCGCTTCTCTCCGACTTCGAGCCCAAGGGCGACGTGGCTCGGGCATACGGTGTCTATCGCCAACCAGACGGGACGAGCGAGCGGGCCCTGTACGTGATCGACGGCGACGGCATCGTGCGCTGGAGCTACGTCTCGCCCGTTGGGGTGAATCCCGGCGCCGACGGGATCTTGCGCGCGCTCGAGAGCCTCGGAACGCAGACCGGCTCGTGAGCACGACCCGGTGGGCAGCGGAGCTGACCCTGCCGGTGAGCGAGGACCGGGATCACATCCAGGGCCCGGCGGACGCGCCGGTCACACTCGTCGAGTACGGCGACTACGAGTGTCCGTACTGCGGCGCCGCCTATCCGATCATCAAGGAGGTGCAGTCGCGGATGGGGGACAGGCTGCGGTTCGTCTTTCGAAACTTCCCGATCTCGACCTCACATCCGCACGCGGAGCAGGCCGCGGAGGCGGCCGAAGCGGCGGCAAGCCAACGCAAGTTCTGGGAGATGCACGATCTCCTCTACGAGAACCAGGAGCACCTGGACGACGCCGACCTGCATCGGTACGCCGACCAGCTCGGGCTCGACGTCCGCGTCTTCGACCAAGAGCTGGCCGAGCACGTGCGCGCCGAGCGAGTGCGAGAGGACTTCATGAGTGGTGTCCGCAGCGGCGTCAACGGGACGCCGACCTTCTACATCAACGGCGCGAGGCACGACGGCGGGTACCAGGTCGATGAGCTGCTCGCCGCGCTCGAGGCGGCCGCCGCGTAGCTGAACCCGGTCAGGCCGGTGAGCACGAGGCGTCGCCCTCGGCGACGCCGGGCAGCTTTCCGAGGATGTCGGCGATCGCGTCGATCTCCCCCTGCTCGAAATGCTCTTCGAACAGCTTCTGGATCGACGCCACGTGGTCGGTCGACGCTGCCCTCAGCTTCTCGAGGCCGGCGTCGGTCAGCTGCGCGTAGGCGACACGGAGGTCGGTGGCGCAAGACGTGCGCTCGACGAAACCCGCGTCCTCGAGCCCCTGGAGAAGACGCGTGATGCCCGACGCGGTCAGCATCAGGCGCCGCGCGAGCTCCACTCGCTTCAGTCGCCGCTCCTCGGCGCGCGAGAGGACGAGTAGCGCCTCGTACTCGTTGAGCGTCAGGCCGTGCGCCTCCTGCAGCTCAGTGCTCAGCGACCTCGTCGTCGAGGCGTAGGCGCGGAGCAGCCTCGTCCACGCCTCGACGGCAGGTGCGATCTGTTGCTCTGTCAACATTTGCGTCATCAAGGAATAATGCTACAGTTGTTTGCGCACTCAATAGTACACGAAGCAACGAAAGATGAAAGGAGCAGAAAAGCACATGAGCACGACAGCTCTGCCCATCGCCCCGGCCGGTACCTGGAGCCTCGACCCTATCCACTCGCGGGTCGGCTTCGAAGTCTCGTACCTCGCCGGAACGTTCAAGGGTGAGTTCCACGAGGTCGCGGCCGAGCTCGCGGTCGAGGAGGAACGCGCCTCGCTCGAGGGCGCCGCGAAGGTTGCGAGCGTCGACGTCAAGGACGAGAACCTCGCAGCCCACCTTCAGTCGCCCGACTTCTTCGACGCCGAGCGGCACCCGCAGCTCCGATTCGCTGCCGAGGACATCCGCCTCGACGGCGACCGCAAGGTCTCGGTCGACGGCGAGCTGACGATCAAGGGCGTCAGGAAGCCGGTCACCGTGACCGGAACGGTCACAGCGCCGATCGCGGACGCGTACGGAAACGACCGGATCGGCCTCAACCTCACGACGAGCGTCGACCGCACCGACTTCGGCGTCAACTGGAACCAGCCGCTCCCGAGCGGTGACCCCTCGCTCGCAAACGACGTCAGCATCGTCGCGGATCTGCAGTTCGTGAAGCCGGGAGGCGAAACGAACTAGTGACGCGGATCCTGGGCATTTCCGGCAGCCTCCGCCGCGACTCGCACAACACCAACCTGTTGCGCGCCGCGGCCGAGGCCGCCGGCCCGGACATCGAGCTCGAGCTCTACGACGGCCTCAAGGAGATTCCGCCGTACGACGAGGACGACGACGTGCACCCCCGGCCCGAGAGCGTCGCGCGCTTGAACGCTGTGATCGAGGGTGCCGACGCGGTGCTCTTCGCGACGCCGGAGTACAACGCGTCCATCCCCGGCCAGCTGAAGAATGCGATCGACTGGGTCTCGCGTCCGGTGGCGACGAATGCCTTGCGCAACAAGCCGGTGGCTGTCGTCGGTGCGAGCACAGGCGCCTTCGGAGCCGTCTGGGCACAGGCCGAGCTCCGAAAGGTGCTTGCGGCGCTCGGCGCGCGGGTGCTGGACGTCGAGCTCCCGGTTCCGCAAGCCCACACTCGCTTCGAGGAAGGTGGGCTGACAGACGAGGAGATCCGGGCGGGCCTGAGGGGCGCGTTGGAGGCACTGGCCGACGAGGCCGCGCTGCGCGAAGACATGGAGGTCGTCGCCTGATGCGGATCGATGCATCCGCAACGGCGATCACCTGGCTGCCCTTCGAGGCGCTCGAGCGGATGCGTCCCGTCCCGCTCGAGCTCGCCGTCGCGCGTTACGACGAGCCGCCGCCGGAGGTCGTTCCTGACCTCGAGGAGCTGCGGCGCGAGGACGCCTTTCGCGAGGCGAACGAGCTCCGGGCCTGGGTCGAGGTCGAGGGCGGCGAGATCGTCGGCTACGGACAGACCGGCGGAGGCCTGGCCGGCGACGGCCCGGAGCTCGACGCGCAGCAGGTCTGGTTCGCCGCGGTCGAGTTTCCCGTTATCCAGCCGGAACCGGAGGTCGGAGACGGCTGGGTTCGGTTCACGCAGACCGTCGGCGGCCGCATCGGCCTCCCCGCGCCGAGACCCGTCGTCGGCCGACCGTATTTCCACCTCGGCGCCGTCTCGGCCTGGACGACGCTCGAGCTCGTGATACGCGCCGACGGGACGAGTGAGACCAGGCTCGTCGCCGCGAGCCCGTTTCCGCGGCACTCGCTCTACGCCGCCGACCACCGCCTCGTCGACGTTGTCGGCGCGGTCGAGTTCGAGCTCGGCGACGGCACGCCCTGGGGGGAGGAGGAGACCCCGGCGTTTGCCGCCGCCGTGGAGTCCGAGCTCGAGCGCAAGCTCGCGGCCTCGATCCTCCGCGACGGCGCGAAGCTTGTCCGTCGTCGCGTGAGCCGTGGCGAGACGCTTGTCGAACAGGGGAAGTGCGGGGACGACCTCTTCGTCCTCCTCGAGGGGGTATTCGACGTCGAGATCGACGGCGAGGTCGTCGCGCAGGTCGGCTCAGGCGCGATCCTGGGCGAGCGAGCGGTCCTCGGAGACGGGCGACGCACCGCGACCCTGCGCGCGGTCCGGTCGTCGCGCGTCGCGGTCATTCGTCCGGACGAGATCAGCAGGCCGGACCTCGTCGAGATCTCGGCTTCGCGCACGCCGGGAGGCGCCCGAAACGCGGCCGTGAGCCCAGCCGGTGGTCGCCTCAGCCGCGGGCGTTCGGACGCCAGGCCGGGCTCGAGTCGTTCTCGGCTGACGTGAGCCGCTTCGTGTGGCCGGTGCGGTCGACCGTCCAGATCGCGCCGTCGCGGGAGAACGCGATCTGCTTGCCGTCGGGCGACCACGCAGGCTCGATGGTGTCGATCGTCGACTGCGTCTCGCGCCGCAAACCGGTTCCGTCGACACCGATCGAGTAGATCTCGTAGTGGTTGCCGCGGACGTTGCTGTGGAAAGCGAGGCGGCGCCCGTCGGGTGACCACGAGGGATGGCCGCTGACGGCGCCGAGCCGGGTCACCTCTCGCGGGTGGCGCCCGTCGGCGCCCATGACCCAGATCTCGCGGATCGAGAAGCCCGGACGGCGGTAGTCGTAGGCAACGAGCTTTCCGTCCGGCGACCAGGCAGGGTCGTCCGCGCTCCCGAGCCCGCGCCCGAGCCGTCGCGGAAACCCGCCGGCTGCGGGGGCGACAAACAGCGCGCCCTCCCGGCCGAACGCGATCCGGCGTCCGTCGGGCGACCAGCTCGGGTGGTCGTCGTCGTGCGCGGACAACGTGATGTGCCGAACGTCCTTGCCGTTCGCCCGCATGGCGAAGATGTGGGACGGGCCGTCGCGCCGGCTCGCGAAGGCGATGTGCTCTCGGTCCGGCGACCACGCCGGCTCGACCTGGAAGAACAGGCCCGTCGGAGTCGCGGGATTGCCCTTCTCCTTCGTCAGCCGGTCCTCGTCGCCGCCGCCGGCTGCGACGCCGAAGAGCGCGTAATCGCCGTCCCGCGTCGAGACGAAGACGAGGTCTGGCGTCGAGGGCTTCGAAGAGCCACAGCCGGCCAGGACGGCGAGCACGGGCAGGAGAGCGAGCAGTCGCACTCGGGAAGGCATCGACTTCGGCCTAGTGGGCGACGGGCTCGACGCCGAGATACCGCCGCTGGAGCTCCGGGCTCTTCGCAAGCTCGGCGGCTGTGGTCTCGGCGGCGATCTCGCCTCCGATCATGATCAGCTGGCGCTCGGCGAGCGAGGTCGCAACCGCGAGGTTCTGTTCGATCAGGAGGATGCGGAGACCCTCCTCCTCGAGCTTGCCGAAGGTCTCGACGAGCATCTCGATCACCGCCGGCGCGAGCCCCTCGGAGGGCTCGTCCATGATCAGGAGCTTCGGGTTCGTCAGCAGTGCCCGACCGATCGCGAGCATCTGCTGCTCGCCTCCGGACAGCTGCGCGCCGCCGTGCCGCTTGCGCTGCGCGAGGCGTGGGAAGAGCTCGTAGACGCGGCGCACGTTCCACGCCCCGCCGTTGCGGCCGGCGACCATCCGCAGGTGCTCGTCGACGCTCAGCGACGGAAACAGCCGCCGCCCCTGCGGCACGTAGCCGACGCCGAGCCCTGCGATCTTGTGCGACGGCCTGCCGACGAGCTCGTTGCCCTCGAACCGGATCGACCCGTCCGTCCGGGGAGGTGTGATGCCCATGATGGCCGCGCACAGGCTCGACTTGCCCATGCCGTTGCGGCCGACGATCGCCACCGCCTGCTCCGTGACCGAGAACGAGACGTTCTGGAGCACGTGCGCGTGGCCGTAGTAGGCGTTGAGCCCCTTGACGTCCAGGAGCGGATCACTCATCGATCTGCGGCGTCCCAAGATAGAGCTCGTGGACGAGCTCGTTGGCCCGGATCTCGTCCGGAGTCCCTTCGACGATCACGCGTCCCTCGTGCATCATCGTCACCCGCTCGGCGACGCGGAACGCGACGTCCATGTCGTGCTCGATCACGATCAGGGTGATCTCGCGCCCGAGCGCGAGCAGGAGGTCGGTCAGCAGCTGCCGCTCGCCGCGCGAGAGGCCGGACGCAGGCTCGTCCAGCATCACCATCCGCGGCCGCGACACGAGCGCCATCGCCACCGCTACCTGCCGGTGCTCCCCGTGCGAGAGCGATCCCACCAGCTCGCCGAGCTTGTCGTCGATCGCCACGCGGCGGGCAGCGTCCCGCGCCCGCTCGCGCAGTTCCCCGTCGCGCCGGGTGATCACCGGACGCAGGTGGCCGCGGCCGACGCCGAGCGCCGAGAGGTAGAGGCA
>JBKOYZ010000046.1:0-7176 GCA_046725655.1 Actinomycetota bacterium | reverse complement strand
GACCTGGTCACCGTCAACGACCTGAGCGGCACCGACGTCAACAGCGTCAACGTCGACCTCGCGGGCGCTCTCGGTGGCGCCAGCGGCGACGCCGCGGCCGACCGCGTGGTCGTCAACGGCACCGGCGGCGACGACGCGATCGACGTCAGTGGGGACGCATCGGAAGTGAAGGTGAGCGGTCTTGCCCCGACGATCGCGATCTTCCACCCGGAGGTTGCGAGCGATCGGCTCGAGATCAACACGCTCGACGGTAACGACACGGTGGACTCCGCCGGCCTCGCCGCCGGCGCGATCCAGCTCTTCGTGGACGGCGTGCAGGTCCCCTAGCGCGCTCTCGACCGGCAGGCATACGCGGGGCCCCTTTCGTGGGGCCCCGCGCTTGCGCTCGGAATAGATGCCGGCTGGTGGTGTCTCTAGTAGCGAAAGGCCAAACGACTCCGGAAGGGAAACCCATGCATCAGTTCCATTCATTCATCGAAGCGCCACCGGGCGAAGGCCCGAGCGCACCGACCCGAGAGTTGGCCCAGCGGCGGAGCGGGACGGTCGAGGTCCTCCTCCTCTGGCGCACCGAGATCGATCGCGTGGAGGTTTCCCTCTACGACTCGGCAACCGATGCGGGGTTCCGCATCGAGGTCGCGCCCGGCAACGCGCTCGACGCCTTCTACCATCCGTACGCCTACGCATGGAGCCACGAGACCCCGTGCCGGCCAGTCGAAGCCGAGAGGGCATCCGACGATGGGTAGCGTCGAATGCCTAGAGGCCGCGCTCAGCGTGCTCGTCTTGGAGCGGCAGTCGTTGCGCGAGCGCGACGCGGGCCGCGATGAGCTCGAGTCGAACAGGCTCCAACTCGTCGGTCGTCAACAGCAACTCTCCCGGGCGCTGATCGACCGCTACGGGTCCCACGCCGAGCGCGACGCTGCCTGACGACCCGGAACATGCGCGACAGAGTTCCTTCCGCTCCGCCATTGCTCAGGCGGTCGCGAGCTCACGGACAACCTGCTCGCCGAACTCGAGCACACGCTCCTCCAGGCCCGGTCTGTCGTAGTCGAGATTGACGACGAAGCCGTCGCAGCCGACCTCGACGTACTCGAGCAACCGCTCGGTCACCCACTCCGGCGGGCCGGCCAGCGCATGCCGGCCCCGCTCGTCGCGACCCGCCTCGGGCTCGGGCCGAACGGAGACGCCGATGCGGAGGACGATGCGGCTGTCCGCTCGGCGATCGCGCAGCTCGCCCGCCAACGGACGGATCTCGTCGGGCGGAAGGGCGACCGGGTGCCAGACGCCCGTGCGGACGGCCCGTCGGACCGTCGCCCGCGACACCCCGGCAACCCAGAGCTCCGGCCCGCCGGGACGAACGAGCCCCGGTGCGAGCCAGCCGTCCACCGAGAAGAACTCGCCCTCGTAGACGACCCGCCCCGGCATTTGCTCGAATGCGCTCGCGGCGAGGTCGAGCCACTCGTCGAGCAGGCGTCCGCGGCGCTCGAAGTCCGCGCCCAGGAGTGCGAACTCGCCCTCCATCCACCCGGCGGCGACCGCGGTCACGATGCGTCCGCCCGAAAGCAGGTCGAGCGTCGCGAGCTGCTTGAGCGCGACGAGCGGGTTGCGCTGCGGGACGACGAGTGCCGAGACGCCGAGCTCGAGTCGTCGGGTCCGCGCCGCGAGAAAGCCGAGCGAGACGAGGCTTTCCGCGATCGTGCCGTATACGGGCGCGTGCTCGGGCGGCACGATCAGGTGGTCGGTGACCCAGCCCGAGGCGATGCCGGCCTCCTCGGCGGCTGTCGCCGCGGACGCGAGGCGCTCGGTGACGAGCGCCTCGCCGTAGTTGGGCAGGATCACGCCGACGTGCAGCTGATGCATGGCCCCGCGACGCTAGCTGGCGACGCTGCTCGGGGCTCGAGCGTCGAATGTCGCGCGCAACCGTCTACGCCGCATCGCCGCTCTGGAAGAAGGCCGCGAACGCGCCCGCGACGGCCGTGACGACGAAGACGGCCCATGTCTCGAGCACGACGTCGAGCACCTTGCCGGCGGGCGTCAGCGGATTCTTGAACGAGGACGAGACCGTCAGTAGCTGAACGCTCGAGAAGAACAGCGCGTCACCGAAACCGTGGATATCGCCGCGCTTCGCCCCGCTCTCGAAGTGCCAGGCGAGCACCCCGCCGACGACGTCGACGACGACCGTCAGGCCGAGGGCGATCAAGAGGCGGGCAAGCAACCGTCGATGGCGCTCGCTCCACGCTATCAGGCGTCGCAGCTCTTCCGAGATCATCCCGCTGACCTGCTGTCTTCGCGCTCGGGCCGGTTGTCCCTGGCGCGGCCGAGAAGCGAAAGGCGCCGTTTCGGGCGCCTTTCTCACTAGCGGGGGCAGGATTTGAGCCGGTGCCGTTCGTCTACCGCTCCGGCCGCCAACCGCTGGCCCGCTTGAAGCGCTCGTTCGAGACGTGATCGCGGTCGCGGCAGACGTTGTAGATGCCGCTCGGAAGGCCAAGCGCCGCACAGAGGGCGCGCCCTGCGTCGCCAACGTGCAGGGTAGAGCCGTAGCGTGCGTTCGGTCGCTCGTTGTCCGTGCCGGGACCGTCGAGGAGGCCGAGGCGCAAGACGACGCCGCGTCGGCCCGCGGCCGCGAAGCGAGCCGTCTCCTGCTCGGCCGCGAGCGCCGAGCGCAGATGCTCGGGCACCTGACCAAGCGGCGTCTCCTCGTCGACCAATCCCTCCGCCGGGTAGAGGAAAGTGACGCTCGGCTGAACGTACACCTCGGTCTCCGCGGCGAGCGCGGCGTCGACGAGGAGCCGGGACGCCTCCGCGCGCAAACGGTCGTTTTCTCTCCAGGCTTCTCGCTCGCTTGCCCGCTCGCGCGGCGGAATCCTGGTCGCAAGGTGCAGGATGCCCGCAGCGTCGTGGACTGCTCGCCCGACCGCAACCGGGTCGAACAAGTCGAGCTGCGCGGGCGCCGGAGCGTCGACCTCGTGACTCTGTGCGCGAAGGAGCGGAATCGTCGCTCGGCCGAGGACACCGCTTCCGCCGGTCACCAAGAGGCGCACGCTGCACCTCTAGCGACGTTCAAATCGTTGACGTGCGCGCAGGCGGTAGGTCGTCGCCAGGCGGCCCGGCAGCGGATCGGTACCGGCGAGCGCGGTCCGGGATCGTGGAGGGCCACCTCATCCGCCGACGCGAGCCTTGTCCAGCAGTACTCGTCGCCTCAGCGATTCTGCGAACGACGAATCGCAGACGACGTCCTCGAGCTCGATCTCCTCGGAATCGAGCAGCTGCAGTCGGAGGTGGTCGTGGCCGTCCGGCCCGTGAAGAACGAGGCCCGCGGCGAAGAAGCCGAGCTCGTTCAGCTCGGCCGTCGCCTCGTTCACATCGGCCACCGCCATCAGGTCGACGTCGGCGTAGACGACGTCGACATGCCGCGCGAGCAGGTGGCGCACAGCCTCCTTCAGGGCCGAGCTGGCTTCCCCGTCCCAGCGGTGGAGCCGCAGGAAGCCGAGCGACCGCGGCGCGTCGACGTCGGCAGTTAGCACCTCGCCCTCGAACGGAGCTGGTTCGGTGCGAGCCTCGATTGTGAGACCGACGTTTGCGTAGACGCTCTCGAGCAGCTCACGGTAGGGGGCCGGCAGCGCGGTTTGCCGCGAGTGCTCGTCGAAGGGGCGGTACGAGCGAAGCGTGGCCGTTCGTCGCCTCGGCCCCTCGTCGCCGAACCCGCGCATGGTCGTCTGCGCAGGGACCATGCCGAGCTGGAGCGCCGTCTCCCGGTAGCCGTGCGAGCGCTCGACGCGCTGACTGAAGGGATGGATGGTGACGGCATCGCCAAAGACCGAGGCGAGACCGCGCTCGCGCGCCGCCTCGAGCGTGTGCTCGAACATCCGCCCGAAGATCCCGAGGCCGCGATAGGCGGAGTGGACGACTGCGGCACCCGTCTCAGCGGAGGGGACACCGGTGACCGGCATCAGCCCGTGATGCCCGATTACCCGCCCCTCGTGGACGGCAATCGCCGACAGCAACTCGCCCGAGGCAAGCGCCGCCGTCAAATACCGCGGCCGGTAGAAGTCGCCGTGGACATAGCTCAGGTGGTAGTTCTCGTAAAGGAGCTGGGCAATCGCCTCGCCGTCCTGGGGCGTAGCCGACCTCACCTCGATCGCGTCGGAACTTTCCATCTCCGCCTGTGCGCGCCTGGGCGCAGCCTCGATGTGGTGCCGCCTCGCGTGCCCATCGCCACCTGAGCGGACGGTCACTTCCGCCGCGAGCCGCTTCCCGTTCGAACCGAGGTTCATCAGCAGCACGTTGCGGGCGTCAGGAGCGAGAGCGGCGAGCGGCTCGGGCAGCGGCCCGAAGGCCGCTCCAGCGCTTGTCAGCGGCAGGCCCCAGTCGTGCACGGCGACCTGGACCGATCCGTCGCCGCACTCGAGCGTAACCTCGATCTCACCGAGGTCGTCGTCCAGGTACGCGTTGTCAAGCGTGAAGCCGACGAGCTGCTCGACGACCCGGCCGAGCCGCCGCTCATCGTCTGCAGGGATTCCGACAGCTGCGGCAAACGCGGGGAGGATTGCCAGTACCAGTGACGGCGCGCTCGCGTCGCTGAAGACGGTGACCTTTACCCTCGACACGGCAACAGGCGATGTTAGAGGCCGAGTTCGGGCCAGGTTCTCCAGCGGAGCGGCTGCAGGCTCGTCCCCTCAGCGACTCGGAGTGGCACGGCGCCCCTAAGAGATCATGCGCTGGATCTGGGCCAGCCTTGCGACAGCCGCCTGACGTTGCGGCGAGTTGGCGACGAAGCTCGGCCGAAGCTGGCGCGCCACGCGACGACGCCACCTGCGACCGAAGTTCAGAGACCAGGAGTGGGCCACAAGCGGGGTGTCGACGAAAAGTCATAGTCGGACGTGGCGTCATCGCAACTGTTTGGTTCGGGCGTCGCCGAGAGCGCCGGCGCCGGAAAAAGAGCCGACAATTCCGTCGATCAACCGCTCGAAGTTCCGCGGCGCGCCCGCTTCCGCCCCCGCGCGCCGCCTCGACTGTTACCGCGCGGCCGGCACTGGAGGTGCTTCGCGGATCGGCTCGGGCTCGGTCGCGACGGCGACCCGTGGCAGCCACTCGAGCCAGCCGGGGAGGTACCAGTTCCAGTCGCCGAGCAGCTTCATGCTCGCCGGAAGCAAGACCGCCCGAATGATCGTCGCGTCGATCAGGACGGCGGCGGCCAGGCCGACGCCGAACTGCTTCAGCAAGTCAAAGGACAGGGTGATGAAGACCGAGAAGACAAGGACCATCACGATCGCGGCGCTGGTCACAACCCCGGCTGTGGTCTTGATCCCGTGCTCGACCGCCTCGTCCGTCGACATGCCGTGATCGACGCCCTCGCGGATGCGGCTGAGGATGAAGACGTGGTAGTCCATCGAGAGTCCGAACAGGATCACGAACAGGAACATCGGCATGAACGACTCGATCCCGCCCGACGAGGCGCCGATCAAGCCGCGCCCGACGCCGTCCTGGAAGACGAGCACGAGAATCCCGTAGGCGGCGGCGACCGAGAGCGCGTTGAGTGCGATCGCCTTCACCGCGATCACGATCGAGCGGAAGGCGAGCAGCATTAGAACGAAGGTCAGCGCGAACACAAAGGCGAACACGTAGGGCGTCCGCTGCCGGAACTGGTGCTCGAAGTCGATCGAGCTCGCCGTCATCCCTCCGACGCCGGTGGTCACGTCCGGAATTCTCCCGACAGTCGCCGGCACGAGGTCGTCGCGGAGCGTGTGGACAGCGTGCTTCGAAGCTGAGTTGGTGCCGTTTCCCGCGATCGGGATCGAGATCAGGGCGACGGTGCCCGCGCTGTTGACGTCGACCTCGATCGGCCGGAACATCTCCCCGCTCGCGAGCGCCCGTCGCCTCAGCTCCTGGATCGCACCCCGGGCTGCGCCCGAGCGGACATCGGGGGCCTCGACCAGAACCTGTGCAGCCAGGGCATCGCCGGGGAATGCCTTCTGGATCTTGTCGTAGGCCCTGATCACGGCGAGCGACCGTGGGTACGACTCAATGCTGTTCTGCGTCGTCTGGAGCCGGAGCGCCGGCACGGCGAGCGCGATCAGGACGCCGGCTGCAAGGATCCCTGAGACGAGCGGCCGCCGCAGGACCCGCCCGACGATCGCGCCCCAGAAGCGGCTCTCGCCTACACGCTGATCGGGACTCCGCAGAAATGGCACCCGGCCCTTGTTCACGCGGTCCCCGAGCTTCGACAGTAGTGCCGGCAACACGGTCAGCGACCCGATCACGGAAGTCGCTACCACGAGCATCGTCGCCGCGGCGAAGCCCTCAAAGGTCTTGTCGCCACTGATGAACATCCCGGCCATCGCCACGATCACCGTGAAGCCCGAGATCAGGACGGAGCGGCCCGACGTCGCGGCTGCAGCCTCGATCGAAGCGCACTCCGTGCGTCCGGCCGCCCGCTCCTCGCGAGCCCGCTTGAGGTAGAACATCGAGTAGTCGACCCCGACGGCGAGTCCGATCAGCAGAACGACTGCGTTCACCGCGTCGTCCATCGGCAACACCTTGCTCGGCAAGGCCAGCAGCCCGATTGCCGCCAGGACCGACGTCAGGGCGAGCAGGAGCGGGATGCCGGCCGCAACTAGGGCCCCGAACGTCAGCAGCAGGATCACCAGCGTCACCGGGAGCGAGAGAGCGCCGGCCTTCAGCAGATCCTTGCCGAACTGGTCGCTGATCCCTTTGGACACGCTCCCGCCGCCGAATTCCTCGATCGTGAACTGAGGACGCGCGCTTTGGGCCTTCGCGACGGTCGCCAGGATCGGCTCGACCTTGTCCTGAGCGTCCTCGGACTTGCCGCGGATGTCGAACTGGACCAGCGCCGAGTGTCCGTCGCTCGAGATCCGCCCGGCGTTGCCCGCCGCAAACGGCGACTCGACGTTGGTGACGTTCGGCTGAGCGTCCAGCCGCCGGATCACGTCTCGCACGGCGGCATGAAATCCTGCGCTCGTCGCCGTCAGCGAGGAGCTCTGAACGAGCACCAGCTCCTTCGCCGGCTGCTCGAACTCCTCGTTGAGGATCCGCTGGACGCGGCCGGACTCACCCGGTCCCGGTTCGTTCACCGACAGCGAATTCGTCCCGACGAGCGTGCCGAGCGCGTACGCCACGAGAACGAACCCGAGCCAGCCAAAGACGGCCGTCTTCCAGTGC
>JBKOYZ010000144.1:0-2755 GCA_046725655.1 Actinomycetota bacterium | reverse complement strand
CCGCAGATCCTCATCCATACCACCGGCCGAGCGGGCTTTCAAGCGCTCTGAAGTTTGCGAATGGGGCTAGCCGGACTCGAACCGGCGACTTCCTGGGTGCGATAACGCCGAACCGCTGTTAGCTCAGGCTCGTGCGGCTTGTTGAAGCGCCCTCACGCTGTCCCAGTTCTCTGAGTTTCTCTCAGTTTGGTAGCACCGTCGGTAGAACGGAATGGGTCGAGGATTACACGTTGGCGCATTCAGGACGACGTCGTGGCAGGTCTCGCCGGCGCCGATCCTTCGGCCTCGAGACGCGGCAACCATTCGAGCCAGCGCGGCAAGTACCAGTTCCAGCGGCCGAGGAGCTTCATCGCGCTCGGGAGGATGATCGAGCGGATGATCGTTGCATCGATGAGCAGCGCGACCGCGACGCCGAAGCCCATCTGCTGGAACATGACCAAGTCGCCCATCGCGAAGCCAAGGAACACGGCGACGATGATCAATGCGGCGCCGGTGATGATCCGCGCGGTAGAGGCAACGCCGTGCAACACCGAGTCGTAGGTGTCACCCGACGCGTCGTAGCGCTCGCGGATGCGACTCAGCAGGAAGACCTGGTAGTCCATCGAGAGCCCGAAGAGGACCGAGAAGAGGAAGAGCGGCACCCACGCCTCGATCGTCTGGACGTGCGAGAAGCCGAGGAGGCTCGTGGCCCAGCCGTGCTGGAAGACCAACACGAGCAGTCCGTACGCTGCGCCGACGGAGAGCAAGTTCAGGACGACAGCGGTTCCCGCTATGACCAGTGAGCGGAAGACGACCGTGAGCAGGATGAAGGTCAACCCAAGCACGAGCAGGAACACGTAGGGCGCCGGCTTCGACACCGAGTCGAGATAGTCGGCCGTCTCTGCGCTGTCGCCGCCGACGAGCACTGTCGCGTCGGTTCCTGCGAACGCCGAGGTGATGTCCGAGCGTAGGTGGCGTACTGCGGTGATAGCAGCGGGACCCTCTGGGTCGCCGCGAACCGCAATCTGAAGCAGCTTCGTCTGGCCGTCGGGCGATGTGAGTACGTCCCCTCGACCCACGTACTCCCGGTTCGAGGCCAGCTGCGACCGCACCGCTGCGAACGCCGCTGCCACCTGCGGATCCGACGCGTGATCCGAGACGATGCGAACCGGATTCGTCGTCGCGCGCGGGAAGTACTGCTGCAACGCGAGAAAGCCGCGCTTCGACGGGAATCGATCCGGCAGCGTTGTGACACCGTTCGAGCCGACCTTCAGCCCGGAGAGCGGCGCCGCCAGCGCGAGCAGCAGGGCAACCGCCACCACCAGGCTCACGACGGGAGCGGAGAGGACGCGCGTGACGATCGCGCTCCAGAAGCGACCCTCGGGATTTGCCTGCTCGAGCGAGGCTCGTCCGAAGAAGGGAATGCGCAGAGCGTTCACCCGATCCCCCATGAGGCCGAGCAGCGCGGGCAGGAGGGTCAGCGCGGCGACGACGGAGACGACTCCAACGAGAATCGCACCGAGCGCAAGGCTGCGCATGACGTTGTTCGGCACGATCATCATCCCGCACATCGCAACGACGAACGCCGTTCCGCTGACTAGGACAGCCTTGCTCGCGGTCGCGCCCGCGCCCGCGATCGCGTCAAACTGCTGCCGCCCACCGCCGCGCTCCTCTCTGTAACGGGAAACGACGAAAAGCGAATAGTCGATCCCGAGCGCCAGGCCCATGCCCGTGAGCATGTTGATGATGAAGACCGAGAGGTTGAACGGCTGCGACAGCACGGCGACGAAGCCGAGCGCGACCACGATCGAGATGATCGCCATCAGCAGTGGCACGAGTCCTGCCACGATTGCGCCGAACACGAGGATCAAGATCACGAGCGCGGCAGGGACGCCGAACTTGAGCTCGCCCGATTTGAGGTCGTGCTGCGACAGCTGATTGAAGTCGTAGTCGCTCGACTGGTTGCCGGTCACACCGACATCGAACGCAGGAGACTCGTTCGCGCGATCGACCACGTCCTCGACCGGACCTGCCTGATCGGTGTCCGGGATGACGATCGGGATGAGCAGCGCGTGTCGGTCGCGCGAGACCTGCGCCCTGTCGCGTGTCTCGTAATAGATGCGAGCGTTTTCAACGCCGCCCGTTGCGCGGCCTGCCGCCGCCAGGCGAAGGACGAAAGCTCGGAACTGCGGCGAGTTGACGGTGAAGCGAAGCGAACTGATGACGACGAGATCGGTCGTAGCGCGCGAGGGGTCCGGCGGAAACGATCGGCCAATCATCTCGTCGGCCCGTTGCGATTCCGGGTCATTCGTCGGATGGCCGTTCGTAGTCAGACTCCCGAACACCAGTGCAAGCGCCGCGATCGCGAGCACGACCGCACCGATCCAGGCGCCGATCGTGCGCCACGGGTGGCGACTACACGACCGGGCCAGAAGCTCGGTGACGGCCATGCCACGAGTGTGCGCCTCGAGACCGGCTCCTGTCCAGCGACTTCAGGGTCTGTGCTTCCCAGGGAACCGTTAGTGGAGCTAGCCGGACTCGAACCGGCGACCTCCTGGGTGCGATAACGATGAAACCAGGGGCGCTCCGATGGCGGGGGCTTGTTTAGGCCAACTCTCGGCCCCCTCAGTTCGCTGAGGTTCGCTCAGTTTGGTAGCACGGTAGGTAGCACGGCGCGCGGGTGTGCCTCCCTCGGCGCCGCGCGCCCCAGTCGCCCGGTGGTGGGCCCGTCACCTTTGCGAGCTGTAGATCGTTGGCCCCCGAGACCGGGCTGATG
>JBKOYZ010000041.1:0-8808 GCA_046725655.1 Actinomycetota bacterium | reverse complement strand
GCAGGCAGTGCGGCTGCGCCGTGCTGCCGCGGACGGAGACGCTTCGGCTCGGCTGGCGGCGGCCAGAGAATTCGTGGAGTTCTTCAGGAACGAAGAGCGTGTCCACCTTCGGGATGAGGAAGAAGAGCTCTTCCCGCTTTTGCTCAGGCACGTCCAGTCGCAGCCTGCTCCCCTCCGCGAGGCACGCGTCCACCACGTGCAGCTCGAGGGGTTCGCTCGCAAACTCGAAATCGCCGTAGCGGCCGGCATCGTCGAGCGAGAGACGTTGGATGCGGCGGGGGAGCTGCTTGACGCACACATCCGGCTTGAGGAGCGACAGCTCTTTCCCCTGATCGAGGAACTCGTGCCAGACGACGAGCTCCGGGGGCTCGGGCTCGCCAGCAGGGACCTGACCTGCGCCGTTCGGCGCCCGCCCCTTACGAGCTAGTCGAAACTCGTTCAGCCTGTGGGGTACCAGAACTCGGTCTACATCTCGAAAGCACGGATTGCAGCCGGTAACCGCGTTTGTCGACACCCCACAGGCCTGTGGGGTGTCAACACTCCGGTTCCACCTGCAAACCACACGTTTCCTGCAATCTGACCGAGTTTACGAACCCGTGCGGTTCGCAAACTCGAGCGTGACTTTGCACCCAGGGAGGGGGCGTCTTGGGCGCGGATAGTGTCGGCGCCCCTTGCCCTGAGCTACTGGGAGGTCTGCGCTTGCTCTGGTCGTTTGTCTATCTCGCCGTCCGCAGCCTGTTCGCGCTCGTGCCGCTGCTCGCTCGATCGGGTCAGTCGAAGGAGCTAGAGATCCTGGTGCTTCGACACGAGCTGGCGATCATGCGCCGGCAGACCCACCGCTCGCGACTGACGCCCGCGGATCGCGCGCTGCTTGCTGCCATCAGTCGCGTACTTCCCCCGGCGCGCCTGGACGGGCTTTCCGGTCACACCCGAGACATTGCTGCGCTGGCATCGTCGCCTTGTCTCGCGGCGTTGGACGTACCCGCACAAGAAGCCCGGCAGGCCGCCAGTTCCGTCAACGGTGCGAGAGTTGATCCTTCGTCTCGCGCGCGAGAATCCGCACTGGGGCTACCCGGCGCATCGTCGGTGAGCTGAAAGGCATTGGTGTCGCCGTCTCCCCGACTACGGTGCGGAAGGTGCTGCTGGAGGCCGGGATACCGCCGGCGCCCGAGCGAGCGCAATCCTCGTGGCGGACGTTCTTACGGCAGCAGGCGGCGAGGACACTCGCCTGCGACTTCCTGACCGTCGAGACAGTCTTCTTGCAGCGGATCTACGTTCTGTTCTTCGTCTCGTTGGCGACGCGTCGGCTCGAGTTTGTCGCCTGTAGCTCACGTCCGGACGGAACGTGGGTTGCGCAGCAAGCACGCAACCTCGTCATGCAGCTCGCGGATGCGCGGCCGTTCCGACTCCTCATCCACGATCGCGACAAGAAGTTCAGCCACGCCTTCGACGAGGTCTTCCGTTCCGAGGCGATCGAGGTGATCCGGACGCCGATCCAGGCTCCGAATGCGAACGCCTATGCCGAGCGCTGGGTGCGCACCGTCCGAGCCGACTGTCTCGACCGGATTCTCCTCCTCGGCCGCCGCCACCTAGAGCACGTGCTTCGCGTCTACCGCCGGCATTACAACGAACACCGACCGCACCGCGCGCTCAACCTCCTGCCACCCGATGGCCGCGACTCGCTCGGTCAGGTGACCACGACCGAGCACCTGCGCCGCCGCGATCTCCTCGGCGGACTCATCCACGAATACCAAACTGCCGCCTGACCGAGTTTGCGAACCCTACGCCCTAGGTCGTCAACGTCCGAACCCAGAAGGAGTCGCCCGATGCGCCGAACCACGGCTGGGCGGCCGTGCGTCCCACCTCGGCCTTGCCCTGCGCTCTAAGTCGACGCCCACGGAGCTAGTCGGTTGCAGCTCGCCGGCTGGCCCGGGCGCGGCGTTCGGCTTCGGCGGCGATCTCGTGGAGCGATGCCCGGACGACACGCGTCCAGGCTTGCGCAACTCTTCCGCCCCACCACTTGCCGATCGCCCAGAGATCCGTGCCAAGCTCGCCTTGCCAACGAAGCTCGGTGCCTGACTCGCTCGCGCTAAACAGGAACGATTCGGCCAGATGCGGTACCGGCCCACGAACGAGGCGGAAGTCGATCCGGTCGGGCCGCTGGAAGCGCACGGTCTCGAGCGTGGTCGTCGTCCCGCACTTCACCGGCGTGAAGTGGGCAGCGAGCGCCATGTCGCTGCCTCGCTCCCACACTGCGAGTTTGTCGGCCATCGCGTGCGGCGTTCGTCCGAGGTAGGGCCCGGCGATCACGTCGAAGACGACCTCTCGCGGCGCCCCGATTGTCCGGACTAGCGGCCCGAGCGGCCGCAAGCGGCGGCCGACGCCGAGGTCGAGGGTCAGCGCGCCGCTCGCAAACAGCCGATAGGCGCGTCGTGCGCAGAGGCCGAGCGCGCCGGCGGCGAGCAGCGGCGTTGGGCGCACCCTCACGTGCTCGCGACGACGCGCGCTGCCTCCCCCGGCTCGGTCACCCAGAAGCGGCCCCAGCCGTGCGTGGCCGGCAGGTTGAAGCGGACGCGGCAGCCGCCGCCGTGATCGACCATGAACTCGCCGACTCGCATCGAAGACCGCTCGTCGCCTGCCCAGAGCACGAACATCTGACCACGGCCGGTAGGGAGATTGCGCGCGGTCAGCGCAAGCGAGACGTTGCGGGCGTCCGCGTTGCCCATCCTTGCCTCGCCCACAAGCCGACCCGAGGCGGTCCGCAGCATGAAGTCGTGCGTGCGCGGCTGCTGGGGAAGGAAAAGCGCAAGCAACGCCGCTGCGGCCGCTGCAACCAGGGCGGCCGCCGCGAGCAGGCGTCTCGCGGTCGGCTTCCTCCGCGCCGCTCGACGGGCGGAGGCGCTGTCGTGGAGCATGCGATCGACTCGACCGAGCAGGAAGAGCTGACGCTGGCAGTCCGGGCACGCGCCCACGTGGGCGAGCAGGCCGGCGTCGTCGCGGTCGTCGAGCAGGTCGGGCAGCCGCCTCCAGGCCTGCTCGTGCTTCATGCCGACTCCTCGCCCAGGAGGCTGGCGAGGCGGTTGAGCCCACGCCGCTTCCAGCTTTTCACCGAGCCGAGTGGAACGCGCAGTCGGCTGGCGATCGCGCTCTCGCTCAGGTCCTCGTAGTAGGCGAGCTCGATCACCGTTCGCTCCCGCTCGGACAGCCGCGCGAGCGCCGCGTCCAGCCAGAATGCTTCGACGTCGACCGGCTCGGCCAACCGGGCGGCCGGCTCCTGCTCGACCGGGATCGGCGGGCGTACGGCTTGGACGTTCAGCGCCGTCCGCCGCGTCAGGGTCAAGAGCCAGGCGGCGGCGCTCCCTCGACCCGGGTCGAAGAGCGCCGCCTTGCGCCAGACGCGAGCGAACACCTCCTGCTCGCAGTCCTCCCGGTCGAAGCCGGCGAGGGTTCGGCAGACACTTGCGACGGCACCCTTGTACCGGCCGCGTAGCTCCTCGAACGCCGCCTCGCTGCCCGCCGCAATCGCCAGCAACAACTCGACATCGCTCGCACCCGCCGGCGCCGCCGACGATCCATCCGAGGAGGTCCCGAGTGGCTGAGCAGTCATTCGCACGAGCGAACTGTGCTGGCTACATGTGCATCTTGCCCTTGGCCGTGTTCGGCTGCCCATTTGGCTTGATGATCAGCCAGAGGCCGCCGTGCATCCTGGCGTGCTGGCACATGATCTTGCCGCGCGTGTCGGCCTCGTAGTAGTAGAGCGGATGACGATTGTAGGTCACCTGCAGGGTGCCGTTCTTGCGCTTGGTCGTGCCCAGGAGCTTTGCCCTGACCCCGGGGCCGGCCAGCGGCCGACCGGTTGTCAGCAGCGGTGGCCACGCCTTCGCGCAGACGCCATAGCAACGACTCGTGGAGCCACGATCCGCGCCGAACACGTACACCACCTTGCCGCTCGGGCCAAAAAGCGCCTTTCCATACTCCGTCGAGCGCACAGTCAAGCGCGCCGCCGCGCCGGGCGCCGCTTGGCCCGAGCCCATTACCGTCGCCAGCGCGACAGCGATGACCACCATCGCACCGAGACCGAGCCACAAAGTCCGCAACCGATTCCTCATCCAAGCCTCCTTCCGCGTCGGATCCCCGTTCGGGCATCCGACAATCGGCACCACCTCACCCCAGGAGATACAGGCGGGAAGGGGCATCCGGATGCAGCGTGGATCAGCTCCACTGGATAGAGGTCTGCTGTCAAGCCTAAAGGGAGAGCTCAGCTCACCTCGACGAACGAGCCCTCGAATGCACCGGCCAACGCTAGCGCTCTTCGGTGTCAATGAAACGCTCTCCGACCTGCAGCCGCCCGCGCCCGCTTCGAAACGGTCGGCACGCCCGGCGAGCTGCGTGAGGTCTAGTTTGCGAGCGCGCTGCCCACGGCTTCGCGCTTGCCGCCGGAGGGGCCTAGGCTAAGTGCCCACGGTCGCAATCGACGGCGTCCGAGGCCGTCGCCGAGGGCACGGGGAGGCGCTCGCGCCTCATACCGGAGGTACAGCCGCCTGCTGGCGAACGGATGCGCGGCATCGCCCGTGGCAGTGCGCCGCGACAAGCGGCTGCCACCCATGACTGTGTAAGGAACATTTAAGGGTCGCGGAACGCAGCCTCCCCTAGCGTGAAGGTCTCCCTAATCAAGGAGGTGGCAGGATGCGCCCGACATTTGCGGCTCTTCTCGTCGCGTTGATCGGACTCCTCGTGGTTCTGCCCGCGACGGCGACGACGGGAAAGGGTCAGCTCTTCCATGACGGTACGGTCGTCGGAACGGTCGTGACGCCGTCGCCGATCGCTGCGGGAAGCGGCACCGACCCCTTCTACAATGTGACCAACGGCGCCAGCGGCCAGCTCGGCATCGCCGGCGTCGCCCCGGGTGATGGTCCCTATCACGGTGGCAACTGGCAGGTCTTTCTCGTCACGTTCAACTCGGGAGTCACGCCGTACCTGCTTACGTCAGACGAAGCGGTAATGGCAGCCGAAGCGGCCGGCGACGTCACGGTTACGCGGGCCGGTGACGCGGACTTCCGCTGTCCAGTCACTCGGCCGTAGCGAAGCGGTGCGGAAACGTGCGGGGCGGCTGGGCTTCCGGCCGCCCTGTTCGCACTCTGGGAGGCGGATGTACGGGAGGACGAGGCTCACGACCTCCGCCGGGTCGAGGTCCTCGGCATCTCGTCCGCGTGCTTCTCCGGCACGCAGACACGCTCCGCGTCGGCGCCCCACACCGCCAGCGCGCCGACACGGTCTCCCTCTCGCAGCCTCGAGCAGCCCGGGCCGGGCGTGAACGGCGGCTCGTCCTCGGCACGATCGGCGACGACTGGCACGCCCAGTTGAAGCTGATCACCCAAGCCGCCACGCTGCTCGACTGACGGACACGTTCAGACGTGCGCACTTACTTTGGCCCAGTCTTACGCACTGCACGAGCTGGAGACGCACTCGCGCTTACGCTCCTGAACCCAATTGCGCACCGGTGTGGTGGTATCGCCATATCTGCGCTTTGACGATCCCGGATCTATGCGCCATCGCCTCGCGCGGCGACGAGGTTGACACCCGGCGTTCACGCTCCGTTTTCGTGATGGTGCAGTCACACGGTTCGCACGCGGTCCGCGTGCGCTCCCGATCCTCGACTCCCGCCTAGCCGAACTGCGACTCGAGCATCTCGAACTCGCGCAGGAGTGAGTGGTACTGGCCCTCGAATTGCTCGTCGGGCTGTCCGGGCGCCTGGAACATGGTGAAGGTGAAGGCGCTGCCGCCGTCGCCGAGCGGCACGACCCGCGTTGGGAAGAGCTGGAGCGCATCCTCGCGCGGGGCCGGCGCGCATGTCGATCACACCCGAGTCGGGGTCGGCGTTGATCTCGAAGAAGAACTCGCCGAGGCCGTAACCACCTTGTGCCGGCCGTCGACGAGCTTCAGCTCGCGGGCGAACTCGGTCGCCCACTCGGGCAGGTTGTCGATGTCGGCGAGGTAGGCGAACAGCTCGTCCGCGGTTGCGGAGAATGTGGCGGTGATGGTGTGGTGCCTCATGTGTCGATCCACTCCTTCAGGGCGTGTTTGACCGTTTGCAACCGCCGCTCGCCGAGACGTTGCTGCGCCAGGGCGGCGAGTTCCTCGAGCGTGCGCTCGGCTACAGGTTCGAACCTGCGTGCCTTGGCGGTGAGGACGATGCGGAAGGCCCGTCCGTCGTCGGGGTCGCGCTCGCGGCGGACCAGCCCGTCGCGTTCGAGTAGGCGCACCATCGTCGTCAGGGTCTGCTTGCTGAGCCTGGCACGGCGTGCAAGTTCGCCGATGCGCAGGCCGTCCTCTTCGAACAGCGGCACGAGGATCGAGCCGTAGCTCGGCCGCACCGCGCCCCAGCCGGCGACGCGGAGGCGATCCTGCAGGAGCTCGTTCCAGCGCTGGGTCGCCTTGGCGAGGAGGAAGCCGAGGTCGTCTCGATCCACAATTAGTCTTATATCAGACTAAGTTGGTTAAGCGCTGAGCCACCGATTAATTTCGGCGAACAGTCGAGTTGAACCTCACGAAGGTCTTTCCTCGACGACGGAGGTGCACGATGCCGGACGTGACGGTCAAGTCGATCGACGACATGGAATCGATCTACGGCGGGCTCGCCCGCCGCGCGCGCGCCGAGCTCGGCGTGACCGCGTGGGGGATGCAAGTCTTCACCCTGCCACCCGACTGGGACGGCTACCCGAACCACAACCACGGCTCCGACGCGTTCGACCCGAACCAGGAGGAGGTCTACATCCCGCTCAGCGGCGCCGCGACGCTCGTCGCAGATGGCAGCGAGTTCGAGCTACTTCCGGGCACGATGGTCCGGGTCGGGCCGGATCAGCTGCGCCAAATCCACCCGGGCCCCGAAGGGATCCGCTTCGTCGCGATCGGCGGCGCACCCGGCGCCTTCACACCAGGGGAATGGACCGAGCTCGGTGCCGACCCGCCCAGTCCGCCTGCCGAGTAGCGTCCCGGAGGCGATGGACGAGCAGGCGTTCGCGCTCCTGATCGAGCCACACCGTCGGGCGCTCCACCTGCACTGCTATCGGATGCTCGGTTCCCTCCACGATGCGGACGACGCGGTTCAGGAAACGATGCTGCGCGCGTGGAAAGGCTCCGACAGCTACCAGCCGCGCGCCCAGCTCACCACTTGGCTTCACGCCATCGCCACGAACGTCTGCCTCACCGCGATCGCACGCAGACGGGCGCGACCGGCCGAGCTGACCGATGACCTCGAACATCTGCAGCCGTATCCCGACCGGCTACTCGAAGACCTCGTCGTGCGCGAGACCGTCGAGCTCGCATTCATCATCGTGATCCAGCTTCTGCCACCAAAACAGCGGGCGGTACTGATTCTGCGCGACGTGCTCGGCTGGTCAGCGAAGGAGGCCGCCGAGGTGCTCGACGACTCGGTCGCCGCGGTGACTAGCGCCCTCCAGCGCGCACGCGCCGGCGTTCAAAAGAAGCGCAGACACGTTCCCGTACCGGACGCACAGGAGCGTGCACTCGTAAGACGGTTTATGACGGCCTGGGACGCGGTCGACATCGACGGCCTCGTGTCACTGCTGAGCGAGGACGCGCTGATGACGATGCCCCCAGAACGCATGCGGGTCGCGGGCGCGCGCGCGATCGGCGACTTCTTCGGATCCGTGCCGCAAGACGGGCGGCTCGATCAGATCCGCCTCCTGCCGACCTCGGCGAACCGGCAACCAGCGCTCGCCGCCTACTCGCGTGACGACGACGGCAAGTACCGACCGTACGGCCTGATGGTGCTACAGATCGAAGGCGAGCGGATCTCGGGGATCGTCGGCTTCCGCGATCCTTGGCTGTTCGAACGGTGCGGGCTGCCGTCTGAGCTGACGTAGCGCGCTCGAGATCCCGCATCTTCGTGGAGCCTTTGTGGAGCCCCGTGGTTGCAAACGGTGGCGATCAGTGGCAAATGCGACGGCGCAGGGAACGGCTCAAACAGGCGAAAGCGTTGCCGTGGGTTCGACCAGTTGCCGCGCGCAGCGCATGGTAAGGGTCGTCGCCGGAGAGACGAGTCCCGCGAACCCGAGGGCCCGCAGGACTCGAGTCTGAGATTAACTGCTCGGACTGCTCAGTTCACGGCGGGCGTCAGTCCGAGTTGGGTTGCGATGGGTTCGATGCTGAGCTCCATCAGGAACTGAAGCTCGTCACTCGGCAAGTACTGCTTCATTCGGGCGACGACGGCCGCGTGCGCTTGGTCGGGCTTCGACCAGTCGGCAGTGCGAACGGCGTCGAGGAAGGTTTCGATGTAGCGGCGCTGCCAGTCGAACTCGTTCGCGCCAACGGGTCCGCCGTGGCCGACGTGAAAGACGACGTCGGCGGGGAAGCGTTCACGCAACATCTCGATGTTGGCGAGCCATTGGTGGTGGTAGCCGTCGGCGAGGTAGCAGTGCTTGTGGTCGTAGATCTGGTCACCGAGAAAGACGACGCGCTCGTCGTCGCCGAGGATCCAGGGGCTGTCGTGCGGGGACTCGCTCGGGCCGAGGTCGATCACCGTGAAGCTCGCGTCGTCGAAGCTGACGCGCTCTCCGTCTCGGATCGGCGTGTTCGGGAACGTACGCGTCGTCGCCCACTCGTCGCCGAACATCGGCCGCAGGATCTGCTCCTTCTCGGGGTCATCGCGGACGATCGTGTCGATCACGCCCTGGGGCGCGATGATCGGCACCTCGTCGCCGGCGACCAGTTCGGTCAGGCCGCCGTAGTGGTCGGGATGGGAATGGGTCAGGAGCACGGCAAGCAACGGCTTGCCGAGCCGTTCGA
>JBKOYZ010000062.1:0-6142 GCA_046725655.1 Actinomycetota bacterium | reverse complement strand
GCCTTTCACCCCCTCGACCACGGCCGGCTCGCCGGCCTCGCCGACGTCGACCGGCTCGAGCGGCATCGCCCTGACCTTCTGCCGGGCGATGCCGAGCGAGGCGAGCCGCCGCTCGTTCTTTCTGCGCTCAGCTTCTTCGGTCGACGGCACGTCGACGTCGGGCGGGTACACCCGCTCGGCGACGTCCCAGAGCCGCTCCCGACCGACGCGCCCGGCGATCGCGACCTCGGCACGCATCATCAGGAACTCCAGCATCTGGGTGACATTGCGGCTGTTCGTCCACCCCGACGAGGCCCAGGGCACCACACACGTGTCCAGGACGTCGCGCGAGGTCAGCGGCCCGGAGCTGTCGAGCAGCTTCAGGATGTCGCGCCGGAAGGAGTCGTTGTCGCGCAGCCAGGCACGCGAGCGCTCGTAGCCGGGGTGGTCGGCCGCGCCGGCGAGGTACAGGCCCAGGTCGCTCATCGGCCGCACGAGCGCATCGAGCTCGAACAGCACGCGGTCCTGCTCCAGCGCCTGCTTGAGATGGGCGGGCCGGTACGCCGAGCCGAGCCGGCTCCAGGCGACGAGGTCGGCGCTTGGAGCGATGGCCGCGGTGGGGTCGATCTGCAGCAGGGTCAGCTGCTGCACGACCGCGAGCAGGTCTGTCGGCCGGCCCGCGTCGAGCAGTTGCGCGCGCACGGCGATGCGCCGGGCCTGCGCCTTGGTGAGCCGGTGCACGGACCGGAGGCTACGTCAGGACTGTCGGATCGGCGCGTGGCGTTCGGCGACGGCTCGTGCAAGCTGCCGCGCCTGGATGCCCACGAGCCGGAACGCGCCGCCGAGTGTGACTTCGTACCCGACAAAGTGGAGCGCGGGCGCCGCTGGGTGCTCCTCGGCGCCGTGAACCAGCGGCTCTCCGCGTTCGTCGAGCACGCCGAGATGTCCGACGAGGCGTTCCAGCGCGGGGCGATAGCCGGTCGCCGCGATGACGGCGTCGACTTGAAGATGCGAGCCGTCCGTCAAGACGGCGGCGCCGTCGTCGAACCGTTCGAGTGCCGCGACGACGTGGACCCGGCCGCTGCGCACCGCCTCGACGAGACCGACATCGAGAATCGGGATCACACGACGGCGTAGGAACTCGGAATACGGCCGCGCCGGCGCCGGCAGCCCGTACGCCGCGAGGTCGGGGATCGAGACGCGGCGGATGGTGCCGGCGATCCGGTCGACGACCGCAACCGGCAGACGCGCCGTCGCGATGCCGAGCACCTGACTCGGGAAGCCGAGCGTGTCGCGACGGACGATGCTCGGTGCCGTGCGCACCGCGAGGAAGACTTCGGCCGCGCCGCCGTCCGCTACATCGACGGCAATCTCGGCGCCCGAGTTTCCAGCGCCGACGACGAGCACGCGCTGCCCGACATACGGTGCGGGGTTCCGGTAGTCCACCGAATGCGCAATCTCGCCTGCAAACGCGCCGGGCCAGTCAGGGAGATGCGGCGCGTTGCTATGGCCGGTCGCAACCACCACCCGTCCCGCTTCGATCACGCCCGCGGTCGTTACGACCTTCCAGGCCGAGTCATCGCGCTCGACGCGCTTGACTTCGACGCCGGTCTGGACGGCGACGGTCATGCGCTCTGCGTAACGCTGCAAGTACTCGATCACGCCATCGCGGGACGGCCACTTGCCGAACGCCCGAGGCATCCGATATCCGGGCAGCGACGAGAGCCAACGGACGGTGTGCAGGTGCAACCGGTCGTACCGGGTCCGCCAGGCCTCGCCGATGTCGCCGCGCTCGAGCACCGCGACGTGCTCGCCTGTCCGCTGCAGCATCGCGGCGGAGGCCAGGCCCGCCGGCCCGGCTCCGATCACTGCGATCACGGCAGCGCTCTCGAGACCCGGCCGGCGGCGCGGCGTTCATCCATGCCATACAGTCTCGCGCCTTCCGTGACACCCCAGATCTCGACCCGGTGCCGAACGCGCATCCGGGCCATCTAGGGTTCAGAACATGTGGGACATCCTGAAATGGCACAACGACACGCTGAGCGTCGCGTGGTGGGCGTTGGTCGCCTTCGTCGTCTTGGTGATCATCGTCGCCGGAGGCAAGGCCGCGAGGAGGTAGCCTCGGCCGCACCGGGGGTCCCGAGGCCGCGCCACGACACACCGCGGAAGATTTCGGCGCGCTGGTCCGACCCGCAACCGGCTCAGACGGCGCCGGCCAGGCGGCGCCGCTCCCCGACGCTCCGGGGGTCAAGACGGAGGCCGAGCTCACAGGCCAGCGCAAGCGCTTGGTCGTACTCCTCGCGGTGAATGCCGCGGGCGATCTCCTCGTACTCGCGGTTTCGTCCGACCTTGCCCGAGACGTAGTACTGCGCCATCAGGTTCACGTACGTGCCCGTCCCGAGCTCCTCGGCAACGAAGTGCAGGATCGCCTCGGTCTCCTCGACCAGGCCGGGCATGATCAGGTGCCTGACGATCAGGCCGCGCCGCGCCATTCCATGCCCGTCCAGCACGAGGTCTCCGACCTGGCGGTTCATCTCGACGATCGTCTCCCGCGCGACGTCCGGGTAGTCGGCGCGCTTCAGGTAGCGCCGAGCCGTCTCGCTCGTCCATAGCTTGAAGTCGGGCATGTAGACGTCGACGATCCCCTCCATCAGGCGGAGGCTGTCGAGCGAGTCGTAGGCGCTCGTGTTGTAGACGATCGGCAGCTCGAGGCCACCGTCGAAGGCGAGCGGCAGCGCCTCGAGGATCTGCGGGACGACGTGCTCGGGCGTGACCCAGTTGATGTTGTGGCAGCCGGTCGCCTGCAGCTCGAGCATCATTCCGGCGAGCCGTTCGGGCGTGACAAGCTCGCCCTGCACCTCCCACGAGATGTCGTGGTTCTGGCAGAACACGCAGCGGAGGTTGCAGCCGGAGAAGAAGATCGTCCCCGAGCCGCGCCGGCCGCGGAGGCAGTCCTCCTCGCCGAAGTGCGGGAAGTACGAGGCCACGACCGCGTGTCGTCCGATCGCGCACAGACCCGCGACGTCGGCGCGGCGATCGACCCTGCAGCCGCGCGGGCAAACGACGCAGCGCTCGCCGAGCAGCTCGTGCGCGTCGACCGCCCGGTGCTCGAGCTCGGCCCGCGGGAGCGAGACGGTCAGCACGTCAGGTGCAGCGCCGCGGCCGTCTTCCGCGGATCGAGCTGTGCGTAGCGCTCGACGGCCTCGGCGGTCGGGAGCACTTCGACGTCGACCCCGCGGACGCGCAGCGCCTCGAGCGTCCCAGGATCGAGCCGCATCCGCCCGTACGCGCCGGTGCCGACGAGCAGACGCTCGGGCAGCTCGTCGAGGACGTCGTCGAGATCCTCGAGCACCAGCCCGTGCCCTTCCTTGCGCCACCAGCCACGCACCACCCGCTCCGGAAGCACGATGACGTCGCGCGTCTCCTCCCGCCCGTCGATCGTCACGCGCCCGAAGCCGTAGCCCTCGATCTCGGGCATGTCTCGATCGTAGCGCCGGGCTCGATGAGACGCACGAACGCGGTCGCGACTCGCTGGTAGCGTCGCCCAGGTGGGCAGGGAGATCGAGCTCCGGCGCCACACCGACGCCGACGGAGACGTCCTCACCGCCGAGGGGGTGACGACAGCGCTCGCGATCGGGGCGCACCTTCGAGGCGACTATCACCTCGCGGTCTCCACCGGCGCGCAACGCGCAACGCAGACGCTCGCGTGCTTCATTGCGGCGCTCGGCCAGGAGGTGCCGGGCGGTGTCGTCGTCGAGGCCGGCCTTCGGTCTCAGGTCGAAGGCCGCTGGCGCGCTGCCTACGAGAAGGCGGGCAGCGGCGCGCTCGAGGCGCTACGCGAGGCCGATCCCGATCTCGTCGCGAGGGACTCGGAGCGGCTCGGCGCCGCGCTCCGCCGCGTCCTCGGCAGGCTGCCAGAGGGCGGCTGCGCCCTCGTCGTCGGCCATAGCCCCACGAACGAAGCCGCTGTCCTCGGCCTTACCGGCGAGATCGTGCCGCCGCTCGCGAAGGGCGCCGGCGTCCGCGTCGTCGCCGGCGACGACGGCTTTCGGGTCGAGCCCCTCGACTGAGCACGGCCGCTCAGCGCACTACGGGAGGCGCTCGAGGCGTTTTCGCAGCCGTTCGACGTCCCCGCGGCGGCCCGTGAAGAGCTCGCAGCGGAAGCGCACGTCGAGAGCAGTCCGGCGAACGACGTCGGCCATGAACGCGTCGCAGGTGACGAGTCGGCAGCGGGGAAGAGCGACGGCGAGCGCACGGAGGTCGACCGGGTCGCTCACCCGGCTCCGTCGCACGGGGAAGTCGCGTTCGAGAATCGCCTGGAGGCGCCGCTCGCAGCCGCGCTCCACGGGACCACGCTCGTCGGGCAGCTCGAGACCGGCGGAAAGCTCGCGCAGCAGGGCGAGCAGCGGCAGGTCAGGCCGTGCGGACGACTCGACCCGATGCGCCTCCGACTCGGGCACGGCGACCGCCCCGCGCGCGACGGCGGCCCTCAGTACCGGCTCGAGCTCTCGGAAGGCGATTTTCCGCTTCACGATTCCGCTCAGGTAGTTCTGATCGAGGTAGAGGAGCTCCATCGGTAAGCGAGACTCTGCCTCGCCAGTCGTGCCGGAGCACCGACCGCTGCCACCGTGGGCCGCCCGCTCACGACACGCGGCCCTTGCGGCCGGCCACGCGCCACGCGCCGCGTATCAAGACGGGCGTACCGAGCGGTGCGGCCTCGAAGACGAAACGCGCGTCTTCAGTTGGGACCCGAATGCAGCCGTGACTTGCCGGCTTGCCGGGGACGAGAGGGAAGGCGTGAATGGCCAGTCCGCGGTGAAAGTAGAGCGCATACGGCAGCCAGAGGTGATACGGCCGCGACCAGCTCTCTCGGAGGCGTCGGACGACGGTGAAGCGGCCGTGCGGAGTTGGGAACGCCGCTCCCGTGGAGACGTGAACTGCGCGTCGGACAGCACGATCTTCGACAACCAGCAGCACCTGACGGGTCAGATCGATCGCCAGTGCGCGCCGCAGCCGTACCCAGGGGTGTGGTACCCGAGCGCGTCGAAGCGCGCGGCGCGTCTGCGGGCCGACGACACCATCGCGATCGATCTGTTCCCAGCCTTGAAGTGCGACAACGGCATGCCAGGTCATGTCGCCGAAGATGCCGTCGACTCGGCGGCGGTCCAGGTAGCGGAGCTTGACGAGCCGCCGCTGCAGCAAGACGACCGCGCGCCCACGGTTGCCGTAGCGCAGGTCGCCTACCAACGCCGCATCGGACCCCGGCCGCCGCTGGAGCGATGCGACCGAGCGACAACACTCGCCGGAGCGCAGCTCGGCCGCCGACGCGGTGCCGGGCAGCACAAGCAGTGCGACGAGCGCCCCCACTAGCGTGCGCCGACATGGTCGCGGGCTGGGAGTCGCTTCGAAGCTGACGTCGGAACCGCTCCGCTTCGGGCCTTCACCAGCTCGCCCACGCGGCGATCCCATGACGGGGCCGGTTCTGCCCCGAGCTTCGTCTTCCTGCCGACGCGGAGCGTTACCGAGTTGCCAGCGTGCGGACTCCCGTCGCCGTCACGACCACGTCTGCGACGGTCTGCGGGAGCGAGAGCCGCGCGCCGGCACGGCGGGCGTCGAGGTTCCACGGTGCGCCGATCCGAATCCAGAGCGGACCCTGCCCAAAGCGTCGCCATTGGCCCGGCTCGAGCGTCCCCTGGAAGAGCTGTCTGCCTCCCGCGCTCCCTCGGCGGACCCAGAGCCAACAGGGCCCTCGCGTGGCGCGGAGTACGAGGCTCGCCATCACCGGTCTCGCCGCGGGGCCGCGTTGGAGCGTCGCGGGTCGCACCGCCTGCGAGGTGACCGAAGCTCTGGCCCTGGCCGCTGCGGCCGAGGCCGCCGGCACACCGGATGGCCGCCGTGAGGAACCGCCCAGCTGCCAGGCGACGAGCGCGCCGACGAGCGCGACGAGGAGCACGGCAATCGCCAGGCCGTAGCGCCGAGCGGGCGAAGCTCCCGGCTCGAGCTGCGGAGGCGCCGGCGGCCTCTCATCGTCGTTGAAGCGCGCGTTGTACTCGTCGACGAACAGCTGGCTCTCGAGCCCGAGGTACTCGGCGTAGGCACGGAGGAAGCCCTTGGCGTAAACCGCGCCCGGGAGGAGCTCGAAGCGCTCGTCCTCGAGCGCCTG
>JBKOYZ010000203.1:0-29940 GCA_046725655.1 Actinomycetota bacterium | reverse complement strand
TCTCGGTTCCGGCCGAAGGGGTTTACGCCATCAGGCGCCGAAGCGGCGGTCTCGCAGGTCGAGATTCCGCAGTACCGGCTCCCAGCGATCCTCGCGATCTGGGCGGCCGCCGCCCTTCCGATGGCGGCGCTCGCCTGGCTGGTCGCTCCCGCCCTCGAGGATCAGTTCGGAGGCGGGGGAGACGTGCCCATGTTCAAGGCGCTCGTGATCTGCCTCACGGCCGGCCTGATCTGGCACCCTCCGAAGGTCAACGGTGCGGGAGGCTCTCTGGCTCCGTTCCCCGCGCGACCCGAACAGCGGCCGTCGCGGCGGCAGGGTGTGGCTGATCCTGATTCCGCTGATCGTGCTCTCCGCGATCGAGGCGATCCTCCCGACGCCTCCACACGCGGACAACCGCGACTTCGGGCACTTCCTCGACTCCGACGCCGGTCAGCACTTCCTCAGCGGTGCCTGGGGCTGGTACGGCCTCATCCTCCTCTTCTTCCTCTTCAACACCGTGCTCGGCGAGGAACTGCTGTTTCGCGGGCTCCTGCTGCCGCGCATGAATGGCGTCTTCGGACGCGGCGACTGGGTCGCGAACGGCCTCCTTTTCGCCGCCTACCACCTGCACGTGCCATGGGTGATCCCGGCGACGCTCCTCGACACGTTCATCATTTCCTACCCGGCGAAGCGGTACCGGAGCGCCTGGATCGGTATCGCCGTCCACAGCGCGCAGAGCGTCGTGCTCGCGGTCATCGTCTTGACCTACGTTGTCTGAGAGCGGCGCCGGCCTCATGGCCGTTCGCGCTATGGGGATGTCGTCCTCGAGCGCGAGTACGGGTGGATCGTGGCGAAGCGGTTGACGACGCCTTATCGCCCCCGGCGAGCGCGGCTGGGTGAAGGTCAAGAACCGCGGACTCGTGGGGCTACGGGCAGGAGGTCGACGCGATCAGGCGCAAGATCGAACGCCGCCGCGCCTTTGTGTGACCGCCGTAAGCGCTCGACGTCTGTCTACTTGGCGAGCAACTCTCCCTCAGGTGAGAAGTAGGGGCAGCGCGCTTGGCCGTATCCCTGCCAGATCAAATCCATTGCGGCATGAACGATGGGCGTCGGTTCCTCGAGGAGGCGCTCCACATTCGTGACTTCGGTGTAGGAGAGAGCCTCCACGCTCGGTGAGATCAGATCCCGCCCAAAATTGACGCTTTCCGCAACTAGTTCTGACTCGTCCGCGTTATCGACGCGGATCCACACGCGAACGCGACCGAAGTATCCGACGGCCTTGTAAACGGTCGCAAAGTACACGAGCGCGTCATGACAGTTCGTGGTGAAGGGGAGCGCGGCCACGACACCTTCGTTGCCGACCTTCCACCGAGTCCCCCATTCGAAGACGCCTTCGCGAAAGAGACGTAACCCCGGCCGACACCCTGCGGACTCTCGCGGAGACGCCAGAACGGCGCACGTTCGCGCAGTGGGCAAGCGCCTACGAGGCGAGCCGGGTCGACCTGGGCGAGGAGACGCGCAAGAACGTCGGCGTGCATCTGAAGCGTCTGCTGCCCGCCTTCGAGGAGTGCGACCCGGCGACGATCACCGTCGCCGACTGCCAGGAGTGGGTCGGCGCCAACGCCGACCTGAAGCCCTCGAGCCTGGGCCTCTACCTGACGACCCTGCGTCTGATCCTCGACTTCGCCGGCGTCGAGCCGAACCCGGCCCGTGATGGACGGGTGAAGGTGCCGCGCAGCGAGCAGACGACCGTCGAGCCGCCGAGCGGCAAGCAGGTGGAGGCGATCATCGCGCACTCGCCGACGCGCTGGCACCTGCCGCTCCGCGTGCTCGAACAGACGGGGATGCGGTGGGCGAGCTGCACCGGCTCGAGTGGCGCGACGTCGACGTGGCCGGTAGTCGCTTCCGTGTCCGTCACGGCAAGACGGCCTCGGCTCGGCGCTGGGTCAAGGTTCCATCCTGGCTGGTGGTCGAGATCCAGGAGACGTGCCCGCCGGACGATCGCACGGCCGAACGGCGAGTGTTCCCTGGCTTCACCCCGGACGTGGCTCACAGCGTGATGGCGCGGGCCTGCGTCGCCGCCGGATCGCGCACTTTCATCCCGACGATCTGCGCCACCGCTACGCCAGCGTCAAGATCGCCGAGGGCGTGCCGGTCACCGACCTGGCGGCGCAGCTGGGGCACTCGAGGAAGAGCCTCACGCTCGACACCTACTCGCACGTTCTGGTCGACTAGATGCCGCCGCGGTGTGGCCTGGGTGAGGCCTGGGCCACACCGCTCGGCGCGTTCTTCCTGCTAGTCGGCGCTTCGGCGCAATCCTGGCGCAAAGCCGTCACCCAGACGCGCACATTTCCCGAGTAGGCTCGACGCGGGGAGGAGGTTGGCTGTGCCTTTACAGACGCGCGCCAAGGCCGACGCGGCTCGGGCCCCGAACGGCGTGTCGCGATCCGGCGCCGGCTTCCGCGCCAGGCCGGCGGGCTAGACTGGCCGCGAAATGGCCCTGCAAGCGGCCGCCGAGCTGACCGGCGCAGATCTGACGATCGACGACGTCTGGGCGGTCGCAGTCGAGGGACGGCCGGCGGCCCTCGCCGCGCCGGCCCGCGAGAAGATGACCAAGGCGCGCGAGGTCGTCGAGCGCGCCGCGACCGGCGTCGGGGAGCACACGTACGGCGTCAACACTGGGTTCGGCCGGTTCGTGTCGCGGTCGATCCCGACCGAGCTGAGTCGCGAGCTTCAACTCCGGCTGTTGCGCAGCCACGCGTGTGGCGTCGGCGAGCCATACCCCGACGAGGTCGTGCGCGCGGCCATGCTGCTGCGAGCGAACACGCTGGCGAAGGGCTACTCGGGGGCCCGGCCCGAGGTCGTCGAGCTGCTCCTCGAGTGTCTGAACCGAGGCCTCGTTCCGCACGTTCCAAGCCGCGGATCGGTCGGCGCAAGCGGCGATCTCGCGCCGCTGGCGCATCTCGCCCTGCCGCTCGTCGGCGAGGGGGAGGCCAGCTATGGCGGCCAGCGGCTGACCGGCGCCGAAGCGCTCGCCGCCGCCGGGCTTGCGCGCCTCGAGCTCGAGGCGAAGGAAGGGCTTTCGCTCATAAACGGAACGCAGTTCATGGCCGCACTCGGTGCTCTCGCGCTCACGCGCGCGAAGCGTCTCGCGAAGGCTGCGGACATCGCTTGCGCGCTCTCTCTCGAGGCGCTGCAGGGATCGCGCCTGAGCTTCATGCCGCAGATCCACGAGGCACGGCCGCTCCCCGGGCAGAGTGACTCGGCCGCGAACATCCTCCAGCTGCTGGAGGGCTCGGCGATCATCGAGTCCCATCGGTGGTGCGACAAGGTGCAGGATGCGTATTCCCTCCGCTGCGCGCCGCAGGTGCACGGGGCGTCGCGTGACCTGCTCGCCTACGCAGATGCGACCGTCGCCGTCGAGCTGAACGCGGCAACCGACAACCCGCTGGTTCTCCTCGAGGAGGAGGCCCTCGTGTCGAACGGAAACTTCCACGGCCAGCCGCTCGCCTTCGCGCTCGATGCTCTCGCGATGGCGGTGTCCGAGCTCGCGAACATCGCCGAGCGCCGGATCGAGCGACTCGTGAACCCGAGCCTCTCCGACGGCTTGCCGGCGTTCCTGACGGTCGACGGTGGATTGAACTCCGGCTTCATGATCCCGCAGTACGTGGCCGCGTCCCTCGTGAGTGAGAACAAGTCGCTGTGCCACCCGGCGAGCGTCGACTCGATTCCCACGAGCGCCGGGCAGGAGGATCACGTCTCGATGGGCAACGCTGCAGGGCTCAAGGCCTGGCAGGTCGTCGCCAACGCGGAACGCGTCCTCGCGATCGAGCTGCTTGCCGGCGCGCAGGCGGTCGAGTTCTTGGCTCCGCTCGAGCCGGGCCCGGGCGCGCGGGCGGCGCACGAAGCGGTCCGGTCGCTGTCACCGCGCGTCTCGGACGACCGGCCCCTCACGTCCGACATCGAGGCGACGGCGGGCGCCATCTGCGACGGAAACCTCGTGGCTGCCGTGGAGGCCGGCGCCGGAGAGCTGCGATGACTCGCGAGCGGAATGGGAAAGCCGCGCTGACTCGCGAGCGCCGTGTGCCGCGCCATCCCTTCCGCGACAGCGCCGTCCTCTACGGCGTCCTCGCGGCGTTTATCGTCGCGGTTTCGCTGCTCACCGGCGGCGGCTTCGGGAAGGGCCTCGCGATCGCGGTCGGATTCTTCGTCGTCGCGACCGGGTGGAGCTGGTGGCGGTTCCGGCAACGGCTGGACGAGCGCGGCGATCGATGACCGCCGTCGACACGCTCGACGCGACAGTCGACGCTTTGTGCGGTGAGCTCGGCGCTATTCGCGCGCCGCGGGGAACCGAGCTGAACGCGCGGTCGTGGTCGACGGAGGCGCCGCTGCGGATGTTGCTCAACAACCTCGACTCCGAGGTCGCCGAGCTCCCCGAGCAGCTCATCGTCTACGGCGGATCCGGGCGCGCAGCTCGGAGCCATGCCGCGCTGAAGGCCATCGTGCGCTCGCTCCTGCAGCTCGCGGACGACGAGACACTGCTCGTCCAGAGCGGCAAGCCGGTGGGCGTCTTCCGGACACACTCCGGCGCTCCGCGTGTCCTGATCGCGAACTCGCTGCTCGTTCCGCATTGGGCGACATGGGACGAGTTCCGCCGCCTCGAGGCGCTCGGGTTGACGATGTTCGGACAGATGACCGCGGGCTCGTGGATCTACATAGGCACGCAAGGGATCCTGCAAGGCACCTACCAGACGTTCGCGGCCGCGGGCGAGCGGCATTTCGGCGCCGATGGGCTCGTCGGCAGAACGATCCTGACGGCCGGCCTCGGCGGCATGGGCGGCGCACAGGCGCTCGCGGCCACGATGGCCGGTGCGGCGATCCTGTGCGTCGAGGTGGATCCGGCGCGGATCGAGCGCCGGCTGCGGACCCGGTACCTCGACGAGGCCACCGAATCCCTCGACGACGCGGTCGCGCGCGTGCGCGCCGCGGCGGCCGAGCGGCGGTCCCTATCCGTCGGTCTGCTCGGAAATGCGGCCGAGGTCGTGCCGGAGCTGGCGCGTCGTGGTGAGCACTTCGACCTCGTCACCGACCAGACGGCGGCACACGACCCCTTGAACGGCTACGTACCCGCCGGTTACTCGATTTCCGAGGCGAATACGCTGCGGACCGCGGACCCCGACGAGTACCTTCGCCGCACCTCCGAGTCGATCGCCGCGCACGTCCAGGGGATGCTCGAGTACGTCCGACGGGGCAGTTATGTTTTCGATTATGGCAACAATCTACGAGGGGAGGCGCAGCAGGCAGGCGTAGAGGACGCGTTCAGATATCCGGGCTTTGTCCCGGCGTATATACGGCCGCTCTTCAGCCGTGCAATCGGGCCGTTCCGGTGGGCTGCGCTGTCGGGTGATGCCGGCGACATCGCGGTGATCGACACGGCGTTGCGGGAACTGTTTCCGGACGATCCAGTCCTGCAGCGATGGCTTGAGCTCGCTCCGGGGCGCGTCGCCTTCCAGGGCCTCCCGGCGCGCATCTGTTGGCTGGGCTACGGCGATCGTGCACGCGCCGGTCTCGCCATCAACGAGCTCGTCCGGAGCGGCAGGGTCAAGGCGCCCGTAGTCATCGGCCGCGACCACCTCGACTCGGGTTCGGTTGCCTCCCCGTACCGCGAGACCGAGGCAATGCTCGACGGCTCGGACGCCATTGCCGACTGGCCGGTGTTGAACGCCCTGCTGAACGTGGCCGCAGGGGCGACCTGGGTCAGCGTCCACCACGGCGGTGGCGTCGGCATCGGCAACTCGATCCACGCCGGCATGGTGGTCGTAGCCGATGGGAGCGACGAGATGGCGGAGCGACTCGATCGTGTCCTGACGGCCGATCCGGGAACGGGTGTCATGAGGCACGTCGACGCGGGCTACCCCGACGCGATCGCCTTCGCCGAGGAGCACGGGCTCGAGGCGCCCATGCGGCCAGAAGCGCGAGAGTGACAGCCGCTGCGCGCGGGCGCAGCGTGCTCGTCCGCGATCTCACCCAGCTCGCAACGCCGGCCGGCAGCGGCGTGCCCCTGCGCGGGAAGGCGCTGGCCGAGGTCGACGTCTTCGAGGATGCGTACGTTCTCTGCGAAGACGGACGAATCGCGGCATTCGGGCCGATGCGTGAGCTCGACGGCCGAGACACCGAGGTCGAGGAGGTCGACGGCCGCGGTCTCTGCGCGATTCCCGGGCTCGTCGACTGCCACACCCACGCGTGCTTCGCCGGCGATCGTGTCGACGAGTTCGACCTTCGCGCAGCCGGCGCGACGTACGACGAGCTCCATGCGAGTGGGGGCGGCATCCTCGCGACGGTCCGGGCGACCCGTGGCGCAGGCGAGGCCGGCCTGGCCGAAGCGGTCGGGCGCCACCGCGCGTGGATGCTGCACGCCGGAACGACCACGTTCGAGGCGAAGTCGGGCTACGGGCTCGACCGCGAGACCGAGCTCGCGTCGTTGCGCGCGATCCGTGAGGCCGGGGGCATCGCGACGTGGCTCGGCGCGCACGCAGTGCCGCCGGAGTTCGACGCCGCAGAGACGTATCTGGACTTCGCGCTGAACGAGGTGCTGCCCGAAGCCGCTCGGCTTGCGGAGGCGGCGGACGTCTTCGTCGAGGAGAGCGCGTTCAGCGTCGAGCAGGCCCGCCGCTATCTGGACGCATGCGCCGTGGCCGGGCTCGCGCTTCGACTCCACGCGGACCAGTTCACCGAGCAGGGTGCAGTCGGGCTGGCCGTTGAGCTGGGTGCGCGGTCGGTCGACCATCTCGAGGCCACCGGCGACGCAGGTGTGCGCGCGCTCGCGGCGAGCGGCGTCGTCGCCGTCCTCCTGCCGGCAAGCGCCCTCTTTCTCGACCGGCCGATGCCTCCCGGTCGAGCGCTCGTCGAGGCCGGCGCGGCGATCGCAATCGCGAGCGACTTCAATCCCGGCAGCGCCTTCTGCGAGAGCATCCCGCTCGTCTGCTCGCTGGCCGCGACTCAGCTGCATCTGACACCCGCAGAGGCGCTTTCGGCCTGCACGGTCAACGCCGCGCACGTCCTCGGCCGCGGGGATCGGCTCGGCAGGATCGCGCCTGGGTATGCCGCCGACCTCGTCCTGCTCGACGCTCCGGACTGGCGGCATCTCGCGTACCACCTCGGCGGCGAGCTCGTTTCCGTCGTGATCAAGGACGGAGAGGTCGTCCACCGGCGCTAGGCCATGGCGTCCGCTGCGATCGACGTGCTGCCCGCGGCGACCTCGGACGACGTCGACGCCGCCAGGAGGCTCTTCCTCGACTATGCGAGTTCCCTCGGCTTCGATCTCGGGTTCCAGGATTTCGACTCGGAGCTACGCGGGCTTCCGGGTGAGTACGCGCCTCCGGGCGGCGCCCTGTTGCTCGCGCGCGAGGCGGGAACGGCTATCGGCTGCGTCGCGCTCCGGTCCCTGGCGACTGGAACGTGCGAGATGAAACGCCTGTACGTCGCGCCGACCGGGCGCGGCAGGGGCGTCGGCCGGGCCCTCGTTCGCGAGATCGTTGCCGTGGCCCGCGAGCTCGGCTACCGGAGGATGCGCCTGGACACCGTTCCGTCGATGACGGCTGCACGGGCTCTCTACCGATCGTTCGGGTTCCGCGAGGTCGAGCCCTATCGGTACAACCCGATCCCAGGCACGTCCTTCATGGAGCTCGACCTCTCGGGGACAGACCCTGGCGGCTCCGAGAGACCGCGGTAGGCTAGCCGCGATGCCTTCACGCAAGCAGCGCCGGCGCCGTCAGAAGGCGCGTCGGCACGAGTACGAGTACGTCTACGTCGACGAAGAGGGGCGCGAGGTCGAGCCCCCGCCAGACGAAGAGCAGCGGCGGCCGGCGCGGGCGGACAAGGCGGCGCGCAACGGCAAGAAGGACCGTTCCCTGCTAGGGAAGCGCCCGCTGCGCGAGTATCAACCGCCGTCGTGGCGGCGGTCTGCGCGCCGGGCCTTGCTGTTCTTCCCCCTGTTCTTCCTCGTCTTCTCGCTCGTGAACAGGCACGCCTCGATTCCTAGCCGCGTCCTCTACTCGTTCGCGTACTCGCTCCTGTTCATCCCGCTCACCTACATGATGGATCGCACTGCGTACCGCGCGTTTCTCCGTCGAAGCGGGCGAGCGCCGGACGTGAAGCGGCGCTAGGAACGATCGCTGGGGAGCGGGTCGCCGCGGTAGTGGCCTTCGCCGGGCCACGGGGCGAGGAAGAGAAGAATGCGAGCGCCGTTCTCGCTCGAAACGGAGCGGCGTTCGTCGGGCTCGAACGTGAACAGGGTGCCCGGTTGCGCGTCCAACGTGTCCCCGCCCGAGTCCACGCGCGCGCTGCCGTCCACGACGAGGATGAACGCGTGCTCCTTGACCTGATGGTCGCCGAGGGACTGGCCCGGCTCGAGCACGATCAGCACCGCGCGGGCAGCCTCATCCGAATCGAGCACGACGGGTGAGCGGCTGCCGCCCCGGACCTCGATCTCGCGCAGATTCCAGCTCCGCATCGGCGGCGATCCTATCGCCGTCTGCGGGAGCTTTCGGCGATTCCGGCCGCGACTGCTGCCGCCCGTGCGGTCCCATCCCTAGCCCCCACCCGCCCACAAGGGGCTACGAACATAGCTTACGGCTGAAGGTTTCGCGGATGCGTTACTCGGATGTGCCGATTGCGCGACGATTTCGGCCCGGAGCGCGGCGGTGCCGCGGCGAACTGCGGACAATAGGCGCGCTCGCGCGGTACGCGTCCTGCGGCCGGCGCGCCGACGGCGGAAGGCCGCGAGGCCGTCGTTAGACTCGGCCGCCATGAGCCTCGCGGTCGACCGCTACGAGCTCGGCGCGATCGGCACGAACTGCTACGTCGTCCGCGCGTCCGCGGGAGCAAGTGACGCAGTCGTCATCGACCCTGGCGGCGACGCGGCCGAACTGCGCCTAGACCTCGCCGGCCGCGGCGCCCGCTGTGTCGCGATCCTGATCACGCACGGGCACTGGGATCACCTCGGCGGTGTCGCCGACCTCGCGGAGGGGACGGGTGCGCCGGTCCACATGGCCGCCGACGAGCGGATCGCCCTCGAGCGGATCAAGGACTTCACCCCGCCGACGGTGCACCTGCGCCCGTACACGCCGGACGTCCTGCTGGAGGGAGACGAGACGCTCGAGCTGGCCGGGCTCAGCTTCGAGACCCTCCGCGTCCCCGGCCACTCGCCTGCCCACCTCGCCTACCACGCCCACGGCTGCCTGTTCTCCGGCGACGTCCTCTTCGCCGGCTCGGTCGGCCGCACCGACCTGCCGCTCGCGGACTGGGACACCCTCGTCGAGTCGATCCGAACGCTCGCCGAACGCTTCCCGCCGGAGACCGTTGTCTACCCGGGTCATGGGCCCGAGACGACACTCGGCGTCGAGCTGGCGCGAAACCCGTTTCTGTCCGAGCTGCGCGCGTCGTGACCACGAAGTTCGAGGCGCCGCGGGGAACGCACGACGTTCTCCCGGCCGAGCAGCCGCTCTGGCAGCGCGTCACGGGCGAGATCGAGCGGCTGTGCGCCCTCTATGGCTACCGCCGCATCCAGACGCCGGTCTTCGAGGACACCGAGCTGTTCGCCCGCACGTCCGGTGCGGGGTCGGATGTGGTGCAGAAGGAGATGTACACGTTCGAGGACCGCGGCGGCCGGTCGCTGACGCTGCGGCCCGAGGCCACCGCGCCGATCGTGCGCGCCTACCTCGAGCACGGCCTCCACCGCGAGCCGCAGCCGCAGAAGCTGTTCACGATCGCGACGATGTACCGCTACGCGGCGCCCCAGAAGGGCCGCTATCGCGAGCACTATCAGGCGTCGATCGAGGCGATCGGCTCCGACGACCCGGCGGTCGACGCGGAGGTGATCCAGCTCTACGACGAGCTCTTGGGAAGGCTCGGAGTCACCAGCTACCGCCTCGAGCTGAACTCGATCGGCGATCGCCAGTGCCGGCCGGCGTACGTCGAGCGGCTGAGCGAGTGGCTCGACGCGCACGACGACGTACTCGACGACGACGCGCGCCAGAAGCGCGCAACGAGCCCGCTGCGCGTCTTCGACGTCAAGAGCGAGCGAGTCCGCGCGGCGCTCGCGGACGCGCCGAAGATCGGCGACTCGCTCTGCGACGCCTGCCGCGAGCACTTCGACGCGGTGAAGACGTGCCTCGGAACCTACGGCGTCCGGTATGAGGTCGTGCCGACGCTCGTCCGCGGGCTCGACTACTACACCCGGACGACCTGGGAGTTCATCGGCCCGGAGCACGGCGCTCAGAGCGCGATCTCGGCCGGCGGCCGGTACGACTACCTCGCCGAGGACATCGGCGGGCCGCACACGCCGGGAGTGGGCTTCGGCGCCGGGATCGAGCGGCTGCTGCTCGCGATCGAAGACGCGGGCGTCGAGCCGCCCGGCGAAGAGCCGATCGATGTCTTCTTCGCCGTCGATGAGGGCGCGCCGCGCTCGCGCGTGCTCGAGCTTCTCGCCTCGCTCCGGCGAGAGGGCCGCGCCGCGGACATGGACTACGCGGGCCGCTCGCTCAGAGGCCAGCTCACGCAAGCCGGTCGTCTCGGGGCTCGGCTGACGGTGATCGTCCGCGCCGACGGGGCTACGATCCGCCGAGCGGGCGGCGACGACCTCGAGGTGCCGCTCGACGAGCTCGAGGAGCGGCTGGCCGAATGAGCTGGCGCGACCTCGGCGCGGGAGAGCTTCGGCCCGAGCACGTCGGTCAGCGGCTGACGCTTGCGGGTTGGGTCGCCCGGCGCCGCGACCACGGCGGTCTCATCTTCGTCGACCTACGCGACGAGACCGGCATCTGCCAGCTCGTCGTCAACCCGGAGCGGGCTGCGGAGGCCGCAAGCGCCGCGCACGGAATTCGCAACGAGTTCGTGCTTCAGGCGGAAGGCGAGGTCGTGGCGCGGGCGCCCGAGGCGGTCAACCCGAACCTCGCCACGGGTGAGGTCGAGCTGCAGGTCGAGACGCTCCAGATCCTTTCGACGGCGCCGCCGCTGCCGTTCCAGCTGGACGAGGAGGGCGTCGACGAGACGCTCAGGATCCGCTATCGCTGGCTCGACCTGCGACGCGAAGTGATGCAACGAAATATCCGCAGGCGCGCGAAGATGGTCTCGATCATCCGCCGCGAGATGGAGGCGGCCGGCTTCGTCGACATCGAGACGCCGATCATGGGGAAGCCGACGCCGGAGGGCGCGCGCGACTTCCTCGTGCCGACGCGCCTGCAACCCGGCCGCTTCTTCGCACTGCCGCAGTCGCCGCAGATCTACAAGCAGCTGCTCGTGATCTCGGGCTTCGAGCGCTACTACCAGATCGCCCGCTGCTTCCGGGACGAGGACCTGCGGGCCGACCGGCTCCAGGAGCTGACGCAGCTCGACGTGGAGATGGCGTTCCCCGACCGGAAGTTCCTCTTCGACCTGGTCGAGCGGACGATGCGGAGCGTCTGGCGGGAGTGCCTCGACGCCGAGGTCGAGGCGCCGTTTCAGCGCCTGACCTGGGACGAGGCGCAGGCTCGGTACGGCTCCGATAAGCCGGATCTCCGCTTCGCGCTCGAGATCGAGGACGCGACCGAGTTGACCCGAGGCTCGGAGTTCGGCGTCTTCGCGAACGCGCCATGCGTGCGCTTACTGCGCGTGCCGCAGGAGTTCTCGCGCGCGGAGCTGGAGAAGCTGGAGGCGTTCGGCAAGGAATGGGGCGCGAAGGGCCTCGCGTATCTGGTCTTCGACGAGGAGGGCGAGTTGCGGTCGCCGATCGCGAAGTTCCTCTCACAGGAGGAGCTCGACGCCTTCCGCTCCGAGCCCGCGTCGACGGTGCTTTTTGCCGCGGACGAGCCGGCGATGGTGGCGCGCATCCTCGGCGCGCTGCGCCTCCGCCTCGGGCGCGAGCTGGACCTGATCGACCGCGAGGCGTGGCGCTTCCTCTGGGTGACCGACTTCCCGCTGCTCGAGTGGGACGAGGACGAGAAGCGGTGGACGGCCGTCCACCACCCGTTCACGCGGCCGAACGACGAGGGGGTGGAGCTGCTCGATTCAGACCCGGGCGCGGCCCGTGCGGTCGCCTACGACCTGGTCGTGAACGGGATCGAGATCGCCGGCGGCTCCTTCCGGATCCACGAGCCGGAGCTGCAGGCGAAGGTCTTCGGCCTGCTCGATATCTCGCCGGAAGAGCAGCGCGATAAGTTCGGGTTCCTCCTCGACGCACTCGCAATGGGCGCGCCGCCGCACGGCGGTATCGCCTCGGGCATCGACCGGCTGGCGATGGCGCTCCTGGACGAGCCGTACATCCGCGACACCGTCGCGTTCCCGAAGAACCAGGCGGGCGTCGACCCGATGAGCGGCGCGCCGACGCGCGTCTCCGAGGAGCAGCTCGCGGAGCTCGGGATCGGGGTCGTCGCCGACGAGCACGAGGCCTAGAAACCGAGGTCGACCGCCGTCACCGTGCCGCGCCAGCAGGTGAAGCGGCCCGACGGAAGCTCCCAAGCGACCTCGCCCCAGGTCGGCAGGCGGATTCCGCCCAAGACCGCGTAGTCGCCGAAGCGTCCGCTCCAGGGCGTTCGGACGACCCGCTTTCCCTCCAGCCGCGGCCGGCCATCGCTCGATGCGCCGGCGATGTCGCCGTTCACGTCGAGCTCCAGCCGCACCGCCGGCCGCGCCGCCCCCGTGCGGGTCGCTACCTCCACGGTCCGCTTGTCGAGCTGACGCCACTCCAGCCCGTCGTTTGCGGCCATCGCGTGCGGCGCCCAGGGCAGCTCGGCGAGGTAGCGCGCCGCTTCGCCCTCGGTCAGCTCCGGTGCGTCTTGGCGCAGGAAAGGGATGCCAAAGACCCGACCCACGAGCGCGCCTCTGCCCCGTTCGTAGCGGTCGACGATCCGGAGCGACACGAGGGGCAGGATCCGAAAGCGTGCCCGCCACTCGAACGCAACCTCGGTGACGGCAAATTCCTCGTCGGCCCTGAAGCCCAGCGGGCGGCCACCGGGCTTCAGCCACATCTCGTGCATCTGGACGATCCGGATGTTGCGTGGCACCTCGGTGGCGTCGCGGAGGCCCTGGCGAGGTAGGCCCGGATCGACGGACGAAGATCCAAGGCGCGTCGAATCTAGCGCGCGATGGCTTTCACGAGCGGCGACCCCGTCGAGACCGAGCGCTAGTCTCTCGGCGTCATGCCGGCACGCCTAGGGCCGCGCTTCGCACTCGAAGCTCTCTTCCTGATCGCGCTCGCGGCCGGCTGCGCCTACGCCGATCTCGACGCGAAATGGATCGCCGCCGTAATGGCCGGTGGGTGGTTGGTCGTCGCCCTGCTGGAGCTGACCGCCGAGCGGCTCTGGGCGGCCCTCCCACCCTGGCGGCGGCCATCGTACCGATACGCGGCGTCCCCGCCCGCCCGCCCGGAGGCGCCGCCGCTGCCGTCGGCCGGGCCGGAGCCGTCGGTCGAGCAAGCCGAGCCCGAGCCGGTCGTCGAGCACGCGCTCGAACGGGAGGCCGAACCGGAGCCTGAGCCGGCGCGCGAGCCGGAGCCCGAGCCGATCGCCGAACAGGCGCCGGAGCCGGAGCCCGAGCCGATCGCCGAGCGGGCGCCGGAGGCAGAGCCCGAGCGCGAGCCGGAGCCCGAGCCGGCGCGGCTCTCCGAGCCTGAGCCGGAGACCGTGATCGTGGGACACGCCGTCGGCGCGGATATGGCTGCTGAGCCCGAGGCCCCGCCGCCCGCCGAGCCGGAGCCGGAACCCGAGCCGGAGGCCGAGCCGGTCGCTGACGAGGAGCCCGCGCCGGCGCCGCCGGCGCTCGAGCCGCTGCCGCCGAGGCCGAGGCGCCGCTGGTTCCGCCGCCGCGAAGAGGCTGCGCCGCTGCCCGACCCAGAGCCTCCTCCGAAGCACGTCCGGGTCCTTCCGTCGCCACCGTCCCGGGACAGCGCCGCCGACGGGGTGGGCGACATCTTCGACGTTACCGAACGCAAGGAACGCGGACGGTGAAGATCGCCGCGGGAGCTCGCTGCCGGCTCGAGCACCCGGCTCCGCAGCCCGAGCCGGAGCCTCTCCCGGAACCTTCGCCGCCTGCCCCCGAGCCTGAGCCGCCCCGGCCCGAGCCGGTTCCGCCGCGTCCGGCGCTCGAGCTCGTACGCCACCGCGCCGCGCTGCACGGCTCGGCGTGAGCGCCGCGATCGTCCAGCGGCAGGCCGTGCTAGGGGGCATCGCGCTGCTGGCGGCGGTCGTGGCGGTGGCGGTCGCCTCGCCGCGAGGATCGAACGACAGCGGCACCACCCTGAAGCCCGCCTTCGCGCCCGGCGGCGGCTGGTACACGGCGCTCGCGGGCGCAAAGCCGTTTCGCTACGGGACGCGGACGAACTGCGGCGTCCTTCTGCGGCCCTCGACGCGCGGCCTCGTCGACTCGGTCCTGCCGTGCAACGTCAAGGTGTTCGTGTCGTTCGGGAACAGCGATCGGATCCTGACCCAGGTGATCGCCCGGCGGCCGGTCGTCCCGCGACGCCGCTTCGACGTCACCCCGGCGCTCGCCGAGGATCTCGGCATCCACGGCACCGAGCGCATCAGGTGGGTCTACGCGCGCTAAGGCATCGCTTGCGATGCCGCCTAGAGGGCATGCCGGCTTGGCCGGCGTGCCCGTCTTCACCCGGCACGTGAGACGGCGACGCGAGCTTCGACTCCCTGGGCTGAGGCATCGCTTGCGATGCCGCCCAGAGGGCATGCCGGCTTGGCCGGCGTGCCCGTCGTCACCCGGGGTGCGGAGACGATGCCGAACTTCGACTCGCTAAGGTGAGACCCGTGCCCGACCCTGTGCGTGGGCCGCGTTCAAAAAGTAGAACCAACACCAAGTGAGAGGGAGCTGTAGTCCGGCGAGGGCGTCGCCCGAAGCCGGCGCGGCACCCACCTGGTTCGTCCAGGTTCACTAGCGGCGCGGAACATCGGCAGGGTGGGGCACGTAACAACGGTGGTTCCCGGGCCGGAGCTAGCCTAGGCTCGTGATCGAAGTCGTAGGCGATTCGTCTCGCGGCGGCGAGGTCGCGCTCGTTCGGCTGACGGTCGCGGGCGACCGGATCGTCAGCGCCGACGCGGAAGGGCTCGAGCGCCCGCTTGCCGGACTGACGCTGCTCGAGGCGGCAGCAGTTCCCGGCGGCACGCTCGCCGCCGACGCGCTCGCGAACGCGCTCGGGCAGGTCTTCCGTGCCGAGGCGTCTGCCGACCGAGTCGCGGTCGCGATGAGCGGCGGTGTCGACAGCGCCGTCGCACTGCTGCGCGCGGGCCGAAACGCGATCGGGGTCACGCTGCGCCTCTGGATCGACCCCGCCGCCCCCGATGCGGAACGCGCATGCTGCTCCCCCGAGGCCGTGATCGCGGCAAGGGAGACGTGTCATGCGCTTGGCCTGCCGCACGTGACGCTCGATCTCCGCGACGAGTTCCGGCGCGCAGTGGTCGCGCCGTTCGTTCGGGGCTACGCGCAGGGCGAGACGCCGAATCCGTGCATCGGCTGCAACGGCAGCTTCCGCTTCGACGAGCTGCTCGCGTTTGCGCGGCGTGCGGGAGCCGCGAGGCTCGCGACTGGCCACTACGCGAGGATCGTCGATCACCGCGGACGGCGGCTGCTCGCCCGTGCCGTGGATCCGGCCAAGGACCAGACGTACATGCTCGGCCGGCTCGACCCGAGGTTGCTGGAGCGGATCTGGTTCCCGCTCGGTGAGCAGACGAAGGAGGCGACGCGCGCAACGGCAGCCGCGGCCGGGCTCGCCGTCGCGGCGCGGACGGAAAGCCAGGAGGCGTGTTTCCTCGGCGGCGGCGATTACCGCGACTTCCTCGAGCGGCATGGCGTCCGGTCCGAGGAGGGAGCCGTCGTCGACGAGGACGGCAACGAGCTGGGCCGGCACGGCGGTTTCTGGCGGTTCACGCCCGGGCAGCGGCGCGGCCTCGGCGTCGCGGCGGCGGAGCCGCGGTACGCGCTGCGCACCGATCCGAGCTCGAACACGGTGGTCGTGGGGCCGCGCACGTCGCTTGCCGTCGAAACGATTTCGGCGTCTGGACGGTTGTACGTTGAGGTGAACCGCGCGGAAGTGAAGTGGCGATACCGCTCGCCCGGCGTCCAGGCCAGCGTGACGCAGGCGGACGGTGGTTTCCGTCTCGAGCTCGAGGCGCCCGCCTACGGCGTCGCCCTGGGCCAGGCGGCCGTGCTGTACGAGGACGATGTCGTCGTCGGAGCGGGCCAAGTGACCGCCACGTCCAGCACCTGACCGCGGAGAGTCGTGTCCTTTCCCGAGCCCCCGGACGACACCATGGTCGGCGACCGCATCGTCCTCACCATCCCGGCCGAGGACGGCTTCAGGGACGTGGCTCAGCTCGTGCTCGCGGGAGTCGCGTCGCGGCTGAACCTGACCTACGAGAGTCTCGACGACCTCGGCACGGCGCTGGCGACGCTGCTCGAACGCTGCGAAGGCGACGGGGAGCTGACGATCGAGCTGGCGCTCGGCGCCGACACGATCACGGCGTTGATCGGGCCCTTCCCAGGCGAGGGCGTCCTCAACGAGCTCGAACGGCGCGGCGAAGGAGTCGGGCTCCGGCGCGTACTCGAGACGGTGGTCGACAGCTTCGGGGCGCTGACGCGCGAAGACGGGCAGTGGGTCGAGCTGCAGAAGCACGTCCGGACGGAGAAGTCGTGAGCGCCCAGAAGAGCGACAAGGTTCTGCTCCGCCGCTACCACGAGGAGGGCGACCTCGCGGCGCGCGAGCAGCTGATCGAGCAGTACATGTCACTCGTTCGTTCGCTGGCCCGCCGCTACTCCTACCGCGGCGAGCAGTTCGAGGATCTCGTCCAGATCGGCGCCATCGGGCTGATCAAGGCGATCGACCGGTTCGATCTCGACCGCGGCGTCGAGCTGACCACATACGCGACGCCGAACATCATCGGCGAGATCAAGCGTCACTTTCGCGACCGCGGCTGGTCGGTCCGTGTCCCGCGCGGATTGCAGGAGCTGAACATCCAGCTGTCGCGCCTGCTCGAGGAGCTGACCGTCCAGCTCGGCCGCTCGCCGACGATCGCGGAGCTCGCCAAAGCGGCGGAGGTCTCCGAGGAGGAGGTGCTCGAGGCGCTCGAGAGCGGCCGGGCCTACAGCTCGCTCTCGCTCTCCTCCGGCCCCGGGCAGGACGACGAAGGCGACCTCGATCCGCTCGAGTCGCTCGGTACCGAGGAGCACGAGTACGAGGTCTCCGAAGACCGCGCGGTACTCGAGCCCGGCTTCCGCGTCCTCGACGATCGCGAGCGGCGGATCCTGCACCTTCGCTTCTTCAAGGGGCTGACGCAGTCGCAGATCGCGCAGCAGGTGGGGATCTCGCAGATGCACGTCTCCAGGCTGATTCGCCGCTCGCTGGAGAAGATCCGCGAGGAGATCGGCGACCAGGAGGGCGACGGCTCGCGGGCCGCCTGAGCAAGAGCCCCTCGCCCCAACCCTAGAATCAATCGCGATGCGGACGACCGCGGAGCTTCGCGAGGGGTTCCTCTCCTTCTTCGAGGAGAAGGGCCACCTGCGTCGTCCGTCGGCTTCGCTCGTGCCTCGGGCGGACGACCGGACGACGCTGCTGACGACGGCCGGAATGCAGCCGCAGATGCCGTATTTCCTCGGCCGCGAGCCGCCGCCGGCGCCGTTGACGACGACCGTGCAGAAGTGCTTCCGGACGCCGGACATCGACGAGGTCGGGCTCGACACGTACCACCTGACCTTCTTCGAGATGCTCGGGAACTTCTCGTTCGGCCAGTACTTCAAGGAGGGCGCGATCGAGCTCGCAACCGAGTTCCTGGGCGAGCGGATGAAGCTCGACTGGGAGCGCCTCTGGGCGAGCGTCCACGCGGGCGATCCGGAGCTCAAGCTCGGGCCCGACGAAGTAGCGATCGGGCTCTGGGAGCGCGTCGGCATGCCGTCGGAGCGGATCGTCGCGCTGCCGACCTCCGAGAACTTCTGGTCGGTCGGCGGGCCGGGGCCGTGCGGGCCGGATTCGGAGATCTACTACGACCGCGGCGTCGAGCACGGTTGCGGCCGCCCTGAATGCCGGCCGGGCTGCTCGTGCGAGCGGTTCCTCGAGATCTGGAACCTCGTCTTCATGGAGTACGAGCTTCACGCCGACGGAACCCTGACGCCGCTGCCGCAGCAAAACATCGACACGGGCATGGGACTCGAGCGGGCGGCCACGACGCTGCAGGAGGTGATCTCGGTCTACGACACCGACGCCTACCGCCCGCTGATGGACTGGATCGAGTCGGAATCGGGCGTTGCGTACTCCGATTCCGAGGACGCGGCGAAGGCGCACCGCGTCCTGGCCGATCACGGCCGTGGAATGACGTTCGTCGTCGGTGACGGGGTGACTCCCTCGAACGAAGGGCGCGGCTACGTCCTCCGCCGGATCATTCGGCGCGCGATCCAGCACGGCGCGAGGATCGGCCTCGAGGCACCGTTTCTTGCGGGCCTGGCCGACGTCGTGATCGAGCAGATGGCGCCAGCGTACCCCGAGCTCAGCGAGCACCGCGACGAGATCCGGCGCGTGCTCGCAGCGGAGGAAGAGCGCTTCTCGCAGACGCTCGCCCGTGGCATGCGGCTCTTCGAGGAGATTGTCGCGCGGGCGGCCGACGGCGACATTCCCGGCGAGGAGGCGTTTCGCCTCCACGACACGTACGGGTTCCCGCTCGAGCTCACCGAGGAGCTCGCGCGCGAGCGCGGCCTCGGCGTCAACGCGGAGGAGTTCACCCGTCTGATGGAGGAGCAGCGGGCGCGATCGCGGGGTGCGGGCGCCTTCGAGGTGCAGCCGCTCGAGGGGCGGAGCTACTTCGTCGGTTACGAGCGCACCGAGGTTCTGACCGCGATCATCGCGCTGGCGGAGCGCGAGGACGGCCTCTTCGACGCCAAGCTCGAGCAGTCGCCGTTCTACCCGGAGGGCGGCGGTCAGGTCTCGGATGTCGGCTTCATCGAGCACGAGGAGACGGGCGCGCGCGCCGAGCTGGTGCGGGCGACGCGGTTCGAGAACGACCAGGTGCTCACGTTCGAGGGCGACGGATTCGCCGAGGGCGACCGGGTGCGCGCCGTCGTGCCCTGGTCGGTGCGCTTCCCGACGATGGCGAACCACACGGCGACCCACGTGCTGCACAAGGCGCTGCGCGACGTCCTAGGCGAGCACGTCCGCCAGGCCGGATCCGCAGTGCGCCCCGACAAGCTGCGCTTCGACTTCACCCACCCGGAGGCGCTGACGCCGGAGGAGCGCACGGACGTCGAGAGGCGCGTCAACGACATCGTCTTCGAGAACAGAGCCGTGCGCGCGTTCATCACGCCCATCGAGGAGGCGCGGAAGCTCGGCGCGATGATGCTGTTCGGCGAGAAGTACGGTGACGAGGTCCGCGTCGTCGAGATCGACGGGTACTCGCGCGAGCTGTGCGGCGGGACGCACGTGCGCTCGACGGCGGAGATCGGACCGTTCGTGATCCTGTCGGAAGGCTCGGTCGGCGCCGGCGCGCGGCGGATCGAGGCGGTGACCGCAGGCGAGGCCTTCGCCTACCTGCACGAAAGCGCGCACGAGGCCGAGCGCCTGCGAGAAGAGCTGGCGGAGGCTCGCAAGCTGGCGAAGAAGGCGCCCGAACGCGCGACGGGACCCGACATGACGATCGTCGGCAAGGAAGGAAACGTCGTCTTCGTCGAGGCGAAGGCGGTCAAGGGCGGGCCGCTGCGCGACCTGTCGGATCGGGTGCGCAGCCAGGAGAAGGCCGACGGTGCCATCGTGGCCTCGGTCGACGACGGGCGCGTCTATCTCGTCGTCAACCTGGACGAGTCGCTCCATGAACGAGGGCTCGATGCCGTCGAGCTCGTCCGCCAGCTCGGCCCGTTGATCGGCGGCGGCGGAGGGGGGCGCCCGACCATGGCCGAGGCCGGCGGGCGGAACCCGGCCGGCGTTGCAGAGGCGTTCGCCGCGGGTAAGAGGGCGATCGCCGAAGCGCTCGAGTGAAGGTCGTTGCGATCGACTACGGGTCGGCGAGGACCGGCGTTGCAGTCTCGGACCCGACCGGCACGGTTGCTAGACCAATCGGAGTGGTCGAGCGAGTTGGCACCGAGGCAGGGCTGGAGCGACTGGTCGAGCTGATCCGCGCGGAGGATCCGGAGCGCGTGGTCGTGGGCATGCCGCTGACCCTCAGTGGAGAGCGGGGCGAGCAGGCGGTCGAGACCGAGCGGTTCGTCCACTCGCTCCGCGGAGTGCTGGGGATCCCGGTCGACGGCTTCGACGAGCGTTTCACGACCGACCTCGCCGAACAAGACCCGGGAGGCCGTAACGTCCCGGCGGATGCACGCGCTGCGGCCCACCTCTTGACGAGCTATCTCGCGTGGTCGAGCCGAGCGGCGAAGTAGCTCCGTCGGAGTCTCGCCGGCCGGAGCGGCGGCCGCCGCGCGGCGTCGTCATGCGCCGAAGGCTCGTCGCGCTCGGCCTGGTGCTCGCGGCGCTGATCGGGGTCGGCTTCGCGATCGCCAGCGTCCGCGACCGCGGCGAGAAGAAGCCGACCACGACCGCCGTCGCCGCGGCCCCGAAGCCGTTCCGGATCATCTTCCCGGAGGGGTTCACGCGGCTGGACATGGCGCATCGCGTCGAGGCCGTCGGCGGGATCGCGAAGCGCGAGCGCGGCAAGACGCCGCGCCTGACGAAGAAGGCGTACCTGTCGGCGACCGCCGGCGACCGGTTCGTGCGCGGCTTCGGCCGGCACCCCCTCGAAGGCTTTCTCTTCCCGGCGACCTACCAGTTCACGGCCCGCACCACCGCCCGCCGGCTCGTCGCCAACCAGCTGAGCGCGTTCCGGCGAAACTGGCGCGGGATCGACCTCCGCTACGCGCGCTCGAAGAACCTGACGCCGTACGACGTCCTCGTCATCGCCTCGATGGTGGAGAAGGAAGCTGTCGCGCCCGAGGAGCGGGGGAAGATCGCCCGCGTGATCTACAACCGGCTCCATAAGCGGATGACGCTCGGGATCGACGCGACGATCCGCTACGCGTTCCGAGTCCCTGGGACGGAGTCGCTCAGGGAGTCGCAGCTGAACTCGGACAGTCCGTACAACACACGCAAGCACGCTGGCCTGCCACCGACGCCGATCGCGAACCCGGGACTGGCGTCGCTCAGGGCGGCCGCGCACCCCGCCGCGGGCGACTGGCTCTACTTCGTTCAGAAGCCCGACAAGGTGCACCACTTCTTCACGGCGAGCGAGCGCGAGTTCATCAACTACAAGAACGCGCACGGATTTTGATCGGAGGCGCCACGTGGCTCGTCGCGCTGCTCGGGCAGCCGGTGACCGAGTCGCTGTCGCCGCGCATGCAGAACGCGGCCTTCGCCGCGCGAGGCCTCGACTGGGCCTACGTCGCCTGCGAGGTCGCGCCGGAGCGGCTCACCGAGGCGGTGCGCGGCCTGGCAGCGCTCGGGTTCGCCGGTGCGAACGTGACGATCCCGCACAAGCAGGCGGCGGCGGAGCTCTGCGACGAGGCCGAGGGCACGTCCGTCAACACGCTCGTCTTCGAGGATCAGCGCGTGCTCGGCTTTAACACCGACCGCGCGATCGTGGAGGGAATCGACGCCGCGCGCGTCTGCCTGATCGGCGCGGGGGGCGCGGCGGAGGCGTTGAAACCGGGCCTGCGCGGCGAGGTGCGCGTCTTCTCGCGGCGCGGCGAGTGGCCGCCGGACGCGTCCGAGGCCGACCTGATCGTCAACACGACGCCTGTACGCGACGAGCTGCTCGTCTCGCCGCGTGCCGACCAAAAGGTGGTCGACCTCGCCTACCGGGGCGACGGGCGGCCGACCGCGCTGATCGAGGCCGCCCTCGCCGCGGGCTGCCCGCTCGTCGTCGACGGCCTCGAGGCGCTCATGCGTCAGGGTGCGGCCTCGTTCGAGCGCTGGACGGGCGTCCCGGCACCGGTGGACGTGATGCGGGCCGCAGTACGCTCCGCGTGATGCTGGAGCTCGCCACCGCAGGCGAATCGCACGGGCCCGCGCTCGTCGCGATCGTGACCGGGCTGCCCGCCGGGCTCGTGCTCGACCGCGCGGCAATCGACGAGGACCTTCGGCGGCGCCAGCAGGGCTACGGGCGCAGCCCGCGCCAGAAGCTCGAGCAGGACGAGGTCGAAGTCCTCGGAGGGCTCCGGCACGGCCGGACGCTCGGGACGCCGCTCGCGCTCGTCGTCCGCAACCGCGACCACAAGAACTGGGCGTGGGGGATGAGCCCGTGGCCGCCCGAGGGCGAGCCGGAGGGGAAGGGCACCCAGCCTGTGACGCTGCCGCGTCCGGGGCACGCCGATCTCGCAGGCGTGCAGAAGTTCGCCCTCGCGGACGTCCGCGACGCGCTGGAGCGGGCGAGCGCCCGTCAGACAGCTGTCGCGGTCGCGGCCGGCGCGGTGGCCAAGGAGCTCCTGCGCGTGGTCCAGATCGAAGTTCGCGGCGAGGCGAGTCCTGCTGCAGGGGCCGACGCGGCCGAGGTCGACGCCGCGCGGAAGGATCGCGACACCCTCGGCGGCGTCGTCGAGGTGCGGGCGCGGGGCGTCCCACCCGGGCTGGGGTCGTACGCGGCGAAGGAGCAGCGGCTCGACGCGCGGCTCGCGGCTGCGCTCATGGGAATCCAGGCCGTGAAGGCCGCCGAGATCGGCGGCGGTTTCGAGCTTGCGGCGCTCCGCGGCTCTCAGGCTCATGACGAGATCGTGCGGGACGACCGCGGCCTCCACCGGGAGACGAACCGCGCCGGCGGGATCGAGGGCGGCGTCTCGAACGGCGAGGAGATCGTCGTCCGGGCAGGGATGAAGCCGCTGCCGACCCTGATGCAGCCCCTCGCATCGGTCGATCTCGAGACGGGCGAGCCGGCGAACGCGCTTGTCGAGCGCAGCGACGTCTCCGCGGTCGAGGCGCTCGCAGTTGTCGCCGAGGCGGCGGTCGCGTTCGAGCTCGCGCGCGCCGCGCGCGAGAAGTTCGGCGGCGACGCGCTCGGCGACTTCGTCGCCGCCCACAAGGCGTACCTGGAGCGCATCGATTGGCAACCGCGGTAGACCGTCACCTCGCCCTCGTTGGCTTCATGGGCGCTGGCAAGACGACGATCGGCCGCGAGGTCGCGGCGCGCCTCGGCCGCGACTTCCGCGACATCGACGCGGAACTCGAGGAGTCGGGCGAGCCGGTCGCCGCAGTGTTCGAGAAGCGCGGCGAGCCGGCGTTTCGAGAGCTGGAAGCGGCGTCCGTGCGCGACGCGCTCGCGGAGACGGAGCCGGTCGTCGTCTCGCTCGGCGGGGGCGCGGTGACCACGCCGCTCGTGCGCGAGCTCCTACGGGCGCGGGCCTTCGCGGTCTTGCTGGACGTCGATGTCGAGACGGCCTGGTCGCGCGCGGGCGGCACGGGCAGGCCGCTCGCCCGCGATGAAGAGAACTTCAGGCGTCTGTACGAGGAGCGCCGGCCGCTCTACGCGGACGTTGCGGACGCGGTCGCGACCGATGCCGACGGGGTGGCTCTGGCGGCAGGCGCGGTCCGCGTCGAAGGTGGCGTCTTCGGTCGGCTGCCCGAGCTCGTGAACGGCCCCGCCGAGGTCGTCAGCGACGAGCGCGTCCTCGAGCTGCACCGCCCGCGGCTCGAGGCGCCGGTCCATGTCGTCCCACAGGGCGAGGACGCGAAGACGGCGGAGAACGTCGCGCGGCTGTGGAGCGAGCTACGCCTCGACCGCGCCGGCACGCTCGTCGCCGTCGGCGGCGGCTGCGTCACTGACGTGGCCGGGTTCGCTGCGGCGACGTATCTCCGCCGGGTCGACTGGATCGCCGTGCCGACGACGCTCGTGGGGCAGGTCGACGCGGCGATCGGAGGCAAGACGGCGATCAACCTCCCGGAGGGGAAGAATCTCGTCGGTGCGTTCCACTGGCCCCGTGCGACCCTGATCGACCCCGAGCTGCTCATCACCCTGCCCGACGAGCAGCGGCGCGAGGGATTGGCGGAGGTCGTGAAGACGGGTCTTCTCACCGGGGAGCCACTCTGGGAGCTGCCCGACGAGGAGCTCGTCCGTCGCTGCGCAGCATTCAAGACCGCACTCTGCATCCGGGATCCATACGACCAGGGGCCAAGACACGTGCTCAACCTCGGGCACACATTCGCGCACGCGCTCGAGGCCGGGTCGAACGGCGCCGTGACGCACGGCCGGGCCGTGGCGCTCGGGCTCCTCGCCGCGCTCAAGCTGTCGGGGAAGCCGACGGAGGCGGTCGAGCAGATCCTCGCGCCCAGGGCGGTGCGCGCCGATCGCGAACGCGCGTGGACTGCCTTGCAACGCGACAAGAAGTCGACCGGCGACGAGCTGATGCTCGTCCTGCTCGGCGAGGACGGCGGCTATACGGCCCCGGTTCCGGCGGCCGACGTCCGACGCGCGCTGGACGAGCTGATCGCGGATTAAGGTTCGTTCCGGTGCGGGTCGCCGTCCTGAACGGAGTCAACCTCGACGTCGTCGGGCGGCGGAACCCCGAGCTGTACGGCGGCCTCAGCCTCACTCAGCTCGAGTCGCGGATCTACGAGTGGGGCCGCGAGCTCGAGCTGAACGTGGAGTGCAGGCAGACGAACAGCGAGGGCGAGTACATCGACTGGTGCCACGACGCGCTCGACTGGGCGGACGGCGTCGTCGTCAACCCAGGCGCCTGGTCGCACTACAGCTATGCGATCCGCGACGCGGTCGAGCTGTTCGAGGTGCCGCTCGTCGAGGTCCATCTCTCGAATATCGAGCAGCGAGAGGAATGGCGGCGCGTGTCGGTGATCGCCGACCTCGCCGCCGAGCGCTTCATCGGCAAGGGTCCGGACGGCTACCGTGCGGCGCTCGAATATCTTGCAACGCGCGGATGAAAGAACGGATCGAAAAGCTGCGCGAGAGCCTCGAGGAGCCCCTCCTCGTCACGAACCCGGTAAGCGTCCGCTATCTGACCGGATTCGTGAGCTCGAACGTGTCGCTCGCGGTCGACCCCGAGCGCGTCTTGCTCTTCACCGACTTCCGTTACGCCGAGGCGGCGCGGCAGGTGCCCGAAGTCGAGTTCATCGAGACACGGCGCGAAACGGTGCCGCACATCGCGGAGCTCCTCCAGGGCACGTTCGGGTTCGAGAGCACGCACCTCACCTACCGGAACTACGAGGTCCTGCGGGACGGCGGCCTGGAGCTCGTGCCGCGCGTCGGGCTCGTCGAGAAGCTCCGCGTCGTCAAGGACGAGGACGAGCTTGGGCGGATCCGCCGCGCAGCGGCGATCACCGATCAGGCGTACGCGCGGCTGGCGGAGGAGCCGTTCGTCGGCCGAACCGAGCGCGACGTCGCCTGGCGGATGAGCGAGCTTTTCCACGAGCTCGGCGCAGACGAGCCCGCCTTCGAGACGATCGTCGCCGCAGGCGCCAACGGTGCGAGGCCGCACGCCGATCCGGGAGACCGCGTGATCGAGTCAGGCACGACGGTCGTGGTCGACGCCGGCGCCGCGCTCGACGGCTACTGCTCGGACTGCACGCGAACCTTCGCGACCGGCGAGCTGCCTGAGGAGCTTCGCCGCGCGTACGACGTCTGCCTGGAGGCGCAGCTTAAGGGCGTGGAGGCGGTGCAAGCCGGCGTCACCGGGATCGACGCCGACAAGGCCGCGCGCGACGTGATCGGGGAGGCTGGGTTCGGCGAGAGGTTCGGCCACGGCCTCGGTCACGGCGTCGGCATCGACGTCCACGAGGCGCCGCGGCTGGCGCAGACGTCGAAGGACACGCTGGCTGCTCGCAACGTCGTCACGGTCGAGCCCGGTATCTACCTCGAGGGGACGGGCGGGATCCGGATCGAGGACCTCGTCATCGTCACCGACGGCGCGCCGGAGGTCCTCAGCAGCTTCCCGAAAAAGCTCGTGACCGTCGGCTAACCTGCCCCGCCGATGGCCGAGGTCGTCAACACGAACCAGTTCCGGAACGGGATGCACATCCGACTCGACGGCGGCGTCTGGCGCATCGTCGAGTTCCAGCACGTGAAGCCGGGAAAGGGCGGCGCCTTCGTCCGCACGAAAGTGAAGAACCTCGACTCCGGCGCCGTCGTCGACCGCACCTTCCGCGCCGGCGAGAAGTTCCCGCGCGTTCACACCGAAGTCAAGAACATGCAGTACCTCTACGAGAGCGGGGACGAGGTCGTCTTCATGGACTCCGAGACCTACGAGCAGACGGCGCTGCCGCGCGCGTCGGTCGCCGACGCGATCGACTTCATGGAGCCGTCGTCGTCGGTGCAGATGCTGACCGTCGACGGCCGGCCGGCCGGGGTGCAGCTGCCGGGATCGGTCGAGCTGACAGTCGCCGAGACAGAGCCCGGCGTCCGCGGCGACACCGTCTCGAACGTGACCAAGCCGGCGAAGCTCGAGACGGGCGCGACGGTGCAAGTGCCGCTCTTCGTGAACACGGGCGAGCGGATCAAGGTCGACCCGCGCGAGGGCCGCTACATCTCTCGCGCGTAGCGCTCGCCGCTTGCCCTTGTAACAGACTGTTACTTGGAGGCGGGTGGGCCTGCCGCGGCGTGCTCGAGCTCGAGGTCGTCGGTCTCGTCCGCGCGGCCGGGCGTCGTGTCGGTGATCCGCCACATGTCAGGAATCACCAACAGCGCGAGGCTCCCGATCATCGTCAGGACGAACGCGGCGAGCAGTGTCTCCTTGACGCCCACGGCCTCGGCGATCGGGCCGACGATCGCCAGGCCGAGGGGGCGCAGCGCGGTGGAGCCCATCCAGTCGTAGGCCGCGACGCGCGAGAGCGCCTCCGGTGGGACGTTTCGTTGCAGCGTCGTCTCCCACAACGTTCCGGCGACGCCGATCGAAAGGCCGGAGGCCATCTCTGTCAGCGCGATCGTCCACGCGGGCGCGGCGAACGCCAGCAGCACGAGACTCGGCCCGCAGAGCAGGATGATGGCCCAGGCGAACACGAGCGGCCGCCGCGGCCGCAGCCGCATCGCCCATGCGTTCCCGAGCAGGGTGCCGAAGCTGAAGGCGACCAGGATGAACGCCCAGGCGCCGGCGCCTCCGAGCGACTCCTTCGCGACGAGCGGGCCGAGCACCATGATCGTCGCGAGGTAGATCATCTGGAACGCGGCGAAGTCGACGATGCTCGCCCACAGCCACGTTCGCGCGCGCACCTCGCGCCAGCCGGCAGCGAGGGCCTGCCAGAACGACTCGGCCGCCGCGGGCACGTACCCGAGCGGGCGGATTCGTGCGAGCAGAACCGCGCCGAGCGCGAAGGTGACGGCGTCTGCCAGGAGCGCCCAGCCGGCGCCGACGGTTGCAACGAGCACGCCGCCGATAGCGGGTCCGACGATGCCGCCGATGCTGAGCGTCAAGAACATGAGCCCGTTCGCGGCCTGCAACTGCTCGGCCGGAACGAGTTGAGGCGTCAACCCGGATGCCGCTGGGCGAAAGACGCCGGTCGCCGCGCCGTGTACGAGCTGAAGCGCGATCAACTGCCAGATCTGTGCGTGGCCGCTCACCAGCAGGACGCCGAGCAGGCCCTGGCTGAAGAAGCGGATGACGTTCGACGCGACCATGACGCGCTCTCGCCGCATGCGGTCGGACCAGACGCCGCCGGCGAGGAAGAGCAGGACCTGGCCGAGGATCCGGGCGAAGAGGACGAGACCCAGATCGGACACCGACCCCGTCAGGTCGAGCACGGCGAACGAGATCGCGATCGGGACGAAAAAGTCGCCCACGGTCGAGATCACCTGCGCGAAGAAGACGAGGCGGAAGTCGCGCAAACGCAGGACTTCAGGGATCATTCGCCTCCGGAACCTACTCGCTAAGGTGCTCCGCACAGATGCCCGCGCTGGTCGATACGACGATCCGGCTGCTGTCGCAGGAGCCGCTCGCGGGCCGGATGCCGACCGCCGACCTGCTCGGGCTTGCCGAGACGCTGGACGGCGCCGGCTTCGCGTACCTCGAGGTCTCGGGCGGCGGTGTCTTCGACACCGCTGTCCGCCGCGGCGTCGAGAGCCCGTGGGAGCGGATTCGCGCGCTCAAGGCGCGGACGAAGACGCCGCTCGCCATGGCGCTCCGCGGCCGGTTCCTCGTGGGCTCGCGGCCCGTCGGCGCCGACTTCGCGCGCCGCTTCGTCGCCTCCGCCGCCGAAAGCGGCATCGATGTCTTCCGGCTGCACGATCCGCTGAACGACGTCTCGAACCTGCGCGAGGCCGGGGAGGCGATCACGGGGGCCGGGCGCGAGTTCGACGCCGGGCTCGTCTACGGCTCCGGCGCGACCGGCGAGACGGAAGATCTCGTCGAGCAGGCGAAGGCGCTGCGCGAGCTCGGTGCCGAGCGGGTCTTGCTCCACGATCCCTCGGGCTCGCTCGAGCCGCACCGAGCGCAGGAGCTCGTGGGGGCGCTGCAGGAGGCGAGCGGCCTGCCGGTCGGACTCTACTGCCAGGGCGCGGCCGGCAACGGGCTCGCCGCGGCGCTCGAGGCGGTTCGCGCGGGCGCAGACCTCGTCTCCTGCGCCGTCTATCCGATCGCGCTCTCGCTGCACAGGGTCTCGGGCGAGGCGCTTGCAACTGCGCTCGCCGGGCTCGGCCAGGACACGGGCGTCGACGTCGAGGCGCTGTGGCAGGCCTCGGAGCTCGTCGACGAGCACATCGGCGACGAGCCGGTGACGCCGCTCGCGCCCCGCCTCGCCGTGCGGGCGGCCGAGCACCGGCTGCCGTCGGGCCTCGTCGCCGCGCTCGACATGCACCTGCGCGCGCAGGCGGCCGGCGATCGCCTCGACGAGGTGCTGGACGAGCTCGCCCGCGTTCGCGAGGAGGCCGGCTGGCCGCCCCTCGCGGCGCCGATCGGCCAGATCCTCGGCTCCCAGGCACTCCTGAACGTTCTCTCGGCGACTCGGTACCTGACGGTAATCGACGAGCTCCGGGCGCTGATCGAGGGCCGCTACGGGTCGCCGCCGGGCCCGATCGACCCCATCGTGCGTCGCGCGGCCGAGCTTCTCTCCGACGGAGCGCCGCCTGCCGAGCGCGAGCCCGTCGACCTGGAGCGTCTCCGCGACGAGGCCGAGGGGATTGCTGCCAGCGACGAGGAGTTGCTCCTGCTCGCTCTCTTCGGCGACGAGGCGCGCACGCTGCTCGAGACGATCCGCGGCCGGCACACCGGCGAGGACGCGCTCGTCGGCGGGGGCGTCGACCAGGCTCGCGCAGAGCGCATCCGCGAGCTCGTACGGATCGTCCAGGACTCGGGAGTGGGGGAGGTGACGATCGAGGAGGCGGGGATGCGCGTGTCCGTCCGCCGGACGCCGGAACCGTTCGAGCCGGCGCTCGAGCCCGCTGCGGCCGAAGCGCAGCCGACGACCGCCGACGAGGCGCTGCCGATTCCCGAGCGCGTCGGCGACGGCCTCGTCCGGGTCGAGGCGCCGATGGTGGGGACGTTCTATCGGGCACCGCAACCCGGCGCGCCGCCGTTCGTGGAGGAGGGCGATGCAGTCGGGCCCGGCCAGACGCTCTGCATCCTCGAGGCGATGAAGCTGATGAACGAGGTCAAGGCCGAGATCGAGGGCGTCATCCGCGCGATCCACGTCCGCAACGCCGAGCCGGTCGAGTACGGCCAGCTTCTGTTCGAACTCGAGCCGATAAATGGGAGGCCGCTGGGACTGTGAACCGGGTTGAGACGGCTGCAGCGGCGAAGCCGGCACAGCCTCCAGGCGGCATCGCAAGCGACGCCTCGGTCGAACTCGAGCCGATAAACGGGCGTCCGCTGGGCCTCTAGAGCTGTGTTTCAGCGCGTGCTCGTAGCGAACCGCGGCGAGATCGCGGTGCGCGTGATCCGCGCGCTGCACGAGCTCGAGATCGAGGCCGTGGCGGTCTATTCGACCGCGGACAAGGACGCACTGCACGTGCGGCTCGCGGACCGCGCCGTCTGCATCGGTCCGCCGCCGGCCGCGCAGAGCTACCTCAACATCGCCTCTGTCATCGCGGC
>JBKOYZ010000010.1:0-5770 GCA_046725655.1 Actinomycetota bacterium | reverse complement strand
CCGCCTGGGAAGACCAGCATCCGGACACGCGCGACGTCGCCTTCGTGCCCGGGACGCACATCGCGTTCGTCGGCTCCGACGGTGGCGTCATTCGCACGAACGGCACCTTCAGCAACGCGTCGGCCCAGTGCGACACCCGCGGCCTGTCGGGCAACGACCTCGTCCGCTGCCACGAATGGCTGTCGGGTGTGCCGACGCGGCTGATCCCTGTCAACTCCGGCCTGCGGACGCTGCAGTTCGAGAGCCTGACGGCGAATCGGAACGACCCGCTCGACGACGTCATCGGCGGTACGCAGGACAACTCGACGATGGCGTACAGCGGCAGTGGCACTGCTCGCGACGGTCAGCGGTGACGGCGGGGAACTCCGGCATCGACGTCGGCAACCCGAACCTCCGCTACCACACCTACTTCAGCGACCAGGCCGACGTGAACTTCCACGGCTGGGATCCGGAGCACTGGGACTGGATGATGGATCCGCTTTTCTACTCCGGTGAAGGCGCGTCGTTCTACGTCCCGTTCATCGCCGATCCGGTTGTCGCCGGCACCGCGTACACGGGCGCCAACCACGTGTGGCGCACGAAGGACGGCGGGGGCGACCCGACGTTCCTCGACAACCACTGCTACACGAACGGCGCCGGCACCCCGCGCGGCGACCAGCTGTTCAGCGGCAACTGCGGCGACTGGGTCATGCTCGGTAAGAGCCTGCGAGACCCGTCGTTCGGCGCCACCCGCAGCGGCACGAACGGCACGAACTACGTCGCGCAAACCACGCGTGCCCCGAGCGACACCGGCACGCTGTGGGCGGCCACCCGCCTCGGCCGCGTCTTCGTCACGAAGAACGCGGACGCCGGCGGCCCGCTGACCGACGTTCCGGACGCGTTCGGCGCCGGCGTGACGCTGCACCGTCAGGATCAGGTGCAGTGGACGCGGATCGACGACGGTGAGGCCGCGCATCCCGTGACGCCGCAGCGTTTCGTCAGCGGGATCTCGGTCGACCCGAACGACGCAAACCACGCCATCGTGAGCTACTCCGGCTACGACGCCTACGCGATCGCGGCCGGCACGCCCACGGGCCACGTGTTCGACGTCCACTACAACCCGGCCACCGGGGCTGCGACGTGGACGAACATCACGCACGACCTCGGCGACCAGCCGATCACGAACGTCGAGTACGACGGGGCGACGGGCGACATCTACGCCTCGACCGACTTCGGCGTCGTGCGGCTCGCCGCCGGCTCGAGCAGCTGGGTGCCCGCCGCGGACGGCCTGCCGCCGGTCGCGGTGTACGACATCTCGCTGTACAACGGACCGAAGGGGACGCGGGTCCTGTACGCGGCCACGCACGGCCGCGGCGGGTTCCGCCTGGTCCTCCCGGCGGTTCACTAGCCAACGAGACTGCGCGCGACGAAGGGCCGGCCTTTGTGCCGGCCCTTCGTCTTTCCGGCGAGTGGAGCGGGGCGAGAAACTAGACTCGCGCTGAGATGAGCAGCATCTCTCGCGAGCAAGAGCTCTGGGGGGACGAGACGCGCAAGGCGGTCGAGAACTTCGTGGTTTCCGGCCAGCCGATCCCGGCGGCCGTGGCGCGCTGGCTCGGCCGGATCAAGGCGGCCGCCGCGCGCGTCAATGCGGAGCTCGGACTTCTCGACGCCGAGAAGGCGGAACGGATCGCGGCGGCGGCGGACCGCGTCGCCGCCGGCGAGCTCGACGACCAGTTTCCGATCGACGTCTTCCAGACCGGCTCCGGCACCTCGTCGAACATGAACGCGAACGAGGTCATCGCCGCTCTCGCCGGCGAGGACGTGCACGCAAACGACGACGTGAACATGGGTCAGTCCTCGAACGACGTCTTCCCGTCGGCGGTGCACCTTGCGGCGCTGGACGAGATCACGCACGACCTGCTGCCGGCGCTCGGCTCTCTGGCGGAGGCGTTCGAGGCGAAGGCGCGGGAATTCGACGACGTCGTCAAGTCCGGCCGGACGCATCTGATGGACGCGGTTCCCGTGACTCTCGGGCAGGAGTTCGGCGGCTACGCCGCGCAGGTCCGGCAGGGAATCTCGCGCGTCGAGGTGACCCTGCGGCGGGTCGCGCAGATCCCGCTCGGCGGGACCGCGGTCGGCACCGGCCTCAACACGCATCCCGAGTTTGCCGCGCGCGTGCGGGCGATCCTGCAGGAGGAGACGGGGCTCGAGGTGCTGCCGGCAGCGGATCCGTTCGAGGCCCAGGCGGCGCGCGACGCGCTCGTCGAGGCTTCCGGCGCACTCAAGGTCGTCGCGGTCTCGCTGACGAAGATCGCCAACGACCTTCGCTGGCTTGGCTCCGGCCCGCGCGCCGGGCTCGCCGAGATCATCCTTCCGGAGCTGCAGAAGGGCAGCTCGATCATGCCCGGCAAGGTCAACCCGGTCATCCCCGAGGTCGTCACGCAGGTCTCGGCTCAGGTCATCGGCAACGACGCTGCGATCACGGTCGGCGGCATGCAGGGCCACTTCGAGCTGAACGTGTTCGTGCCCCTGCTCGCACGGAACCTGCTCGAGTCGATCAAGCTGCTCGCCGCCGTGGCACGGCTGCTGGACGAGAAGTGCGTCCGCGGGATCGAGGCGAACCGGGAGAACGCCGAGCGCTACGCGGAGCTGACGCTCTCGGCGGCAACCGCGCTCAACCCGTACATCGGCTACGACAAGGCGACCGAGATCGTCCAGGAAGCCGCGCGCTCCGGGAGGCCGTTGCGCGAGGTCGCACGCGAGGCCGGCGTCGACGAGGCGACGCTCGACACCGCCCTGGATTACCGGGCGATGGCAAAGCCCCGCTCCGGCGGCGCATCGTCGGAAAAGCGCTGATTAGCTCGGCCGCGCCGGTGAGGCCGGCAAGACGCGAGTCTACGGGCTGCGGCCCGGTGGCTTTTCCGGAGGCGGGCAGGCCCCGACAATCGACTTCGCCACCGCCCGGCTCCCCTCGTTGCCGACTGCGATCGCGAGCGCCCCCGACACGGGGACTTGCCGAGACAGCGAAGCTGACCGCGAACGTGCGGTGCGGCGCCATAGCGGACTTCTGAAGCTTATTCCGGCCGGAGAAGACGGTGACGCGCACGCGATCGCCTGGGCGGAAGTTCGCACCCCGGACCACGAACGGGTGCAGCGAAACGAAACGGAGCGACGCGGCTTGTTGCGGCTGCGGCGGCCCGAAGTAGCCGGCGCTCCCGCTGCCGGTCGAGCCATCGGGGAACCCAACGAGCACGGCGACCAGGAGGCCGAGAAGCGCGGACACCCGACCGTGATTATCCCAACGACAGCGGCCACCCTAACGTCATCGAAGAGGAGAAGGGCCACACGAGGCTGGCCCTTCTCCGTGTCCAAGGTTCGCGGCTGACTAGCAGTCGTTCGCGTAGTTCGCGAAGGCCGCCCACGGGCCGCCGATCGCGAGCGTCAGCGGGCCCATGAAGGTCAGGTAGTTGTTGTACGAGTGGAGACCGGCGGCTTCGACGCCACCGCGGCCGAACCACTGCGCGTTGACCTCCTCCTCAGGGTGGTACTCGCCGTAGTAGTTGTACCCGTCGGTGGCGCCGACGTTGTTGCCGCTCAGCGGGTACCAGTCGCCGACGACCGGGTCACCGGTCTCGAGCAACCCAGTGCAGCCGTACTGCGGGGCCGTCGCTGCCACCCACGGCTTGACGGCGTTATTCACGTACGGGTCATCGAGCCACTCCGAGACTTCATGCGAGAGCGCATGGATGTCCGCGATTCCCCGCGTGGGAGACGGATACGTCCGCGTCGGGTTCAGGTAATCGGCCAGGAAGCCCGAGTACGTCCCCGGCGTGGTCCAGGCGCTGAAGATGAACGTCTGCACGGGATTGTTCCCGTTGCCGTTCGCCGACCCCGCGCCGCGGCCGAGCGGCATGCCGGCCCCGTGGTAGCCGATCGTGCAGCAGCCGAGGTAGTTGCCGCTGTAGAGCATCACGTTGTCGGTCAGGAAGATCGGCACGGTGCGGGCATCGATCTGGAGCGCGCCCATGAGCTGCTGGAGCCGAGCCGAGAACCAGTTGGAGTCGACGACGCCAGCGATCGTGTCCGTCGGCATGCCGTGCTCGGTCCGCCAAGCGCCAACCGGCCGTTGGTACGCGAGGCCCTTGTTCGCCGGAACGTCGATCGTCTGAGTCGGAGCGACGTGGTCGTTCACGAGCCGGACGTGATAGGTCGTCCCGATCTTGTTGAACTGGGCCCGGAAGAAGGCATCGCCGGCCTCGGCGTTGTCCCCGCCCATGACGGCCGGATGCGCCGCGTTCTGGAAGATCGGCGAGCTCAGGACGTTTCCGATTCGCCTCGAGCCGTCGAACGTATGCGTGAGCGGCGGCGCGCGGAAGCCGGCATACCCGAGATCGTTCAGGATGGACGTGTCCTGGTTACCCGCGACGAAGTTGAACTTCAGCGGGACGATCACGGTCTTGACGGCCGTGTCCGTATTCGTCGACCTAGGGTCGGTGCCGACCATCGTGATCGGATAGGTGACGCCGTTCGTCGGATCCGTGTACTGGAACGTCCAGTGCGGGATCGTCGTGGCGTTCGCGAGGAACTGCGGAGCGACGCTGCCCTCCGTCGTGAACTCGGGCGAAACGTCGGTCTTAACGCCGGCGGGTGTCGCTGGCTTCGAGCCGGCGAAGGCACCGCCGGCTGCGAGGGCGGTGAGGAGCGCGAGCGCGACGCCCGCGATCAGCCCTCTGATCGTGCGATGAGCCATCAGGCTCCCCCTTGTCTCGTGGTTGCGATTACCCCGCCGCCCCGGCCGGCCTTTCCCCAGAATCGGCCGTGCGGCGCGGGTGTTATAGCACACGATATTTAGGTTTGGAGACCAGTACCGACCAGCGCCGTCGCTCGGCGAGGGCGACCGCGCTCCGACGACGAGAGAGGCCGCTCTCGGAGCGGCCTCTCTGCTTCTCCCGCGAGACCGACGCATGGCGCGCGGGCAGGTCGTGAATCCGCCATGACTATACGAGACCTCCGGGAGGCTCGCAATGCGGTGATATCAGCGAGGTACGGCGATATTCCGCTTGATATCCCCGACGCGAGCGCCTATAGTGCCCCGCGCGTTGCCAGGGGAGATCTACCGCTTCCTCCTGCGGATGCCGGAGGAGCTGAGGGTGCGGCTTGCCGAGGGGGCTGCGCGTTCGGGCCGAAGCCTGAACGCGGAGCTCGTGGACCGCCTCGAGCGGAGCTGCCGCCCCTCGCCCCTGCGCAGAGCCGCGACCGCCGCTTCCTCGGCCGCGCGACTCATCGGAGGGAGAGGAGATTCGATGCTACGACGCAGACACAGGGTGCTGCTCGGCGCGGTCGTGATCCCAGCCGCCGTCGTGCTCGCCCTCGTCCTGTCATTCAGCGGCGGCGCAGCCCAGGACAAGGCGATGCCCGCCGGCAAGTACGACACATCCTCGGGCGGCGACCCCGACGCTCAGGGCGCAGCCGCCACACCCGGGCTCGGCCCGGCCGCGGCCGAGGCCTACGAGTCCGCCGCGCGCACATATCCGGCCAACGTGATCCCGACGAGCTTCGTCGCGAACGCCGAGGCGACCTTCGACCGGATCGCGAACCAGAGCCGCGGCAGGCGTGACGGCGGCGGCGACTGGCAGCAGTACGGGCCGAGGACGAACGCGTTCCAGCCCGGCGTCCTCGCCTTCTCCGGCGCGGACAACACCACCGCCAGCCGAACGACGGCGATGGTGATCGCGCCGACGTGCAAGCGGGGCAATTGCCGCCTCTGGGTCGGCACCTCCGGCGGAGGCGT
>JBKOYZ010000002.1:0-14358 GCA_046725655.1 Actinomycetota bacterium | reverse complement strand
TCGGTGAACGCGCGTCCGTTGACGTAGACCTCGGCCAGGCCCCAACGCCCCTCTGGCAGGCTCAAGGGCAGCATCAGGAGGGAGTCGAGCCGCACCTCGCGCAGGAGCTCGGCCTCCGTAGGATCGCAATCGTCGTCGAGCAGCGAGCAGGTCAGCGGCGTGTTGTGGTCGAGCACTTCCTGCGTCAACGGGAAGTCGGCGATCAGATACCCGTGACCGAGCACGAGCGTGCGGCCGTCGCGGGCGTGTTCGGCGACCTGGATCAGCACGTCGCCGACGCGCCGGGAGATCGCGCACGCGATCCCGTCGACGGCATCGACGAAGGCGCGCGTGGCCGTGTGCAGCAGGACCGGAAGAGTCTCCGCATTGCGGAGCGCCTCGGCGCCTTGACCGTCCGGCTCGAACAACGTCACGCGTCGATTATCAGGGTGTGAGCGCCGCGAGTCGACCGGCGGCTCAGCCGGGCCACCCACGGTGGTGCTCGCGGAGCCGACGTACCTCGAGGGCGTTGCGGGGCCCGTACGCCTCGTGCTTGAACGGGAAGGTGGCTCGGATCCGCTCGAGCGCCCGGCGGGTGAAGCGGTACCGCCGCTTCTTCGGCTCGACGCCGTAGACGCGCGCGCCGTTCAGTCCGAGGATCTTCGCCTTGCGTAGCGGCGTCAGCTCGGGATAGCCGAAGCGCTCCTGGAACTCGCGGCTGATGTGGAACGCGCGGAAGGTCTGGATCTGATCCTGCGGCGAGCCGTAGAAGATGCAGTCGGTCCCCCAGAGGACGTTGTCCTCGCCGACGTAGCGCAGCAGCTTGCCGAGCACGTGCGCGCTCTGGTCCGGGTCGCGCATCACCGTCCACCAGGTCGACCCGAGCTCGGCGTAGACGTTCTCGTTCGGCCCGACGCCGTGCCTGCGCATCGCCGCGATGAGGCGGTTGACGCCCACGTGCGCCGTGGCGTTCGTGAACGGGCCCTCCGGCGGGCCGGTGCGCTCGAAGCCGGAGTGGTAGACGATGAAGGCGGTGTCGGGGAAGTCCTTCGCCGCACGGGGAACATCGTCGGGCGCCGCGTACCGGCTGCCGGCGCCGAACCCTTTGTGGGCGCAGATGATCTTGACGTTCAGCTCTCGCGCCTTCTCGATGAAGGCGTGGCCCACCTGCGGCAGGCGCTTGTCGGCGTCGTCGAGGCGCCAAGCGTTGCCGGGGTCGCCGAACGCGTCCGGGAAGTGGGTGAAGACCTTCCACGCCGCGATCGGATAACGGCCCGCGTTTTCCTCCATCAGGTCGAGGTTCTCCGGGAGGCGCCCATAGTTCGGCAGCACCTGCGCGTGCAGGAGAACCGGCTCCCACCCGGTCACGAGCTCGGCCGTCACCCGCGCGTCGTCCATGATCGCCGCCGACAGCGGGCTCCCCCTCGGCGCGATCGGGAGCGCCGAGATCGTCACCATGCTTGTGTCGCTGCGTAGGAAGAAGTCCTCGAGGAAGACCTCGCGGGAGAAGCAGGCCCGCGGGTCGTCGGCGCCGCAGTTCACCTGCGGGAAGACGGAGCCGAAGAACGGCTTGCCGGCGGTCCGGCGCATCAGGTCGTACTCGAGGAAGTGGCCCTGGACGTCGAAGACGAACTCCTCGCCCGCGAGCACTGCGCGCGCCGCCTCGGCCTCGAGGGCGGCCTCGGACGGAACCGCCCAGTAGCCGCCGAGCGCGTGCCGTGCCGAGCGGGTGCAGCCCTGAATCGCGAGCAGCGTCGTCGCGGCGCCGCAGATCGAGCGGAGGAACTCGCCGCGGGTGACGCCGAGCCGGCGCGCGTTCGTGCCGGCGTCCGCGCGGGCGCGGCGGATCGATTCGCGCTCGAGCGGCGTCAGCGGCGCGGGCACGTACTCGCCGTTCGAGCACGGCCCGAACTTGATCGGGAGGCCGGGGTCGTCGTCCAACCGCACGCCGGTTGTACGGACGAGGGGCCCTGAGCAGTCCGGGAAGCCGCCGACACGCCTCCGCGTACTAGTGGCGTGCTCAGCCTCCGCCTCGCCTGCGTAGCGCTCGTCGTCGGAGTGGCAACGGCGTCGGCGGCCTCGCCGCAGCGGCGTTCGCACTCGCTCGGCGTGCCATGGGACGGGGCGCTCGTCGGAGGCGTGCAGCTCCCGGCCGCGGGAACGCACTTCTTCACCTGGGATCCGGTGTTGCGGCGGAAGCCGGACCGCGGGTGGCGCCGCTTCGGCAGTGTGCGGCTGGTCCACGTTTTGCTCGCGGTCGTCAGGCACTACGCCCGCGCGCACCCGCAGGCGCCGCGCGTCGGGGTCGGCGACCTGAGCCGCCCCCGCGGCGGCGGCTTCGGCGTCCGCTACGGCTGGCCGGGCCACGCATCGCACCAGAACGGGCTCGACGTGGACGTCTACTACCCGCGCCGCGACCGACTCGAGCGGCCGCCGGATTCGCCGGCCGAGATCGACCGGCGGCTCGCTCAGGATCTCGTGACGCGGTTCGTCCGAGCCGGCGCGCAGCTCGTCTTCGTCGGCCCGCACACGGGCCTGCAGGGGCCGGCGCGGGTCGTGCGGGTTCTGGCGCTGCACGACAACCATCTGCACGTGCGGATCAGGCGGCCGAGGCCGCCGTCGCTCATGCTGGGCCGCTCGGAGCTCGGCCGGCCGATCCGGGTCGTCGAGGTCGGCAATCCGGCGGGCACGCGGGTGCTCGTCGTTGGCTGCATCCACGGCACCGAGTGCGCCGGGCGCACCATCGTCCGTCTGCTCGCGCGCCGGCCCGAGCCGCTCCACGCCGATCTCTGGCTGCTCGAGAACCTGAATCCGGACGGCTTCGTGCTCGGGGTCCGCCAGAACGGGCGCGGCGTCGACCTGAACCGCAACTTCCCGTCGGAGTGGCGCGGCAGCGGCCGCCGCTGGGATCCCGAGTACCCCGGGCCGCGGCCGCTGTCGGAGCGCGAGACGCGGATCGCGCGGTCGCTCGTGTTGCGGGTCCGGCCCACGATCTCGCTCTGGTTCCACCAGCCGCAGGGCGTCGTCCGAGCCTGGGGCCGCAGCGTGCCGGCAGCACGGCGCTACGCGCGCCTTGCAGGAGCGCGGTTCCGGCGCATCCGCTGGCCTTCGGGCACCGCGTCGAACTGGCAGAACCACCGCTTCCCCGGCACGAGCTCGTTCGTCGTCGAGCTGCCGGCGGGACGACTGTCCCGCGCGGCCGCCGCGCGCTACGCCCGCGCCGTGCTCGCGCCTGCCGACTAGATGGTTGATGCCGCGAGATCGCACGCTCCGGGGCGCGAGCTGGTGCGTCTAGGGCGCCGCGGCGGACGCTCGGCGATGCTGGCAGCATCGGTGAGTGGCCGACGCGGCGAAGCGCAGGCGCGGGGGAGGCCGGCTCCGCCGGCCGCAGCCGGGCCGGGGCGGCCCAGGCGTGTCAGATCGTGCATCCGGACGCGCGAGATCGTGGCATCAATCATCTAGTCTCCGCACGTGCTCGCTGTCGGCGATCGCATTCCGGACGGAACAGTCTGGCTCGCGCCCCAGGAGCCGGTCTCCCTGCGCGAGATCGTCGAGAACGGTCCGGCGTTGCTGCTCTTCTACCTCTTCGACTGGTCGTCGACCTGAACGAACGAGATGGAGCTCCTGCGTGACAGGAGCACGGAGTTCGAGGAGGCCGGCGTGCAGCGGTTCGGCGTCTCGCGCGACTCGCCGTGGACGCACATTGCCTGGATCCAGGCGCTCGACCTGAACTTCCCGCTCCTCTCGGACTGGAACGCCGATGCGATCCGCGGGTTCGGCATCGCACGCGAGTTCCGCGGCTACCGCGACGTCGCCGAGCGGTCGGCGTTCCTCGTCGACGAATCCGGGACGATCCGCAACGCTTGGCGCTTCGAGGACTCCGAGGTTCCGGACTTCGACGAGCTCGCCGCCGCCGCGCGTTCCCTCGAGGGATCCCGGGGCAGCTAGAAGTCGCACAAGGAGGCGCGCGAGCACCGCCCCCGAGGCGCTCAGGTGACAGCGCTCGGCTCCAGAACGGCGTCGCGCGTCGCGGCGCGTGGACGAACGATTCAGCGGTGTTCTAGCGTCAACCGGGCACAGGCGGATTCTACGCTGGGGGACCGTTTCGGCGAGGCCGAATGGAACGTCCCCTCGTTCTTCCAGTCGTCCGGCTAGGCGGGCTTCCGACCGGCCGCGAGCTTGACCGAGACCGGAAGCTCGATGCCCTCGGCCGTTCGGTACTTCTCCAACCGTCGGTCGAACGCCTCCCGGATCCGGTGCCGCATGTCTTCCGGCTGTCCCAGAACCGGCGCGGACATCCGAACTGTCCCGCCGACCAAACCGTTCCAGAACTCGTCCGCCGTCGAGGCCCGGTAGGTGAAGTCGATCGTCTCGAGCCGGCGGTCCTCGAGCCTGCCTTCACGGAGAAGATCGTCGAATTCCTCGTCGACCGAGAAGCGGAAGAAGTCGGGGCCCATGGGCACGTCCTGCGGCGGCGTCGCTCCGGCCTCGGCGACGGCATCCAGCATCACACCGACGAAACGCGCCCGCTCAGGTCGGTCCCAGACCGTCAGCGCCAGCGTGCCCCCGGGCGCGAGCGTGCGCGCGAACTCGGCTACTGCCTCTTCCGGGCGTCCGAGGTGAAGGATCGCGAAGTTTCCGACCACCGCGTCGAAGGAGGCGTCCTCGAAGGGAAGCGCGTGCGCGTCCGCCTCGCGGAACTCGAGCCCGGGATGCAGTCGGCGAGCGAGAGCAACCATCGCTGCGGCGACGTCCACGCCGACGACCGACGCTCCTCGCCTGGCGGCCTCGCCCGCGACGTAGCCGGGACCCGTCGCGATGTCGAGCACCCGCGTTCCGGCCGCCACGGACGCAGCGTCGAGCAGAGGTTCCACCGCCTGGCTCGTCGTCGAGCCGAAGAAACGGTCATACGCGAGCGCTCTTTCCTCCCACCCTGCCGCCTCGAAGGCGTTGAACGCATCCGGGTCGATTCGGCCTTGCCTCATTGCGCCTCCATGCCCATCGCGTGATCGGCCACGCGCGAAACCGTCTGACCCCGCGCTTGGCGAGATCCCTCAGCTACATGCCCATAGCGTGGTACCCGGAGTCCACATACAAGGTGGTCCCGGTCACGTTGCGCGCGTCGTCGGAGAGGAGGTAGGCGGCCGCCGCACCGACGTCGTCCGCGGCAATGTGCCTGCGCAGCGGCGCGCGCTCCTCGACGATCGCCTCCATGGTCGGGAAGCCGGCGATCGATCGCGCCGCGAGCGTCCGCACCGGCCCCGCGGAGACCGCGTTGACGCGGATGTCCTTCGCGCCGAGGTCCCAGGCCAGGTACTGCACCGACGAGTCGAGCGCCGCCTTGGCCACACCCATCACGTTGTAGTGCGGCACGGCACGCTCGCCGCCGAGGTAGGTCATCGTCAGGATCGCGCCCCCGCCTGCCGCCTCCAGCAGCGGCTCCGCCGCCCGCGCGAGCGCGACGAGTGAGTACGCGCTGACGTCGAGCGCCATCCAGAAGCGCTCGCGCGGCGTATCGGTGAAGCGGCCCTCGAGATCCTCGGCGGCCGCGAACGCAACCGAATGGACGAGGAGGTCGAGCTGCCCCCCGAACGTCTCGCCCGTCTCCACGATCACGCGCGCGACGTCCTCGTCCGAGCGGACGTCACACTCCGTCACGAGCGGCGAGTCGACGCTCGCCGCGAGCTCGCGGACGCCCCGCTCGATGCGCTCGCCCTGAAACGTGAAGGCAAGCTGCGCCCCCTCGGCCGCCAGCCGGCTCGCGATCGCCCACGCGATCGAGCGTTTGTTGGCGACGCCGAACACGAGCCCGCGCTTGCCTTCGAAACGCGCCACGGCGGGCGAGTTTACGGTTTCTCGGCTAGGCTGAGTGCCTTGCGCCGCATCGTTTTTGTCCTGCTCGGAGCGGCGCTCGTCCTCGCCTCATCGACCTCTGCGGCGCTCCAACCCGTACGCCGGAGCTACGGCGAGCGGCTCGTCCCGCGCGTCGTCGCCGGGAACCTGAAGATCACGCACGCGCACGCTCGCGGCCGCCTGACGGTCGTCGTCGGTTTACGCCTGCCGCCGCTTGCCGCCTACCACCGCAACCTGTTCGCGGCCAACGCGCGCCAGAAGCTGAACGTCCACAGCTCGAGCTCGCGCCGCTATCTCGTCCGGCTCACGCAGGCCCAGCGCACCGCGGCCGCGCAGCTGAAGCGCGCGATCCCGTCGGCGCGGATCTCCTACCGCTACCACACGATCCTGGACGGCTTCGCCGTCTCGCTGCCCGCCCGAAAGCTGCCGAGCCTCGTGCGGCTGCCGGCCGTGGCGAAGGTCTACCCGAGCGTCCGCTACCAGCTCGCCACGAACCGGAGCCCGGCGCTGATCGGCGCCGACACGATGTGGAACACGACCGGCGACCGCGGCCAGGGAGTCAAGATCGGGATCGTCGACGACGGAGTCGACGAGACCAACCCCTTCTTCAACCCGGCCGGCTTCACCTACCCGCCCGGCTTTCCCAAGGGCGGCAAGCGCTGGACGACGCCGAAGGTCATCGTCGCGCGGGCGTTCCCGGGGCCGGGGTCCGGACGCCAGGGCAGGCTGCCGATCTACCGTCCCGCCTCCTTCCACGGCACGCACGTCGCGGGAATCGCGGCGGGTGACGCCGGCACGACGGCCGCGCCGGGGCCGGACCACCCCGCGGTCTCCGGGCTGAGCGGCGTCGCGCCGCAGGCGTGGATCGGCAACTACCGGGTCTTCAACGCGCCGACGCCGACCGGCTTCGACGCCTTCACGCCCCAGATCGTGGCGGCGTTCGAGTCGGCCGTGAACGACGGCATGGACGTGATCAACTTCTCCGGCGGCGGGCCGCAGCCCGATCCGGTCGCCGACGCGCTGGTCGACGCCGTCCACAACGTCGCGGCGGCCGGTGTCGTGCCGGTCATCTCGGCAGGCAACGACCGCGACGAGTGGGGCCTCGGCTCCGTCGGCTCGCCCAGCACCGCACCCGACGCGATCTCGGTGGCCGCTGTCTCGAACTCACACGTCTTCGCGCCGTCGCTGTCCGTCGACGCACCAGACGCGCCCGCGAACCTGAAGGGAATCCCGTTCGTGCCCTCGCAGGAGATCGCGCCCGCGTGGGCGTCACCGCAGACGCTGGTCGACGTCGGCACGATCGTCGGCAGCGACGGGCGGCCGGTCGACCGAAAGCTGTGCGGCCCGCCGGGGGATCCGAACAACCGCGGCACGATCCCGGCCAACTCGCTCCGCGGCTCGATTGCGCTCGTCTTCCGGGGCACCTGCGCCTTCACCACGAAGGCGGCCAACGCTCAGATCGCCGGCGCGATCGGCCTGGTCGTGGTCGACAACCGGCCGGAGGAGGCGACGGCGTCGGGGATTCCGGTCCGGCTCGCGCTCGATGCGGGGCTCGTGACCGACCTCGACGGGGCGCGACTGCGCGACTTCCTCGACACGAAAGGTGGCCGCGCGCCGGCTCACTTCACGCGGACCTACGACGAGCTCGCGCTCGGACGTAGCGGCATCGTCACGGACTTCTCGTCCGCGGGGCCCACGCCGTACGGCCACGATCTGAAGCCTGATCTGGCGGCGCCGGGGGGCCAGATCCTGTCGGCGACATTGCCCGAAGCGGCAGGAGCGCCGTTCGCCGTCTTCGACGGCACGAGCATGGCCGCCCCCCACGTCAGCGGCGCCGCCGCGCTGCTCGTCGCCCGGCATCCGTCGTGGTCGGCGGCCGAGATCAAATCGGCGCTGATGTCGACCGCCGGCGCGGCCTGGGGAGACACGGCGCGCTCACAGGAGGCCTCGGTGCTGCTCGAGGGAGCCGGCCTGATCAACGTCCCGCGCGCGGACGACCCGAGGCTCTTCACGACGCCGGTCTCGCTCTCGTTCGACAGCCTCGACGTGCGGACCGGGGCAGCGCGGCGCGCGCAGCTGCTCGAGATCGAGGACGCCGGCGGGGGAGCGGGGACATGGTCGCTGGGGCTACAGCCGCAGGCCGCGACGGCCGGCGCGTTCGTCGACCTGCCGCCGACGGTGACGATCCTGCCCGGGGGCACAGTCGACATCCCGATCGCCGTTCGCGCCGGCGCAGGCGCGGCCACCGGCGACAACTACGGCTTCATCACGCTGACGCGGGCCGGCGACCGGCGTCGCGTGCCGTACTACTTCTCGGTCGAGCGGCCCGCCCTGGAGGCCGTGCCGGTGACGCCGCTGAAGAAGTTCCAGGTCGGCGACACCCGCTCCGGCACGTCGAACGTGAGCCAGTACCGGTTCCCGGCCAGCCCCTTCGGGCCGCCGCCGACATACACCGGCCCGCCCATGGACGAGAGCGGCGCCGAGAAGCTCTATTCCGTCCACGTCAACCGACCGGTCGCGAACATCGGCGCAGCAATCGTCGCGGCCTCGAACGGCTCCCTTCCGGAGCCGTGGCTCCTCGGCTCGCGCAACGAGAACGACGTGCAGGGGTACCCGGGAACGCCGGTCGACGCGAACCTGCTGACGCTCGACTACCTGATCGACATCGGCGCGGCCGGCGCGCTCTTCCCGCGTCAGAAGACGTACTACGTCTCCGTCGACTCCGGCAAGGACGTCTTCACCGGCCGACCGCTCGCCGGCGCGTACGTGCTCCGCTCGTGGATCAACGACGTGACGCCGCCAAAGCTGCGTGTGCTGACACGGCGCGTGACGGCCGGACGACCGCTGCTCGCCGCGCGCGTGACCGACCGCGGCTCCGGCGTCGACCCGCTGTCGCTCGTGATCGAGTACAGGCGCCAGGTGCTGCTCGGCGCTGCGTTCTACGACTCCACGACGGGCCTGGCGCTCTTCCCGATCCCACGGTCGGCGCCGCCGGTGCGCCGAGGAAGCTTCCTCGGCGGGGCGCAGGCGGCCGACTACCAAGAGACCAAGAACGTCGACCAGGTCGGGCCCAACATCCTGCCGAATACGACGACGAAGCCGCTCCGCCTCCGGGGCGTCTCGCGGCCGACAATCACCTGGTTGCTGCCGGCGGGACGGTCGTGCCTGCGCAAACGCGTGACCCTCGCCGTCGCGGCGTCGGCTCCGTCGAAGGTGCGCTCCGTTCGCTTCTTCGACGGCAGGCGCCGGATCGCCATGCGCCGGAAGGGCGCGCTCGGCCTCTACACCGCGACCTGGCGGACGCGCTCGGCCCGCGGACGGCACGTGCTGCGCGCCATGATCGAGTCGCGCGGCGGTCGTGCCGTCGCGCGTCACGCCGTGCGGGTTTGCCGGTAGACGCGTCCGGGCGCGTCGCGGTCGTCACCGGCGGCTCGAGCGGTATCGGCGCCGCCATCGCCCGCGAGCTCGCGCGGCGCGGCTGGCAGCTCGTGCTGCTCGCGCGGGGCGAAACGCGGCTGCGGGAAGTCGCTCTAGAGGTCGGCGCCGAGTACGAAGTCTGCGACGTCTCGCAGCGCCACGACGTCGAGCGGGTCGCCGCGGCGGTGCGAGCGCGACATCCCCTGATCGGGCTGCTCGTCAACAACGCCGGCATCCCCGGCAGGGGGACGTTCCTGAGCCTCGACCCCGAGCGAATCGAGCAGGTCGTCCGCACCAACTATCTCGGCTCGGTGTGGTGCCTACGGGCGTTCCTGCCGGCGCTCGAGGCGGCGGCCCCTGGCGACGTCGTCAACATCGTCTCGGTCGCGGGCACCGTGGCCACCGGCAATGCCGGGCCGTACAGCGCCTCCAAGCACGCGCAGCTCGCCTTCTCGCGCTCGGTCGGCGTGGAGCTCGCCGGCCGCGGCATCCACGTGCACGCGGTCAACCCGGGCTTCGTCGACACGCCCGGCTTCCCGAACCGCGACCGCTTCGGTCACTCGCCGCTGCGGCGGCTCGTCGCAGACCCCGACGCCGTGGCGAAGACGGTCGTCCGCGCTGTCGAGCGAAAGCGCGCGGAGCAGTTCGTGCCGTGGTGGTATCGGCCCGCCGCGGTCGCGCAGTCGGTCGCGCCGGGGCTGCTCGCACGCGCCGCGCGCTCCCGGAGCAAGCAGCGCCGACCGTCGTAGAATCCGCGTCGTGGAGCCCTCGCTCTCGCCGGACGACGTCTCGCGCGTCGCCGATTTCCGCGCCGCGCTGCGGGCGTTCATGCGGAAGAGCGAGCAGAACGCGCGAAGGTCAGGACTGACGCCGCAGCGCTACCTGCTCTTGCTGATGATCAAGGGCGCGCCGGAGGGGCGGGAGCAGTCGACCGTCACGGAGCTGGCCGAACGCCTCCAACTGGCGCAGAGCACGGTGACCGAGCTCGTCCGGAGGGCCGAGGAGGTCGGCTTGATCGAGCGGGCGCAATCGATCGACGATGGTCGCGTCGCCCACCTGAAGCTGACGAGGGAGGGCGAGCGCCGGCTTGCGAAGGCGTTCACGTCCAACGAGCAGGAGCGCCTCGAGCTGCGCGCGACGATCGAGAGGCTCGACGGCGCTTAGGGGAACGTTCGGAGCGCCGCCGCCGTTTGTAGAACATCGTGCGGATCGAAGTCCTGCACTGGGAGGGCTGCCCGTCGACCACGGAGGCGCTCGACCTGCTCGGCATCGTGCTCGCCGAGCACGGCGTCACCGACGAGGTCGAGGTCAAGGAGGTGACGACCCAGGCCGAGGCCGAGGCGCTTCGGTTCCCCGGCTCGCCGACGATCCGGATCGACGGCCGTGACATCGATCCGGCCGGTGCCGACGCCCGGCCGTCGCTGACGTGCAGGATCTACCACTTGCCCGACGGGCGGGTCTCGCCCGTTCCCACCCGAGAACAACTGGAGGAAGCGCTGAGATGACCATCGCTCTCGGAACCGAAGCGCCGTCGTTCGACTTGCCCGGCGTCGACGGCCGCAACCACGCACTCGACGATTACGCGGACGCGGACGTGCTCGTGCTGATCCAGTCCTGCAACCACTGCCCCTACGTCCAGGCCTGGGAAGGCCGGATGATCGAGCTCCAACGGGAGTTCGGTGACCGCGGCGTGCGGATCGTCGCCGTCAACTCGAACGACGCCGAGAACTATCCGGAGGATTCGTTCAGGGAGATGCAGGCGCGGGCCGAGCGGCAAGGATTCAACTTCGACTACCTCTTCGACGAGCCGCAGGAGGTCGCGCGCGAGCTCGGCTCGGAGCGGACGCCGGAGGTCTTCGCCTTCGACCGCGACCGCCGACTGCGCTATCACGGCGCCATCGACGACTCGCGCGACGTTGCCGCCGTCTCGCAGCGCTACCTGCGCGACGCGCTCGAGGCGGTGCTCGACGGCCGCGAGCCCGAGGTGACCGACACACCGGCGGTCGGCTGCACCGTCAAGTGGAAGTAGTCGTTTTGGGCCCGTCACGGGACTGTCCCGGGACGTCCCTGCTTAGGGCCGGCGGAGGAGATACCAGCCCACGTCGGCCGCGTAGTCGCGCGGCGCGAGCGCCCGCGCGCGCTCGCGCGCTTCGCCTTCGCAGCCGGCGAGATCGAGATACGGATCCAGCTCGCGCGACTCGCGTTCGAACTCGGCCCGGCGCAGCACGAGGCCGTTCGCCTCGAACAAGTGCCTGAAATCGACGTCCGGCAGCGTCCTCGTGTGAGTCGGGTCGCGAGCTCGCTCGAAGCGGTCGAGCTCGAACCCCGCCAGCGGATCGGTCGGCGCGATCTGATCTACGACGAGCACGGCCCCTCCCGGCCGCGTCACCCGTGCAAGCTCCGCAATCGCGAGCTCGGGACGTGCGACGTGGTGCAGCGTTCGCAGCGTGCCGACGAGGTCGAACGCCGCCCGCTCGAAAGGCAGCCGCGTGATGTCGCCCTCGAGGAACGTCACGTTCGGCACCGAACCGGCCCGCGCCCGCGCCTGTTCGAGGAGCTCCGGGACGACGTCGACGCCGACGACCTCGCGGACGAGCGGCGCCATCGCGAAGGCAAGGGCACCCGTTCCCGTCCCCGCGTCCAGCGCCCGTTCATCGCCCTCGACGGGCAGGAAGGCGCGCACGCGCGCCGCCAGCGCGGCGGCGCGCTCGTCCTGCCGCGCGGCGATTCGTTCAGCCGTCGCTGCGAAGCGAGCCTGCGTGGCGTCGTGCGAACTCAAGCGCTTCCTCCTTTGACGTGATCGTGCCTGCGGCGCGCTCCTCGGCGATCCGCTCGAGCAGTCTCCCCACCTCCGGGCCGGGCCGCAGCCCGAGCTCGTCGCCGCGGACGAGCGGCTGGGCCGGCTCCTCGCGCCGCGCCGCCAGGACCGCTTCGTACAGCTCGGGTGCGTTCAGGAACGCAAGCGCCTCGAGCGCCCACGGCTCGGTCGCACGGCGAAACCGGTGCAGCTCACGCGGATCGTCGCCCGGCGGCTCCGCCGCCAGCAGCGTGCGTCCGTAGCGGCGGAGCTCGTTCGAGATCGGGTAGCGCTCGAGCTCGCTGCCGAAGACGACGACGAGGCGATAGTCGGGGTCGTCGAGCCGGTCGACGCGGTCGAGGCGCTCGAGCGTCCCGCCGAGAGAGGCGAGTAAGCCGAGCTCGTCCAGGCGCCTGAACCCGTCCCACGAGAGCCGTCTGAGCTCGCCGAGGATGCGCTCCCCGGAAGGCCGGGTGACGAGGGACGCGGAGCGCCGAAGCAGCTCCTCTGTCTGCGGTACGAGTCGGAAGCCGCCGGGCAGCTCGTCCTCGAGCCGAGGCCCGCGCAGCAGCCGCAGCGGGTCGTCCTCGAAGACCGAGTCGCCGACGGCCCGCAGCCGCTTCGCGGCGAGGTCGCCGTAGCCGTCGAAGGAATCGACGGTCTCGTCGGAGCCGACCCGCTCGGCGATCGCGTTGATCGTGAAGTCCCGCGTGGCGAGGTCGTCCTCGATCGAGCCGGGCAGCGGTGTGAAGTCGACCGTGCGCCCGTCCGGAAGTGCGACCCGCCACGCGCCGTGGCGCTCGGAGAGCGGAAACGGAGCCCCTCCCGAGCGGCGCGCGAACAGCCTCGCAGCCGGCTCGGGCTGCGCCAAGGCGACGTCGGTGTCGATCACCGGCCGCTCCAGCGCGCGATCGCGGACGGCGCCGCCGACGATCCAAGCCTCCTCGCCCGCGAACAGCTCGTCGACGAGCTCACGAATCGACGATCACCCGCCTGGCGCGCTCGCGCGAGCTGTTGATCCCGCAGACGAGCTCGTAGTTGATCGTCCCGGCCACACGGGCATGATCCTCCGCCAGAACGCCGTCACCGAGCAACGTGACCGGCGTCCCGAGGGGCAGTTCGCGGTCGAGCTCGACTGCGAACGCGTCCATCGAGACGGTGCCCACGACCCGCCGCAGCGCGCCGTCGACCCGTATCTCCGTGCCCCTCAGGTCGCGCCGAAAGCCGTCCGCATAGCCGATCGGAACGATCCCGACCCACGTCGGCCGCTCGGCGACGAACCTCCGACCGTAGCCGGTGCTCTCGCCCGGCTCCAGCCGCCGAACCTGCGCCAGCAGGCTCTCCCAGGCGAGCGCAGGCTCCAGTCCGTCGTCGGCCGGATCCGCGCCAAACGGCGACAGCCCGTAGAGCGCGATCCCGCAGCGCGCGGCGTCGAACCGCGAGTCCGGGAAGCGCAAGGCGCCGGCGCTGTTCGCGAGATGCCGCGTCAGCCGCCGGTAAGGCTCGGTCGCCTCGCGAAAGCGCTCGACCTGCCGCTCGGTGAACCCCGGATCGCAGTCGGCGCTCGCAAGGTGGCTCATCAGGCCGACGACCTGCGCGGGGGGCTCGGGTAGCTCGGACAGGCCCCAGCGGCCCATGCCGGTGTCGAGCTTCAGGTGCACGGGGATCCCCTCGGGGATCTTGCCGGTCGAGACGACGAGCTCGAGCCCGGCCTCGCGAGCGAGGGCGACCTCGCGGCCGCTGAGCGTCGGCCCGAGCACGAGGACGCGCGCTTCTCTGAACGCGTGCCGCAGCTCCAGGCCCTCGGCAACCGTTGCGACGCAGAGTGTCGTCGCCCCGGCGCCGAGCGCCGCACCCGCGACGTCGACCGCGCCGTGGCCGTACCCGTCGGCCTTGACGACCGCCCACAGCTGCGCCCCGGCCAGCACGGCGCGGAGCCGCTCGACGTTGCGGCGGATCGCGCCGAGGTCGACCGTCAGCTCAGAGCGGTGCATCGAGGGCGCGCGGAAGCGCCGAAATGACGTCGCTGGCGACCATCCCGGTCTGGTTCGCGACGAGCGTCGACGCGACCTGCTGCGCCGCGACCGCCGCCGCGGCAGCGATTCGCGCCTCCAGACCCTTGGCGAGAAACGCGCCGACGACGCCCGTGAGCACGTCGCCGCTGCCGGCCGTCGCCAGGGCCGAGGAGCCGAGGGAACAGACGAGGGCCCCTTCGCCGGGCGCGGCGATGATCGAGTCGGCGCCTTTGAGGATGCAGACGGCGTCGAATCGCTCGGCGCCGCGCCCGGCCGCCTCCAGCCGATGCGCGTCGA
>JBKOYZ010000039.1:0-6375 GCA_046725655.1 Actinomycetota bacterium | reverse complement strand
CCGTGACCGAAAGTGAACTGCGAGCTGCCGCCCCCGGTGTCGAACACGACCAGCGAGCCCTCATCGAGGTCGAGCCCGGAGATCGCCGCGAGATAGCCGAGCCGGGCTTCCTCGTCGGCGCTGATGATCTCGATCTCGACGCCGCAGCGTTGCAGCGCGGCAGCGACAAACGCAGCGCTGTTGGCTGCACGCCGGAGCCCCGCCGTGCCGACCCCAGCGATGCCCGCGACGCCGCTCTGCGTTGCGTCCTCGGCCATTGCGGCGATCGCGTCGATCGTCTGCGTCATCCGCCTCTCGCCGAGCTCGCCGGTTTGGTCGACGCCTTCGCCCAAACCCGTGACCTCGGCGCGGTCGACCACCGTCCGCCACGCACCGTCCGCGCTCCGTTCGCCGATGTGGAACTTCACCGAGTTCGTCCCGACGTCGATGACCGCATACCGCGTCGCGCCGAGCCCGAGGAGCGCCTTGAGCCCTCGCGGATAGCTCACGTTCGGGCGCGACGCGAGCCCGAGCTTTCGTACCGCCGCGATCACACGGCCGGGGTCGTCGGCCTCGATCGCGATCGTCCGGGTCGCTCTGCCGTCTGCACGCACCTCGGTCAACTCCGCCATGCACCCGCCCAGCGTGTGGCGCTCGCGTCTCTTGTGGACGTGCACGGCCGCGAGCTGCCGACTCGGACGCACGAGCTCGTCGACGAGCTCGTCCAGCGAGTAGGCGGCGCGCTCCACGGATGCGGCGGGCACGCCGAGCCTTTCGATCACCGAGCCGACATCGGTCGCGGCAACCGGGAACTCCGCCTTTAGCACCGGTCTCCACTGCTCGAGCCCTTCGTCGTTCACCTGCTCCAGATGCTTGACGTCCAGCAGCCCGTCGCGAACCTTGACGGTCTCATCGACCTCGGTCGAGAGCAGGTACAGCTCGTCGCTCTCCTGAACCCGATCTGCGCGGAGCGCGGCGAAGTGGTCCTCCACCCTTCCGAAGCGCTCACCGAACGTGCGCCACTCCCAGCGTGGGACGATCGGAGCGTGCCCGCTGGGCGAGGGTGATGTCGCCCCGGCCATCAGCGACCGCTAAGCGGCGTCGCGGCGGCCACCTCAGGCCACGGGTGCCGGGGCCGGCGCCACGTCCTCAGCCGCCTCGGGGACGCCGGCGGCCCCCTCGCGACGGCGGAGGATCGCCTTCCGGACTTCGGAGACGAGCAGGACCAAAAGCCCGAGGCCGATGCAGACGAGCCACTGCCTGAAGCTCAGCGGCTCGGTCTCGAGAAAGCGCTGGAAGACTCCAAGCTCGGTCGCGAGCACGATCGCCGCGAACGACAGGCCGCTCATCATCAGGAACCGGCGGTCCTCGAAGATGTCGGTGCTGAAGACCGAGCGCCGCTCGTCCCGACACGCGAACGAGAAGAAGAGGTTCGCGAGCGCGAAGGTCGTCAGGGCCATCGTTCGCGCCAGAACGGTCCCGTGGTTGTCGTCCACGATCCAGGCGACGCCGAGCGTGACCGCTCCCATGACGAAGCCGTAGACACAGAGCCAGAACAAGAGCGCGCGCGGCAGCAGCGGCTCGTCCGACGGCCGCGGCTTGCGCGCCATCAGCCCGGCACTCGGCTTGCCGTAGCCGAGGCCGATCGCCTGGAAGACCTGGGTCGTGAAGTTCAACCAGAGGGTCTGCAGCGGCAGGAACGGAACGCCGCCGACGACGTTGAAGATGCTGGCGCCGAGGAACGTGATGATCAGTCCGGCAAGCGCCCCCATCTGGAAGCGGATGTACTTCGTCAGGTTGTCGTAGAGCCCGCGGCCGAGCTCGACGGCCTTCACGATCGTGGCGAAGTTGTCGTCGGTGAGGATCATCGCCGCGGCCTCCTTCGAGACCTCCGTGCCGGTGATCCCCATCGCGATCCCGATGTCGGCCTTCTTGAGGGCGGGTGCGTCGTTGACGCCGTCGCCCGTCATCGCGACGATGTGCCCCTTCCGTTTGAGCGTGTCGACGAGGCGCACCTTGTGCTCCGGCGTCACGCGCGCGATCACGCCGATCCCGTCGATCTCCCGGAGCAGGTCCTCGTCGCTCATCGCGCCGAACTCGGCGCCGGTGATCGCGCGGCCTTCGATCCCGAGCTGCTCTGCGATCGCCGCCGCGGTCACCGCGTGGTCGCCGGTGATCATCCGCACCTGGATCCCGGCGCTCTTCGCCGTCTCGATCGCGGCCTTCGCCGCCGGGCGCGGCGGGTCCACGATCCCGACGAGCGAGAGCAGCGTGAGCCCGTCGATCAGCGGCAGCATGTCGCCTCCGGAGTCGAACGCGTCCGGAGTGAAGTCCTTCCGCCCGGTAGCGAGGACGCGCAGGCCCTGCTCGCCGAGGCGCTGGTTCTCGGCCAGGTACCGCTCGCGGCCGGCGTCGTCGACGGCGACGACCTGCTCGTCCGGGTCGAGCGCGCTCGTTGCGCGCGCGAGCAGCTGGTCCGGCGCACCCTTGACGAAGCAACGGATGACGTCGCGCCCCGACTCGTCCTGCATCCGGTGGAACGTCGCCATCAGCTTGTAGGCGGTATCGAACGGCAGCTCCGCGACCCGCGGGAAGCGCTCGCGGGTAGCCGCCGGGTCGATCCCGCCCTTCTCGGCCAGCACGACGAGGGCGCCCTCCGTCGGGTCGCCGATCATCTCGCCCTCTCGCGTAACGACAGCGTCCGACGCGAGCACCATCGGCACCAGGAACTGGTCGAGCGCGACGTCGCTCTCGCCGGCGACGCGCATGATCTGGCCGTCCGGTAGGTAGCCGCTGCCCGACACGGTGTAGCGCCGGCCCCAGAGCGCCATCTCCACCGCCGTCATCTGGTTCAGCGTCAACGTCCCCGTCTTGTCGGAGTTGATCGCGGACGTCGATCCCAGGGTCTCGGTCGAGCGGAGTCGCTTCACGATCGCGCCTGCGCGTGCGAGCACCTGCGTGCCGTAGGAGAGGATCGTCGTCACGACCGCCGGCAGGCCGGTCGGGATGCCGGCGATGGCAAACGCGATCGCGGCCGTGAAGACGGTCTTGAACGACTCGCCGCGCGACATGTTCAGCAGGATCGAGACGACGACTGCAGCCCCCGCGATGACGAGGATCTGACCGGTGAGCTTCTCGAGCTGCTTCGTGAGCGGCGTCTTGACGTCGCCCTCTGCCTGCAGCAGATGCGAGATGTGGCCGACTTCGGTCGCCATGCCGGTCGCGGTGACGACGAACTCGCCCGCACCGCGGGTGGCATTGGTGTTCATGTAAACCATGTCGCTGCGATCTCCGAGCGGCGCGTCCTCCTCGTCGATCGCCTCTGCGCTCTTCGAGACGGGCACGCTCTCGCCCGTCAGCGCCGACTCGGCTATCTCGAGCGTCGCCGCGGAGAGCAGCCGCCCGTCGGCCGGGACAACTTCCCCGGCCTCGATCGAGACGACGTCGCCCGGGACGAGCTCCTCGGCCGGAACCTGCGTGAGCTGGCCGTCGCGGCGCACACGCGCCTTCACGATCATCATCTTCTGGAGCGCGGCGACTGCCTCCGCCGCCTTGCCCTCCTGGCGCAGACCGAGGACGGCATTGAAGAGGGTCAGGAAGATGATCACGAGCCCCGTGCCGAGCTCGTGCAGCGGCCAGATGCTGCCGAGACCGGCGATCAGCAGGACGATCTGCATCGGGTCCCGGTACTGACGGATGAACGCGTGCCAGCGCGGCTCCGGCTTCGCCTCGGCGAACTTGTTCGGTCCGTGCTCCTCGCGCCGCTTCGCCGCCTCGGCCGCCGAGAGTCCCTGGCCGACGTCGACCCCGAGTGCCTGGGCGGCGTCGGCTCCCGCGAGCACGTGCCACGGCCGCTCGGCTATCGCAGCGGTCTTCGCTGTCCGAGGCGCCTCCGTCGTGGCCATGTCTCGCACCCTCCTTCAGAGCAGGTTTAGCGTTTCCGTCCCGGCAGCCTCGGGCGTGACCACCGTTTCGGCCTCATCCCGCAGCAGTGCATAGACGGCCTCGACGTCGGTCGCGCCGCCCTCGGACCACGCACGCACCGCGGTCGTCTTCCCGTCCTTTGGCGCCTCCGCCACAGGCCACGATCTTTACACGCTGGCCAGCGACGTCATGGGCAGCGGAGCCTCGTCTCGCCAGCTCGCTGCCTAGTCCTGCTCTTCGAGCTCCTCGTCGGCCACTGCTATCGCAAACCCGAGCGCGCGAGCCATCTTGCCCGCCGCAGACGCCACGCGGGCTGTGCCGACGACGGGTGCGATCCCGATCAGGACCTGCTGGACATCCTCGGCTTCGACCCCCACTTCGCCGCCCGCGGCGAGGTTGGTGAGATACGAGACCGGTGGCGCGTCGACCGATGCGAGTGCGGCCAGGCGCACGAGGATCAAGGTCTTCGGATCGAGCGTCGATCGCTCGAGCGATGCGGCAGTCATGTCCGCAAGTACGTCGAGCACGGGGGTATCACCCTGTGCTGCGCTCATCTGAGCCTCCCTTCCATCTGACAAGAAACGCTGTTCGTGCCGTTTTCGCACACCCTCGGCCAGCTTGACCTCGTCTCATACGGGTGATTGGCCGGCAACTCGCGTGGCACCGTAGAGTCCGCGTCGCCGGCGAAAGGGCGGAGAGCGGTGCCTCAGGAAATCGACGTCCCGACCAGGGATCCGGAGCAGTTCCGCGGCGTGCTACGGCCGGAGCGCTTCGAGGAGTTCCAGCGCGGGGCCGAGGAGGCGCGGGCGCTGCTGGCCGGGCGCGCGGTCTGGAACGTGAACTCGACCGCACGCGGCGGGGGGGTCGTCGAGCTCCTCCGCCCACTTCTCGGCTACGCCCGTGGCGTGGGAGTCGACGCCCGCTGGGTCGTAATCGACGGCACTCCGGCTTTCTACGACGTGACCAAGCGCATCCACAACCAGCTGCACGGGTTCGAGGGCGACAGGGACCCGCTCGACGAACGGGCTCGCCGGATCTACGAGGACGAGCTAGCCGAGAACGCGGCGGCGTTCGCACCACGAATTCGGCCCGGCGACGTCGTCATCCTCCACGACCCGCAGGTTGCCGGGATGGCGCCCGCGCTACGGCCGCTCACCGCCGCGCTGATCTGGCGCTGTCACGTCGGCGTCGACGAGCCGAACGACCTCGTGCGCGAGGCCTGGTCGTTCCTGCGACCGTACGTTTCGCCGGCGGACGTCTACGTGTTCTCGCGCGAGGCCTTCGTATGGGAAGGGCTCGACCGCGATCGCCTCGCGATCATCACGCCGACAATCGACGTGTTCACGCCCAAGAACTACGACCTCGAGCCGGAGACCGTGTTGGCGGTTCTCCGTGCGAGCGCGCTCGTCGCCGACGGCGCCACGGCCGAGCCGGTCGCCTTCCGCCGCCAGGATGGGACGCCCGGCCGGGTCGAGCGCCGGATCCAGCTGATCGAGGACGAGCCGCTGCGGGCGGAGACCCCGATCGTCCTCCAGGTCTCGCGCTGGGATGCATTGAAGGATCCGGTCGGTGTCATCCGCGGCTTCGGAGAGCACGTTCCGGCCGAGACCGGCTCGCACCTCGTGTGTGCCGGGCCGTCCGTCGACGCGGTCGCGGACGATCCGGAAGGCGCGGAGATACTGCGCGACTCGATCACGGCCAGGTCGCTCCTCCCCGACGATGCTCGTCACCGCGTCCACCTGGCAACGCTGCCCCTGGACGACCTCGACGAGAACGCCCTCATGGTCAACGCTCTCCAGCGGCACGCTCGAGTCGTCGCGCAGAAAAGCATCGCCGAGGGCTTTGGGCTGACGGTCGCCGAGGCGATGTGGAAAGGACGACCCGTCGTAGCCTCGCGCGTCGGCGGCATCGAGGAGCAGATCGTCGCTGGCGAGAGCGGCATCCTCCTCGACGACGCGTACGATCTCGCAGCGTTCGGCCGCGAGCTCGCCGATCTGCTCGCTGACCCGGAGCGCGCCGAGCAGATCGGGCGAGGCGCCCGGGAGCGGGTGCGCGACCGGTTCCTCAGCGTGCGCAGTCTGCTCGACTATCTGGCAGTCATCCGCCGGCTCCTGCACGACCACGCCGATGAGCCGGTCGTCGACTAGTCGCCGGTCCGATCAACCCTCGTGGGCCTCGATCTTGGCCGGGAGGAACCAGGCCGCCACGAGGCCGATGACCCCAGCTATGGCGAGGGAGACCATCGCCCACACGTAGGCTCGGTTTCCCGGGGCGACGACCGACACGAGGATCGTGCCGGCGATCGCGGTGCCGAGAGAAGATCCGAGGTTCGACACGCTTCGCGATAGTCCCGAGATCTCGCCCTGCTGCTCCTCCGGGAAGCTGGACTGCACGACATTGACAGAGGGGGTCAGCATCGCGCCCACACCCACACCGATCAGAAACAGGCCCGGCACGAAGGCGACCACCCGT
>JBKOYZ010000098.1:0-6755 GCA_046725655.1 Actinomycetota bacterium | reverse complement strand
CGCCTGCCCGAGGAACTGCAGATCTGGCGGCTTCGAACCTTTGCTCGCGTCCGCCGAACCGGCGCCGGCGAGCGTCACCGCCACTGCGGCGACGATCGCGACGATCAATCCTTTGCCGTAGCGCATCGCTTCCTCCCCTCCTCGGTCGCTGCAATGGGCGGCCGCAGCCGCGCAACCCTAGCGCGGGGGCCATGTCGTTTGAAAGCCGTCGAATGCGGCTATTGATACGAGTTCGTAGAGCCGCCGTCTTGGGAAGGGGGTTGACGATGCTCGGACTCGTCCGCGGCCGCATCGTGGTCGGCGCTGCGTTGGCGCTCACGCTCGCCGCCACCATCGTTCTCGCGTCCGCCGGAGGCGCGCCCGCGCGCTCCGCGCACGCAAACACATGCTTTGGCGGGCCGCCGATCGGCCCGGCCTGCGGCACGCTCACGGAAGCCAACCTGCACCAGCTCGTCGGCGACCTGACCCTCGCCCAGAAGGTGGGCTTCGTCCACGGCCAGCCGGAGTCGAACGACCCACAGTTCGGCTGCGGGAACACCGGGCAGCCGGACGCGTTTCCGGTGATCAACCCCGGCGCGACGGGCGAAGCGCTGGTCGCCGGCTGCGTCGGCCAGGCGGGGATCAACAACGGGATCAAGAGCCTCGGCATCCCGCCGTTGCGGCAGACGGACGGGCCCGCGGGCATCCGCTTGAGTCACCAGGAGACGGGTCTGCCTGCGCCAGTCGGCCTCACGGCCACGTTCGACCGATCCGCCGCCAAGGACTACGGGGTCGTGATCGGCCGCGAGGGCCGGGCGACGAACCAGGACGTCCTCTACGCGCCGATGATCAACCAGGTCGCGTTCGTCACCGCCGGCCGTAACTTCGAGACCCTCGGCGAGGATCCGTTCCTAGCGGGCGAGCTCGTCGCCCCCGAGACGCGTGGCGTCCAGAGCCAGGGGCTGATCGTGACGCTCAAGCACCTGGCGATGAACGACTTCGAGAACTCACGGACGAACACGGCGATCAAGCTCGACGAGCGGATGCTCCACGAGCTCGAGCTGCAGGCCTTCGAGAAGGGCATCCAGAGAGGCCACGCCGGGGCGATCATGTGCGCCTACAGCCGCATCAGCCAGTCCGACACCGGCCTCGACACGTACTCGTGCGGCAACAACCTCCTGCTCAACACGATTGCGCGCGGCGAGCTCGGCTTCAGGGGCTGGATCCTCACCGACTTCGGGGCCGTCCACCGGCTCAGCGATCTCCTCTACGGCGTCGACTCCGCGATGCCGAATGGGAACGTCGCCGGGATCAGGGACGAGCCGAACCCCGGCAACCTGGCCGACCCGCCGTTCAACGCCAACGTCTTCGCCGCCGGCGCCAGCTTTCCGCAAAGCACGCCCGGTACCGGTCACACGCTGACCGAGGCGGTGCTGAACGGAACCGCAGCGATCCCGGTGAACGGCAACTATCCGCCGATTCCGGCGGTCAGCGGCGCCCAGTGGGCCGCGGCGCTCGACAAGGCCGTCTTCCACATCCTCACCTCGATGAACCGCGCCCGGCTGCTCGAGGGGACGCCCTATGGCTCGACGAGCGGCGGCTGCACCGCCGCGGCGGCGAACTGCGCCCCGTTCGTGCCCCCGCGTCCCGACCTCCACCAGTTGATGGCTCCCGATTTCGCGGTCGCGAAGAACGTCGCCGAAAAGAGCGCGACGCTGCTGAAGAACGACAGCGGTACGTTGCCGCTGCGGCCCTCCGACTTCGCCGGCGACGGCGTCGTCGTGATGGGCCCGACGGCGACGGCGACCTACGTCGGCGGCGGCGGCAGCGCCCACGTGACGCCGTTCGAGCCGATCACCAACTCACTGACCGCGTTGCGTGCCGTGGCGGGCAGCGGGACGGTCAACTACGTCCAGGGATACGACCTCGACGGCGAGGTCGTGCCCTCGTCGGCGACGACCGTTCCGGCGGGGACGTCGGTCCTTCCGGGCGGCCTGCCGCCGGGCGACGCGGGGTTCGCCGGCCAGAGCGGCTGGCTGCGACAGCAGGTCTCGACGACGTTGCCGCCGTCCGGCTCCGAGCCCGGGCCGTGCGCCGGCACGTGCGCGCCCGACCAGGTCGACCCGACGGTTGACTACACGACGCAGACCAGCACGCTCCCGGCCGGGACCGCATGGCGCTGGACGACGCACTTCACCGTTCCGCCGGCTCCCGCCGGGTCCAACTCGTGGCAGCTCAAGGTCTTCGTCAAGAACCAGAGCAGCGCCCAGCTCTTCGTCGACGGGCTCGCGACAGCGCAGCGCCGGATCAACATGGGCGCCTACGGCGTGGCCGCGGGCGGCATCGGCGGCTCGTCCATCGCCGCGTGGGACGGGCTGCCGCAGACGTCCAAGTCGCACGACGGGCTCGAGCTGCAGCAGGCGGCGTTCACGGCGACCTTCGCGGCGGGCGAGACGCACGACCTCGACCTGCGGGTCTACGGAAACGCGACCGACCCGCTCTCCGTGCGCTTCGAGTGGGTGCCGCCCGACTGGCAGTCGCGCTCGATCGCGGCGGCCGTAGCCGCGGCGTCGTCGGCCAAGAAAATCGTGATCTTCGCTTATGACGACGGCACCGAGGGCTCGGACCGCGGTGGAAACGACCAGAACGTCGGTCTGCAGCTGCCTGGCTGGCAGGACGCGCTGATCTCGGCCGTCACGGCCGTGAACCCCAACGTCGTCGTGGTGCTGAACACGGGCGACGCGGTCCACATGCCGTGGCTTGCGAGCGTGAAATCGGTGCTCGAGATGTGGTACCCGGGCGTCGCTGGGGGCGTCGCGACGTCCGATGTGCTCATGGGCGACGTGACACCAAGCGGAAAGCTGCCGATCACGTTCCCGGATGGCTCGGCCGCCCGACCGCGCTTCCCGACCGACGATCCAGGCTGCAACCCGGCCGCCATCGTCATCCCCAACAACAGCACCGGTACCGGCGCGAACGACGGCAACTGCCCGCTTTACCCGGGCGTCTTCATGAGCAACGCGGTGCAAGGCCAGCACACGTACCGGACAGTCGACATGGAGGCGAACGGCATCTTCCAGGGCTACCGCTGGTACGACCTGCACGGCAGGGCCCCGCTCTTCCCGTTCGGGCACGGTCTCTCGTACACGCGGTTCACGTACTCGCACCTGAAGGTGAAGCCACGCGTCGGCGCGATGGCCGTTTCGTTCGAGGTGAGGAACTCGGGCTCGGTCAGGGGCGCCGAGGTTCCGCAGGTCTACGTCGGCGCGCCTGCTTCGCCGCCGGTGCCGATGGCCGTCCGCGCGCTCGCCGGCTTCCGGCGCATCTCGCTCAGGCCGGGCCAGCAGAAGCACGTCGTGATCCGGATCGCGCCGCGCGCGTTCCAGTACTGGAGCACGGCCGAGCACGAATGGACGACGGCCTGGGGCGACCGGACGATCGCAATCGGCTCGTCGTCTCGCGACATCCGCCTGTCGACCGTCGACGGGCCGCTCAAGCCGGCCGCAGAGGAGGTGCTCGACCTGCTCGCGATGGTGCAGGGCGTCGGGCCCGGGAACAGCCTCAACGGGAAGGTGAGAGCTGTCCAGGACGCGATTGGCGCCGGCCGTGACGGCGCCGCGTGCTGGCGTCTGATTGCGTTCGCGCAGGAAGTGGGGGCACAGACGGGGAAAAAGATCCCGCCCGCGACGGCGGCCGCTTTGCTGCGCGAGGCCGATCGGGTCGCGGGGGCGGTCGGCTGCTAGCGACCCACTGTGGGGCGGCCGGCCGGAGAGCGGCCGGCCGCTCCTAGTCCTGCGCCAGCAGCGTGACGACCCGTTCGCCGATCCGCGGATCGTGTGCGCACTCGACGAGGTCCTTCCGCTTCTCGAAGACGTCGGGCTGGAAGTCGTAGATGCGGCCGATCAGGTCGAGCGTCTCCGACGCCGCGCGGCGGTCGTCTCGCTCCCACCGTTTCACCTGCTTGCGCGCCTGCCGCAACGCAGCGGGAAGATCCCGGATCCGCAGATACTCGTCGCCTGTCGGGAGGAGCTGAGCGTCCAGATCGACGCCGTCGCGGAAGGCGACGTCGACGAGGTCGGCCTCGCGGAAATCGTTGCCGCGGATCTCGTTACGGCGGCGGCTGTCTGGGTCGGTCGCCGTGAAGACGATGCCCTCGAGTCGCCCCGCGAAGCGGCAGTCGATCACGTCTGCCTCCCACGTGAACCAGCCGTTCAAATCGGCGTTCGTGAAATCGCATCCGATCAGGGTCACATCGCCGAAGTCGCCGATGCGCGCCTCTTCGAAACGGCAGCGAAGGAAGCGTGCGCCGCCGTCGGCGAACGGCAGCCACTTGACGCTGACGCGGGAGAAGTCGTAGTCGACGAACTCGCAGCCCTCGGCGCTGAAGTCGAAGTACGACTGTCCCGAGAAGTCGACGTTCACCGCGGTAATGCCCTCGAGCGAGACGTGGCCCTTTCCAGGGTCGAAGCGCGTGTCGCTCAGGTCGGCTGCGACGACGGTCTCGGCAGGGACCGGTGGCCCCTCGACTGTGCGCGCGGTCACGACGAGCTCGGGCTCGCTTCTTCTGCGCCGCCAATAGGGCATTGACGGTCGATTTACCCGCTCTCGTCTTCCGTCACGCCGCGCCCGCGGCGCCGACGCCGCCGTACGCGGCCGGGAAGCCTTCGCGCCAGCTTGGGTAGCGAAGCGTCCAGCCGAGCTCTCGCTTCGCCTTCTCGTTCGAGGCGCCGCGGATCTCGGTCATCAGCGCGACGCCGCTCTCGCCGGCCACGAGCCGGGCGAGCCAGTGCGGGACGCGGCGTGGTGGCTTGGCCCCGATCGCCTCCGCGAGCGCCGGCAGCCACTCGCGCACCGGTGCGGGGTCGTCGTCGACGACGTTGTAGATCCCCGGAGCACCTCGCTCGACGGCTCGCACCGTCGCCGCGGCGGCGTCGTCCAGATGGACGAACGACCAGACGCCGCCGCCGGCGCCGACGATCGGAAAACGGCGCTTGCGCACGAGCTCGAGCTGGGGGTCGTCCGGTGAGCCGTACAGGCCGCCGTAGCGCAGTGCGATGCCGCCGGCATCGACGACCGCCTGCTCGAGATGCCGGATCGCTGCGAGCGTCTCGCGCATCGCCTGCACGGGCGTCGGGTCGAGCCGGTCGTCCTCCGTCTTGACGGCGCCGCCTTCACGCGCATAGGGCCAGCCGGCGTAGCTCTGGGCGACGAAGCGCGTGACTCCGTTTTCCCGCGCAGCCGCGAGCAGCGCATCCGTCCCCTCGGTTCGGAGGCGGTTCGTCTGCGCAAAGCTGCGGTCGAAGTGCTTGTAGTCGGTCATGCCCGCCAGCGCGGTCCCCTGGTGGACGATCGCGTCCGGCTTCGCTGCGGCGACGGCAGCTCGCACGGCGTCGGCGTCGAGCAGGTCGAGCACGACGGGCTCGGCGTGCTCGCCGCGGAGGCGCTGCGCCTTGTCGGCCGACCGGGAGGTGCCGATTACCTCGTGCCCGCGTTCGATGAGTTGAGGAACGAGCCGCCTGCCGACCGCGCCGGACGCTCCTGCAACGAAGACTCGCATCGTTTTCTCCTGGTTCGTTGCGCTCTGGAGACGAATTCTGCTTCCCACGTAAGACGCGCGTTACGCGGCGACACAAAAGAACTTGTGAGAGCAGAGCTCAGCCAGGAGCGTCAAGGCCGTCCGATACGCGTCTGGCGACGACAGCGGTTGATCGAAGGCGGCTTCCCGGCGCCGCTCGCGGCGCGCCTGGCCGTCGATCCCCGGTTCGACCTGCACGCCTTGGTCCAGCTGGCGGAACGGGGTTGTCCCCCCGAGTTGGCGGTGCGCATCACGGCCCCGCTCGAGGACGACGCCGGCGCATGAATACGTGTACACCAGCGGTTCGCGCCGGAATGGACGGGTACAAATCGCCTGTGTCCGCAACGAAGCCGCCGCCGGCTACGCCCAGGGCGTTGGACCGCGAGTCGCACGCGTGGTTGCGCGAGCTCCGCTCGGCTGGGCCCGTGCGCGACGACGCGATCGCCCGGCTCCATTCGCTTCTCTTGCGCGCCACGAGGTTCGAGGTCGCCCGCCGCCGCGCGGCGTTGCCACACGTCCGCGGCAACGATCTCGACGACGTCGCCCAACAGGCCGCCGACGACGCGCTGATGAGCGTGCTCGCCCGGCTCGACGACTTTCGCGGCGATAGCCGGTTCACCACGTGGGTGTACAAGTTCGGCCTGCTCGAGGCGGCGGTGAAGCTCCGGCGGCGCGCATGGCAAGGGCGCGAGGTCCCGCTGGAGCCCGAGAGCTGGGGCCTGTTCTCGAGCGCAAGACTCGAGCCGGGCGACGAGGCCGAGCAGAGCGAGCTCCTCGTGACGCTCAAGCAGGCGATCGCCGAGGCTCTGACGCCGCACCAGCGGCGCGTCCTCGTCGCGGTTGCCCTGAACGGCGTTCCCATCGACGTGCTCGCGGAACGCCTCAACACGAATCGCGGCGCGCTCTACAAGACCCTGCACGACGCGCGCCGGAAGCTGCGTCGTCAACTCGAGCGCTCCGGCCTGGCGCTCGACGCCTGGCTCGGCGAGGAGGGGAGATGACCGAACAGCCGGATGTGAAGCAGGCGCTGGGACGGCTCCTCGGTCCGGCAGGACCGGAGGTCGGCTGCGACGAGTGCTTCGACCAGCTCGACCGCTACGTGGAGCTGGAGCTCCAGAGGCGCGACGCGGATGCCGCGCTTCCCGGCCTGGCCGCGCACCTCCAGGGCTGCCCCGCCTGCCGCGAGGAGTACGAGAGCCTG
>JBKOYZ010000176.1:0-14238 GCA_046725655.1 Actinomycetota bacterium | reverse complement strand
TCGCGTGGGGGATCTCTGCGGGATGCGCGGAAGGCCGGCGGTCGAACGCGTCAGTGGCTGGGCTAAAACAAGCCGATTTGCAGGAACTTTTACGGGAGCGACGGGACTCGAACCCGCGACCTCCGGCGTGACAGGCCGGTCTTAGCGCTTCCGGGCTAAGCGGGGACAGGAGGGGATTTGCGGCGCGAGCGGGTCTTTTGCCCGTGAGCTTCCGGGGATCGGCGGGCATCGCCGGGGGCGCCCGGCGGCCTCCTGCGGGATAGGTGCGGGATGCGCCGTTGCCTTAGCTGAAACCAACGGGACTGTTGCCCGTACCGGCGGCGCGGCGCCCGGTGTCGTGCGGTGGGTTCGACTACCATGCGCTCCCCCAGCAGGAGGTTCGAACGATGGCCGACGACCGCGACCCCGCTTCCGCGGCGCCCCCTGAAACGAGCTGGGCGGACTACTACCAGCACACGCTCGGCCGGGAGCTGCGCCCGCCATTCGTTCGGGGCGTCCGGGTCCTGCAGGAAGCGGGCGTCAGGCCGGCACAGGCCATCGAGGTCGGGTTCGGCGACGGGGAGGAGACGCTCGCGCTGCTCGCCGCGGGATGGCGGGTGCTGGCGATCGATGCGTCACCGGAGGCCGCCGAGGTCCTTCGCCCGCGCGTGCCGGCCGAGCTCGCGGACCGCCTCGAGATCCGCTCCACTCCGGTGGAGGACGCCGAGCTGCCGCCGTTCGACCTGCTGTATGCCGGCTACACGCTGCCGTTCCTCGCGCCGGAGGCCTTCGATCGCTTCTGGGCTCAAACGCGAGACCGCGCCAACCCGGGCGGGTACCTCGTCGTGAACCTGTTCGGTACCCACGACACCTGGGCGGGCCGGCCCGACATGCGGTTCCACGAGCGGGCGCAGGTCGAACGGCTCGTGGACGGGCTCGACATCGTCGTCCTCGACGAGACGGAGGAAGACGGGCCGTCGTTCCTGGGTCCCAAGCACTGGCACGTGTTCGACGTGATCGTCCGCAAGCCGGCCAAGTCGGCTGACACCCTAAACCATCCCGTTTTGCAGGGAGCTCTTGCGGGAGCCGGGGGTCGATCCGCCGGACGTGTGCGCGCGAACGGCGTTTCGCAGTTGAAGGAGGCGGCAGCGTGGCCGAGCGGATGACCGAAGCGAGTGGCGTCCAGCTCTGTACGGAGCCGTTCGGCGACCCGGGCGATCCGCCGGTGCTGCTGGTGATGGGCATTGGTGCGTCGATGCTCTGGTGGGAGGAGGGTTTCTGTCGGTTGCTTGCCGACGGTGGTCGCTTCGTGATCCGCTACGACCACCGCGATACCGGCCGCTCGGTCGCCTATGAGCCGGGGCAGCCCAGGTACACCCGCGCCGACCTGGTGGCCGATGCCGTCGGCGTCCTCGACGCGTACGGGATCGGAGCCGCGCACGTGGTCGGCGTCTCGGCGGGTGGGGCGTTCGCGCAGCTGCTCGCGCTCGGCTTCCCCAACCGCGTGCTCTCGCTCGTCCTCATCAGCACGTCTCCTGCAACTGCCGGGGAACGCAGCCTTCCCTCGGCGACCGAGCGCTTCAGCGACTTCCTAGCCTCGGCTGAGGTGGACTGGTCGGATCGAGGGTCGGTGATCGAGTACCTGGTCGCCTACGAGCGCATGCTCGCGGGAGGCGTGCGGCCCTTCGACGAGGCGGCCTGGCGCGAGCTCGTCCGTCGCGATGTCGAGCGCGCGCGTGACATCGCCGCCTCGGAGAACCACAGCCTGATCCCGGAAGGCGACGTTCCGTCCGAGTCGATCTCGTCGATCGCGGTGCCAACGCTTGTGATCCACGGCACCGGCGATCCGATGTTCCCGCTCGCGCACGGGCGAGCGCTGGCGGAGGAGATCCCGGGAGCGAGACCGCTGACACTCGAGGGAGCCGGGCACGGGGTCGATCGAGCCGACTGGGAGCCCATCGCACACGCGATCCTCGCGCACACGGGCGCCGCCGATTCTGGCGCGTGATGGCCGAGCTCGGGCGAACAACCGCAACCGAGGTCGGGTCGTCTGAGGCTTCCTCTCGCATCCATGAGAGATTCTGAGAGGACGGCGCAGCGCGGCGCCGGGAGGTAGTCGCGGCGCTCGTGAGCTGGATCCTGCTTGCGCTCGGGCTTGTCGTCTGGCGCGCGTCGCCGGTGGCCCGAGGTCGCCGATGAAGTCGCTTGCCGTCGATGTCGCGGCCGCCGTGCTCGCGACCGCTGGGTGCAGGCTCTGCGTGTGACTATCCTCGTCTGATGCCGACGTTGGCGGTCATCGGCGCGGGGCCCAAGGGCATCGCGATCGCCGCCAAGGCGCGTGCGCTTGCTGCGGTCGGCCTCGATGTTCCAGAGGTCGCGCTCATCGATCGAGGCGCCGCGGCCGGAAACTGGAGCGGACGGCAGGGATATACGAACGGCCTCTTGCCGCTGGGAACGCCCCCGGAGAAGGACGTGGGGTTTCCGTATCCCGAGAGCTGGGGCGCCGCGTCGGCCGCGGTCACTGCGGCGATGGCGGAGTTCAGCTGGCAGCGGCATCTGATGGCACACGGCCGATACGCCGATTGGGTCGATCGCGGACGGATGCGGCCGACGCACCGGGAGTGGACTGCGTACCTACGCGAGGTCGCCGAGCGGGCCGAAGCCGAGCTCGTCAACGGCGAGGTTGTCGGCCTTGACGTCGAGGGCGACAGGTGGCGGCTGACGCTCGAGGGGGGAGAGGCGATTTCGGCCGACGGGGTCGTCTTCACTGGCTCCGGCCCACCGATCACGGTCGCCAGCCAGCCACGGGAGCACCCGCGCGTGTTCGACGGACGCAACTACTGGCTGCAGGAGCGAGCTCTCAAGAAGCAGGTCGCCGAGAGCGTGTGCGTGATCGGCAGCGGGGAGACGGCGGCCTCGATCGTGATCAGCCTGCTGAAAAAGTCACACAACCGCTCGACGGTGGACGTCCTGACCAGTCGAGGGGTTCTCTACTCCCGTGGGGAGAGCTACGACGAGAACCGCTTCTACTCCGACCCCGGTGACTGGCCGCGGCTGGCGGAGTCGCATCGGCGCGAGTTCCTCGAGCGCACCGACCGAGGCGTCTTTTCCATGCAGGCAGAGGCGATCCTGAATCACTCACGGGGATTCCGCACGCTCGCCGGCCGGGCAGCGGCGATCGAAGCGGGCGACCGGCAGGTCGTCGTCACGATCGAGTACGACGACCAGCGGGAGCGTGTCGCCTACGACCTCGTCGTCGTCGCCATCGGCTTCGACGCTCGGTGGTTCGAGGCTCTGCTCGGCCACGACGCGCGGCGTCGGCTCGAGGACGCGGCCGGGGCCGAGCTTGAACGACGCATCGACGTCGGCCTGTCGATCGCCGGGCTGTCCCCGCCGCTCCATCTGCCGGTCCTCGCGGGCCTGGCGCAGGGGCCCGGCTTCCCGAATCTCAGCTGTCTCGGCCTTCTGAGCGACCGGATCCTGCGCCGCTACGTCCCGCTCGAGGAGCCGGCGCGGCGGATTGCGTCCGAGAGGAGAGAGCTTGTCTGAGACGCCCGAGGATGTCTGGGAGAGCGACGACTGCGTTCGTCGCACGGTCGTTCTCCCGACCGAGCTGGCAGAGCGACTCGCCGCTGAGGCCGAGCGGCGAGGCCTTTCGGTCAGTGACCTGCTGATCGAGTACGCAGACGAAGGCCTCGGTCGCGAGGGGGTAAAGGAGTAATCGGCCCACTCGTCGAACCGCAGCACGTCAACGCCAGAGCTCGTCGAGTGTGACGGTGACCTGTTCGTGGATCTCGGTGCCGACAAGCGCCGGCTGCGATTCATTCGTTTGGACGACGTCGCAGAGCGCTCGCACATCGTCCGTCAGGAAGCGCGAGGTCTTGCCGAGCCCGCTCGCATCATCGACGCCGAGCGGGTGGTGGAAGTAGCGGACGGGAACGTAGACGTGCAGTCCGCGTCGCGCACGCGTCAGCGCGACGTAGAAGAGCCGCCGCTCCTCATCGAGGCCCTCGCGGTTCGAGAGGGCCATGTCGGAGGGGAGGTTGCCGTCGGAGGCGTGGATCAGGTGAACGACGTCCCACTCGAGTCCCTTCGCCGAGTGGATCGTGCTCAGGACGAGATAGTCCTCGTCCAGTTTCGGCGGTCCGGCGAAATCGGCGCTCGATTGCGGTGGGTCGAGGGCGAGTTCGGCGGCGAACTGCTCGAGGCTGCCCGTCTTGGCCGCGGCGTCGACCAGGAGCACAAGGTCATGCAGGCGCGGCTCGGCGTCCGGATAGCGCCGGCGGATGAAAGGTGCGAGCGCCTGCTGGAGCAGTTCGGCTTGGGTGCCCGGAGCTCCGCTGGCCGCGGCGGCGGCGAGCGCTTCGAAGAGTGGGGCACCAGCGCTCCGGGCCGCATCGGGCACGACACCGGCGCTTGCCCATTGCTCCGGCAGCGTCGCGTACTCGAGTTCGAGCGCGTCGAGGATCCGGCGCGCGATTCGCGGTCCAACGCCCTCGAGCAGTTGCAGGACGCGAAACCAGCTGACCTGATCGGCGGGATTGCCGACCAGGCGCAACAGGGAGAGGAAGTCTTTGACGTGGGCCGCTTCGAGGTAGCGGATCCCGCCGTACTTGGCGTACGGGACCCGACGGCGGCCAAGCTCGAGCTCCAGCAGGTCGGAGTGGTGGACGGTCCGCATCAGCACCGCCTGCTCGCGCAGCGCGAGCCCGCGTTCGTGCTCGGCGAGAACGCGCTCGGCGACCGCCGTTGCCTCCTCGGCCTCGTCGCGGCAGAAGACGAGCTGCGGTCGCCGGCCATCGCCGCTCGCGCTCTGTAGTCGCTTCGAATGGCTGCGCTCGGCCTGCGCCGCGACGGCGTTGGCCGTGTCGAGGATCGGCTGCGTCGAGCGGTAGTTGCGCTCCAGCGTCGCCGTCGAGCTATCCGGAAAGAGTGTCCGAAAGCCGAGGATGTGCTCGGCGCTGGCGGCGCGGAAGCTGTAGATCGCCTGCAGATCGTCGCCGACCACGGTGAGCCCGCGGTTATCGCGACGTAGTGCGCGCACGATCTCGACCTGGAGCGCGTTCACATCCTGGTACTCGTCGACGAGCAGATGGTCGAACATCGCCGCGAGGCGGGCACCGGCAACGTCGTGCGTTCCGAGTGCGCGCCAGTACAGCAAGAGGTCGTCGAGGTCGAGTGCCTGCGCTTCGCGTTTTCGCCGTCCGTAGCGGCTGAAGATTCGACCGATCTCGTCCCCGTGGGGTTCACACCAGGGGAACTGCTCCGCCAGCACCTCTGAGAGCGGACGCTGTGCGTTGACGGTGCGCGAGAAGATGTCGGCCAGGGTCGCCTTGCGCGGGAAGCGCTTGCCCGACTCCGCGTAACCGAGCTCCTCGCGGACGAGGTCGAGCAGGTCGGCGCTGTCCCCGGCGTCGAGCACGCTCAGGCGCGGCGGCAACCCCAGCGGCTCGGCGTAGAGGCGCACCAGCCGCCAGGCCACCGCGTGGAAGGTCCCACCCACGACCTGGCCGCGAGCGGCGATCCCGGCCCGCTCGAGCAGCGTGCGCGTCCGCGTCAGCATCTCGGCGGCGGCACGGCGCGTGAACGTCAACAGCAGGATCCGCTCCGGCGCCAGCCCCTGCGCGATCAGCCACGCCACCCGTGCTGACAGCGTCGCCGTCTTGCCACTGCCAGCGCCGGCGAGGATCAGCAGCGGCTGCTCCGAGGGAGCGGTTGCCGCCCCCCGCTGCTGCTCGTTCAGCTCGCCCAGCCAGTCGAGCCCACGCTCCGTCTCGAACACACGTTCGAGGATACGGGATCGAGCGGCCGGGCCTGCCGCGTCGAGGGTGGCCGGTTTGGCCCGCGGCCACTGCCGTGCGACCGCAATAGCCGCTAGCGCCGCAGAACGGTCATGCGCGGCCGGGATTTACGCGGGATGACCGAGGGGCAGGTGGAGGCGTCGTTTTGCGCCCACGGCGTGATGGCCTGCAACCGTTCCGGCTCGAATCCCGGGAGGGTTAAGGATCGTATTGGGCGGGGGTTAGGTATCGAACTCTTTGCACTAAACGGTCAATTGGTGCCCGAACTATCCTCGAGCTAGGCGGGTTCTTCGGCCGAATCTGAGAGCTTCATCTCCGCCAAGCGTGTTCGCACGCGCTCGGCCATGACGAGGTTCTCCTTCCGCTCGTAACGGTCAAGTGCCTGTTCCAACACGGCCACCGCTTCCTTACGCTGGCCGCTGGACAGCAACACCTCCGCCAGATCGCTTAGTGCGTCGCCCTGGTAGCCGAGGGCGTCGGTGCGCTCCGCGATCGCCACGGCCTCGCGGGCGAGTCTTTCCGCGTCGGCTTGACGGCCCGCGGCGGCGTCGATGACGGCCTGGGCCCGTCTCCACTCCACCTGCCCCCATACGTCCCACTCGGCCGCAGCGCGCCGGCCGCGCTCCGCGAGTGGAGCAGCCTCGTCATACCGTCCGAGTGCACAGAGTTCACGCGCGAGCAGCGGCGCCACCCCGGAGACAGCGCCGGTGTTCCCGGTGGATTCATGAAACTCGAGCGCGCGACGGTAGTAGCGGACAGCCGTCTCATGGTCGCCCGCGAACGCGGCGATCGTCCCGAGCCACCACCCCCTGGCGTCACCCCGCAGCTCGCGCAGTCGCTCGTTGGCTCCCAAAGCGAGCGGCCAGGCCTCGTCGAAGCGCCCAAGCATCCCAAGCAGGACGGCACGGAACAGCGCTTCCGGCGGAGATGGGTTCTTCTGGCGACTGGTCAGTAGCTGCAGCGCCTCGCCGGCGGGGGTGGGTCCTTCGACGAGTGCGAGGGTCGAGAAGCCCAAGCCCGCATCGGGTCGGCCGGCGAGCTTGGCGTGCTGATCGGCTTGCTCGGAGGCTTTCATCATGTCCTGGTAGCGGCCGCGGCCGTTCGCGACTCCGAATGCGAGCGTGCTCCAGACGCGAGCCAGTCCCGCGTGATCGCCCGCCTGCTCGAGCAGGGGTACCGCCGCCTGCGCGAGCCGCTCGACTTCGTCCACGTCCGCCGATCCCAGCCACGCTCGGCTCTCGAGGGCGGCGACTCGTGCTTGGGCCTCGCCCGCCCGATCGCCGGCGGCCGCGGCACGATCGGCCGCAGCTTCGGCCAGTGCTGAGCGGCGCTCGGGGTCGCCGATCTGAAAAACGTCCGCGAGGTCGAGCTCGAGGTCGACGTCGAGCCGGAAGGGCCGGGTCAGTTCGAGTGCGCGCTCGAGGAGCGACGCAGCCGCGGGCTCGTCGACTCGCCAGAACGCCCGCCTCCCTGCGGCGGCGAGATGCGATCCGGCGCGTTCGGCGAGCGCCTCCGCGGCTAGCCCCAGTTCGTCGCGGTAGCGCACCGCCTGCTCGAGGTGATATCCGACGAGCTCGTCGAACTCGACGAGCCCTTTGCCCTCCTCGTTGAGCCAGTTCGCAAGGCGCTCGTGGGACTCGGCCCGCTCGGACTTCGTCAACGCTTCGTACGCGGCGTCGCGGATCAGCAAGTGCCGGAAGCTGAAGCCGTCGTCGCCCGTGACTAGCGCCCGATCGGGCTGGATCAGCTGCCGGCGCACGAGCGCCGCCAGCCGCGGAGTCACCTCGACGTCGCCGCCGGCGAGTGCGCGGATCGCACCACGGTGGAAGAGCTCGCCTTCGACGGCGGCAAACTCCAGGATGCGCCGCTCGTCCGGGTCCAGCTGATCCAGCCTCGCTGCGAGCAGACTGCGCAGCGTCGCCGGAACGGTCACGTCGCCCCGAGCCTCGGCGGCCATCGCGACCATCTCCTCAACGAAGAGCGGATTCCCGCCGGCAGCACGTTCGATCCGCGCACGCAGCTCGTCGTCCAACTGGTTCGGCAGTAGCCGCTGCACCGCGTCGGCGGCCAACGGCTCGAGCCGCAGCGCGACGGGCCAGCCGCTTCGCCGCTCGGTCAGCTCCGGCCGCGCCATGCAGAGCAGTAGGAGTGGGACGCCCGCGGCGAGCAGCGCCACGTGCTCGACCAGGTCGAGGAACGTTCGCTCGCCCCACTGGATGTCGTCGAACACGACCACGAGCGGCTGCTCCCCGGCAGCCGTCTCCAGCGTCCGCCGGAAGGCCCAGGCGATCTCCTCCGCCGGCGCGACGGTCTCGCTTTCGCCGAGGAGCGAGGCGACCGCCGCAGCCGCCTCGGGCTCGGGCGGTCGCGTGCCGAGCTGCTTCAAAGCCTCGACGACCGGCCAGTACGTGATGCCCTCGCCGTACGGCGGGCAGCGACCCGCGGCCACCATGGCGGGAAGCCCGGACAGAAATTCGCGCACGAGCCGCGACTTGCCCACCCCGGGCTCGCCGACAATCGTGAACAGCTCGCACGAGCGACGCCCGACGGCCAGGTCGAAAGCGGCGCTTAGCCTTTCGAGCTCGCTCTCCCGGCCGACCATCGGCGCCGCCGGTGGCCGTTCGGGCTGCTGATTTGCCGCGAGCAGCCGAAAGGCCGGCACCGGTCTCAACTTCCCCTTCAGCGCAAGCGGCGCCACCGGTTCTACCTCGACCGCGTCGCGCGTCAGCCGCAGGGTCTCCTCGCCGATCAGGATCTCCCCCGCCTGCGCCGCCTGTTCCAGCCGCGCTGCCACATTCACCGCGTCGCCGGTCGCCAGCCGCTCCTGAGTACCGGTGACGACCTCGCCTGTCACGAGACCAATCCGGCCCTCGATTCCGAGCGTGGGCAAGGCGTTACGCATTTCGATCGCCGCCCTGCAGGCCCGGAGAGCGTCGTCCTCGTGCGCCCTAGGCACGCCGAAGACAGCCATTACCGCGTCGCCGATGAACTTCTCGACGGCGCCGCCATGACGCTCGACGATCGTCTTCATCTGCTCGAAGAACCGAGCAAGCCGCGATCTCACGACTTCCGGATCCGCAGCCTCGGCTTGCCCCGTGGAGTCGACGACGTCGCAGAACAGGATCGTGACCGTCTTCCGAACCTCGCGCGGCGGAGCTTGCCAACGCGGCGGCTCTGGCTCCGGCGATGGAACGGGCTCTCCGATAACCCTCGATCGCTTAGGTTCGGGCACCTTGAGCTCAGCGGCTTGACGCAGGATCGCCTGCTCAAGCTCGCGCAACTCCTGGCCTGGCTCTAGACCGAGCTCTTCCACGAGCATGCGCCGCCCGTCCCGGTAGAGCGCAAGCGCGTCGCCAGGTCTTCCGGAGTGGTAAAGCGCTCGCATCAGCTGTGCGCGGGGGCGCTCCCGGAAAGGGTGCTCGTTTACGACGGCCGTAAGCTCTGACACGAGCTCGCCGTGCCGGCCACAGCCGAGGTCGGCCTCAGTCCTATCCTCGAGGACGCTTAGCCGGAACTCCTCGAGCCGCTGGGCCTCACGCCGAAGCGCCTGCGAGTTCAGTCCGACCAGTGCCGGCCCCCGCCAGAGCGCGAGCGCTCCCCGAAGCAGGGCCGCGGCCTGCTGGTAGTCGCCGGCGGCGAGTGCCGTATGCCCCTCCTGGGCTCGTTGCTCGAACATCTCCAGGTCGAGTTCGGCCCCGTCGACTACCAGCCGATATCCGCCGGGGTGGCTCTCGATCGCCCCCGACGGCAGCTGGTGGCGTAGACGGGACACGTAAACCTGGACGGTCCTGGCTGCAGTCTCGGGAGGCTTATCCCAGAGGTCGTCGATGAGCCGATCGCGTGCGACCGTCTGCCCGCGCCGGAGCAGGAGCGAGGCAAGCACGCTCCGCTGCATCGCGCCGCCGAGAGCGAGCTTCTCTCCGCCTGCCGCGAGCACCTCGAGCGGCCCCAGGACGCGGTACTCCATTCGCCTTCCTTAACCCGGTTCCACCGCCGACCGTAGCAGTGCAAACCGGTTGCAACAACGCCGCTTCCGGGCTGCAACGCCAGCTCCGTCTACTTGGCAGCGATGTCAGCGAGCGAGAGAAAGGAGGGAATCATGGAAAAGCTCGCCAGCATCAGAGTCCTGATCGCAGTCGCGGTCCTCGCCGTACTCGGCATCGGAGCGTCCGTCCAGGCCGCGGGAGCGAGGCCGTGCGATCCCGATTGCGTCGTCGTACCCAAGCTGCCAAGGTCGCCGTCGACGAAGAGGCTGCCGAACGAGTCCTCGACGGTGAATGTCTCTGTCCCCGCCTGGGCGCAGTTCATTCCGATCCCGGGGACGACCAGGTACCGGGCCAAGAGCGTCCACGGTGGACTGGACGACTAGGCGACGCCGAGGTCAAGAAGAAGAGGCTGCCGAGGCAGCCTCTTCTTCTTTCGCCTGGTGTTTATGTGAGGACTGGACACTCAGTTGAGCGAGCGTCCTTGCGCCAGAAGCGTGCCGTCAGTGGCCGGTGGCCACCCGTCTGAGCGCTCGATCCTTACACTAAACGAGCGTTAAGCGGTCGTTCAGCCGTCTTTACTCGTGAGACGGCGCGGGATTCGCGCGCGATGCTCCGCGAGCTGTCGCATGCGAGGGCGAAGCGGCTGCAAAGACGTTCCCTCTCCGCTCGAGCGCGGGAAGACCTCCGGCCGACTTGGCCGGTCATCCTCCTCCGGGGATTGGCGGCGACCGCCGGCTCCTTGCGGGGATTTCGGTGCGATTCGCCCGCGGGATCTGCGCGGGATGAAAAGAAGCCGGCGGTCGTTTGCACCAAATCCGACACCAAAAGATTCCAATTTGCAGGGATTTCTACGGGAGCGACGGGACTCGAACCCGCGACCTCCGGCGTGACAGGCCGGTCTTGGTAGCTCCGGGCTGGCCGGGAATAAGCGGGGATTTGCACCCGAGAGCAGGGCTTTCTCCGTTGCCGTGCGGGGATTGCCGGGCCTCAGCGTGAGCTTCCGGCGACTTCCCGCGGGATGTGTGCGAGATGTGGTCGTTGTCGAATTTGCAAACCGGCGGGACGCAACACGGGCGGCTACCTGTTCGGGGCGATCGTGAAACACTCGGTCACCGTCGTCAGCTAGGCGTCCTCGGCGATCACCACGACGCCCGAGGCGGCCTCAAGCACCGGCACGGTCCGGCAGGCGGCCTCGGCCCTGCCGAGTTGAGTGCATGCAGGTCCTCGAGCTCAAGCGCGCGGGTTAGGTGAGAGACGGCTCTGGCCACTGGCTGACCCCGACTTGCAAGCTAAGGTCGGCTCGACGCGAGACCATCTCCGCCGAGCGGCGTAGACCCGCGCCAAACCACGCTAGCCGCGCAGGCCGCGCGGCCGTCCGCGTTCGCCGCAGAGTTGCGCCGGGCTGCTGCCGGATTCTGTGTCCCGCCGTTCCATCTGGCGCAGCGTGGCCGTCATCGCAGTCGGTTTGATGCTGCCGCTCGCGTTCGTGTAGGGCCGGTCGAGGAACCGGACGACCAGCAGACCCGCAACCACCATCGTGGTCACGGAACCGACCATCAGCGCCTGAACGAATGCCGGCTCCCTGGGGTCGGCGTAGAAGCACATGTAGACGATGATCAGCCCGCCGCCCAGGAAGAGCGCCAGCCAGACGAGCCGGGGAACAAGTGGCTCGGCCTCGGCCAGCCGCCCGCGCCGGCCCTCCCGCCGCTCCGCCGACTGGTCGAACCAGTGGTCGAAGGCGGAGTCTCTGCTTGTCGCCGTGCAATTGGGTCCGGTCGACTGTGTGTTCAATTCGCGCCAGCCAACCGTCCACGAGCGAACTTTCGCGCTCGTCGCGCATCGTTCTCCACTCGTCGTGAATGACCGCGCGGGCGTAGCAGATCAGCTCCCCATGCAGTTGTCGCTGCCCGTCGGGCGGGAAGAGGTTCGCCGTCCTAAAGAGTTGGCTGATCGCCACCGCCTCGACGGAGGCCTTCTCACGTGCGCGGTCGTAGCTCGAGAAGGAGAGGAAGATGACGAACGCGAGCAGCACGGCGAAGCCGGTTCCAGTGACGCCGAACACGCCGGCCGCGCGATCGGAGTCGGTGAAGAATCCCCCGGCAGGGGCGGCGAACCGCCGGACGAGCAGCATCAGCGTGACCGATACGGCCACTGCTGCGGCGATGATTGCGAGCACGACGAGTGGGTTCATGATGCGAGCGGCGGGTTGGCGAGATGCGTCGGCAACGTAATCATGATCTCGACTTGGCTGAGGATCGTCGGAGGCCGCAGTACGACGCCGCGCGAGCCGAGGCCTGATCCGCTCGACGCCGTCGGCCTGGGTGCGGAAGCGGATCGCGGCATCGGGTCGCGCGTTTTCGGCGACGGTGCGGAACCCCGGTCTCTTGCGCGCCCAGCTGGCGTTCGGTGCCGCCTGGACGGCCGAGGCGGCCTTCACGGTCGCGCTCGGCGTGGTTGCGTTTCGCGACGGCGGCGCCGAGGCGGTCGGCCTCGTGGCCTTCGTGCGCACCGCTCCTGCCGCGCTGCTCGCGCCGGTGGGGACGACGTTCGCCGACCGTTTTTCGCGCGATCGGGTGTTGGTGTGGTCATGCCTGATTCGCGCCGCCGCAACGGGGGTCGCGGCGGCGGTCCTCCACACGGGCGGGCCGAAGGTGGCGGTCTACGCGCTGGCGGTGATCGCCACCGCCGCCTTCAGGTTGTTTCGCCCGGCCCACTCGGCACTGCTGCCGGGGCTCTGCAACACACCCTTCGAGCTGAGCAGCGCCAACGTGGTTCGCGGCCTCCTCGACTCGCTCAGCACCCTCCTTGGCCCGCTCGCGGCCGCGCTGCTCCTCGTTCTCAGCAGCCCGGCCGCGGTGTTCGTGACGAGCGCCATCTTGTCGCTCACGTCCGCCGTGCTCCTGCTCCGGCTGTCGTACGAGCGGCCGCCGCGCGGCCAGCCGCAGCCGCTACGGCGGATCGCCCACGAGACGGTGGAAGGGTTTCGGGCGCTCGCGCGCTATCGCGACGCAGGCCTGTTGGTCGGACTGGCGCTCGTGCAGGCGCTGACGCAGGGCTTTCTGTACGTGTTCGTGGTCGTCCTCGCGCTCGAGCAGCTGGGGATGGGAGCGAGCGGGGTCGGCCTGCTGACCGCAGCCGTCGGCGCAGGCGCCGTCGCGAGCTCGCTGGGCGCGTCCACGTTCGTGACCGGCCGACGGCTCGCCTCCCTCGAGGGTCTCGGCGTCATGCTCTGGGGCCTGCCGCTCACCTTGAGCGGGGCCCTACCGCACGAACCGGTGGTGCTGGGGTTGATGGGCGTGATCGGCATCGGCAACGCGCTCGCCGACATCGGCCTGCACACGTTGCCCGCCCGGCTCGTGCCGGAGGAGCTGCTCGCGCGAGTGTTCGGCGCGAAGGCGAGCCTGACCGCGTTGTCGATAGCCGTCGGTTCGTTCATCACGGCGCTCGCCATCGATCTGCTCGGGGTCCGCGGGGCCTTGGTCGTGCTCGGGCTGATGGCCCCGACGGCCGCGGCGCTTGCCTGGCGACGCCTGCACGCGATCGACGCCGCGATCGCGCACCGGGATGAGGAGATCGAGGTTCTCAACGACGTCGCGATGTTCCGCCCCTTGCCAATGCCCGCGATCGACGAGCTGGCGGCGCACGTCGAGCGCCTCGATGTCCTGGCGGGCGGCGAGGTCTTTCACCAGGGCGAGCACGGCGATCGCTTCTACGTGATCGAGGGCGGTGAAGCCGAAGTGATCGGCGACGGCCGCCTAATTCGAGTGCTGCGTGCAGGAGACGGCTTCGGTGAGATCGCGCTGCTTCAGGACACGCTGCGTACGGCCACCGTGCGCGCACGCACGCCGCTCCGGCTCTACACGCTCGACCGCCGCCATTTCCTTTCCGCCGTGACCGACTACGAATCGAGCGAGCGCGAGGCAGACGCTCTGGTGCTCGAGCGGCTCAGCGTCTTCAACCCCGCGCATTGAGCCGCCGGCCTCCGCTGAGCCGGGCGCTGGGCCGCCGCCTTTTCTGCTCCGGATCGAACGATTAGCCTTGACCGCCGTGGGGGAGGTTCCGCTCTACGCCTCGTCGTATGCCGGCTCCAAGGTGCGAGAGCGGGTGCGCCGCCAGACGTATGGCGACGACCTGGGCCAATCCGGCTGGGTGACCGGCGACGAGCTCGAGCGCTTCGGCGAATGGCTCGGTCTGCGGGCCGGATCGCGTCTCCTCGACGTCGGCTGTGGCTCGGGTGGGCCGGCCCTCCGCCTGTCGGAAACGACCGGCGCGAGCGTCCTCGGGGTCGACGTTCTCGAGGAGGGCATCGCCGCCGCGACGCAGTCAGCTGAGGCGCGCAGTCTCGGCGACCGGGCCAGCTTCGTACGGATCGACGCCGGAGAGCGCCTGCCGTTCGAGGACGAGAGCTTCGATGCCGTGCTTTCCATCGACGCCATGTGCCACCTGCCCAACCGTCCCAGCATTCTCGAGGA